>JASHSP010000016.1 GCA_030038655.1 Thermoplasmata archaeon | reverse complement strand
TCGACCACTGGGTCCCCGCCTCCACGGAGGGGGCGGCGGTCCTGCACCGCATCCTACGGAAGTTCGCCGAGGAGGTCCACCTGCCGCACTTCTACGACGTCGGCCAGCACGGCATCTGCCACCAGATCCTCGCCGAGAACGGCTGGGTCGTCCCCGGCGACCTCGCGGTCGGGACCGACTCGCACACGAACATGCTGGGGGCCATGGGCGCTTTCGCCACCGGGATCGGACCAACCGAGATGGCCGCGGTCCTTGCCCTCGGCCGGCTGTGGCTGAAGGTCCCGACCTCGATATCGATCCGCGTCCGGGGATCGTTCGGGCCGGGGGTGACGGCCAAGGATCTCGTCCTCCGGATCGTCGGCGAGGTAAAGACGACCGGGGCGGCCTACCGCGCGGTGGAGTACTCCGGACCGTCGGTCGAGCGGCTCTCGATGCCCGAGCGGTTCACGCTCTGCAACATGACGACCGAAATGGGCGCGAAGGCCGGCATGGTCGCCCCGGACCAGACGACGTTCGATTATCTGGCGCCGATCGCAAAGCACGCGATGCACCCGGTTCGGGCAGACGCCGACGCCGAGTACGAGCGGACGATCGACGTCGATGTGGACGCGATGGTTCCCATGGTCGCGTGCCCGTACTCCCCCGACAACGTCCGTCCGCTGCCGGACGTCGCCCGCGAGCACGTCCGGATCGACCAGGCGTTCCTCGGGTCGTGCACGAACGCGCGGATCGAGGACCTTCGCGAGGGGGCGGCCCTGATGAAGGGCCAGAAGGTGGCGAAGGGGGTCCGGTTCATCGTCTCCCCCGCCTCCACCAAGATCTACGACCAGTGCCTGCGGGAAGGCATCATCCAGACGTTCACCGACGCCGGCGCGGTGTTCACCAACTCGAGCTGTTCGGCGTGTTTCGGCGGGAACATGGGGATCCTGGCGCCCGAGGAAGCGTGCGCCTCTTCGTCCAACCGGAACTTCCCCGGACGGATGGGCGCGAAGGAAGCCCGGATCTACCTTATGTCGCCGGCCGCGGTCGTGGCGAGCGCCATCCGCGGCGAGATCGCCGACCCTCGGGAGTACGCCTGACGGAGGGGTCGCGTGGAGAAGGTCATCGAAGGCCGGGTCTGGACGCTCGGCCGGGACGTTGACACGGACCAGATCATCTCGGGGAAGTACCTCACGGTGATCGACCCGAACGAGCTCAAGAAGCACGTCTTCGAGATCGCCCTGCCCGAGTTCGCGGCGTCGTCGCGCCCGGGGGACATCCTGATCGCGGGCGAGAACTTCGGCTCGGGCTCGAGCCGGGAGCACGCGCCGCAGGCGATGCGCGCTGCCGGAGTCGGCGCGATCGTCGCGGACTCGTTCGCGCGCATCTTCTTCCGGAACGCGATCAACCTGGGCCTGCTGGCGATCGAGGCCCGGGGGGTGCGGGAGATCTTCGAGCAGGGCCAAACGGCCCGGATCGACCTGGCGGCGGGCCGGATCTCGAACGTCACGACCGGCCGTGGGCTGAACTTCCCGCCGATCCCGGCCCATCTGATGGGCCTCCTCGAAGCGGGGGGACTCGTGGAGAAGGTCCGTCAGGAGCTGGAAGCCCGTCGCGCGGTGGCGGCGGCGGGCGGAGCGCCGCGGTGAAGGACGCGGCGTACGACCTCGCGGTGTTCCCCGGCGACGGGACCGGGCCCGAAGTGGTCCGCGAGGGCCTCAAGGTGATGGCGGCGCTGGCCGAGGGAGCCGCCGCGCCGTGGAAGGCGACCGAGTACCCGGGCGGCGGCCAGTACTACCTCCTGCGGGGCCGGGAGTGGGAGCCCGAGGCCGAGGCGGCGGCGCACCGGGCCGACGCGGTCCTCGTGGGCGCCGTCGGCTGGCCCGGAGCCCAGCTGCCGAACGGCGACCTCGCCGGCCGCGCCCTCATCCTGGGGCTTCGGGAGAAGCTCGACCTCTACGCAAACGTACGACCGTGTCGGCTCTACCCCGGCGTGACCCATCGGATCAGCGGCGCGTATCGGGACGTCTGGTCGCCCGAGAACGTCGACCTGGTGGTCGTCCGGGAGAACACCGAGGGGCTGTACACGCCGGCCCGGGGCCGCCTCGCGCGCGGCGGCGAGACCGAGGTCGCGATCGACACCCGCGTCATCACGCGCAAGGGGACCGAGAGAATCGTCCGGTACGCCTACGAACTCGCCCGGTCCCGCGCTCGGGGGGCTCCCGAGGACCGGGTCCGACGCGCGACCTGCGTCGACAAGTCCAACGTGCTCGAGGGGTGCCGGTTCTTCCGCGAGACGTTCGACCGGGTCGGGGCCGAGTTCCCCGAGGTCCAGCGGGACTACGCGTACGTGGACGCTTTCACCCAGTGGCTGGTGCGGAACCCCGAGCACTATTCGGTCGTGGTCGCTCCGAACATGATGGGGGACATCATCACCGACCTGGCCGCGGTCCTTCAGGGGGGCATGGGGTTCGCCGCCGGCGCGAACATCGGCAAGGATCACGCGATGTTCGAACCGGTCCACGGCAGCTCTCCGAAGCACGCCGGCAAGAATCAGGTCAACCCGTTCGCCACGTTTTTCGCGATCGAGCAGATGCTCCGCTGGCTGGGCGAGCGGCACGCCGACCCGCGGATGACGACGCAGGCGGACCGGCTCGAGCGCGCGGTCGCGCGGACCCTCGCGGAGGGAAGCGCGCGTACCTACGACCAGGGCGGGACGGTCACGACCTCCGGGGCCGGGGACCGGGTCGCCGCGGCCGTTCGCTCGGAGGCGCGATGAACGGCCGGACGGTCGCCGTCGTCGGCGGTGCCACGACCAAGTTCGGCGTCCGCGCGACGACCTGGAGCGAGCTTGCCCAGGAGATCGGCGCGGCGCTGTTCCGGGCGGTCCCGGATCTCCGGGCTCGCGACGTCGACTCGCTCTTCGTCGGCGCGGCGATGCCCGAGCGGCTGGCCTTCCAGTCGCACGTCGCGCCGCTGGCCGCTGAGCAGATGGGGATCCGGCCGACCCGCGTGATCCAACGGACCGAACTAGCCTGCGCGTCGGGCCAGTCGGCGATCCGGTCGGCGTATGCCGCGATCGCCTCCGGACTCTCCGACATCGCCGTGGCCGTCGGCGTGGAGAAGATGAACCTCCCCTCGATGGCCGAGGCGAACACCGCGATGGCGTGCGTCATGGACCGCGCCTGGGACGGACCGGCGGGCGCCACCGCGCCCCCGTTTTTCGCGATGGTCGCGCAGCGCCACATGCTGGAGCACAGGACCACGGAGGAGCAGATGGCGGCCGTCTCCGAGAAGAACCACCGGTTCGCCAACTCGAACCCGAACGCCCAGTTCTACGAGAAGACCTTCCCGCGCGACAAGCTCCTGCGCCTTCCCGTCGTCGCCCCGCCGCTCCGCCTGGGGGACTGCTCGTCGATGACCGACGGCGCCGCCGCCGTCGTGCTCGCGTCGGAGGACGTCGTCCGCCAGTTCCCCGGCCCGAAGGCCTGGATCCGCGGGACGGGTCAGTACTCCGATTTCCACAACCTCGCCCACGCCGGCTCGCTCACCGAGTGGCCCGGGTTGAAGCGGGCGGCGAGCGAGGCGCTCGAGATGGCCCGGATCGGGGTGCGCGACCTCGACTTTGCGGAACTGCACGACTGCTTCTCCATCTCCGAGATCGTGGAGTACGAGGCGCTCGGCCTCTGCGCCCCCGGCGAAGGCGGCCGGTTCGTCGAGGACGGTCGCAGCGACCTGGGCGGCGATATCGTGGTGAACCCGCGCGGGGGGCTCCTCGGCTGCGGCCACCCGCTCGGCGCGACTGGAATCGCCCAGGCGGTCGAAGTGTTCGAGCAGTTCGCGGGAACCGTCCCCTCCGCTCGGCAGGTCCCGAACCCGGAGTGGGCGCTCGTCCACAACCTCTCGGGCAGCGCGAACGTCCACTCCGTGATGGTCTACCGTCGGGGGCGGGCCGCATGAGCCGCGAACGCCGGAGGACCCGGGCCTCCGTCGCCCTTCCCGTGGTGCCCGAGACCCCCGAGGTGCCAGTCCCGCCGGCCGCGCCTGCCCCGAGGCGGAAGAAGGTGGTGGCGGAGGCGCCGCCGCCCTACTTGCTCGATTTCTTCCCTCCCGAGACGGAAGCTGGGACGCGGCTCGTCCGGTTCTTCGACCGACTCCGCGAGGGCCGACTCTCGACCACCCGGTGCGCGAAGGACGACCTCCTCCACTGGCCCCCGCGTACGGCGTGTCCGCGATGCCACACCGAGGAGCTCGAGTGGGTGGACCTCCCGGACCGCGGGCGGCTGTATGCGTTCAGCGCGGTCCTCGCCGGGGCGCCGCAGGGGATGGAGCGCGACGTCCCGTTCGCCGTGGGTTTGGTCGACCTCGACGGGGCACCGCTCCGCCTGTTCGGCCGCGTGGACGGGCGGCCCTGGAACGAGCTCGAGATCGGGGCGACCGTCCGTGTCGAGTCCTACGAGGTCCCCGACGGCCGGGTCTTCTATCGGTTTCGGGCGATCGGCTGAGCCCGCGACCGCTCGGCGCGAAGCCGCGCTCGACGGCCCATTTCGGCTCCGGCCGCCCTCGGTCTAAGGAGGCTATTTATACCGCCCCCAGGTCTCGCGGCCCGCCCCCGCAACGGAAGGGCGCGGTAGCATGGACTCGACTCAGGTGGGCTGGTGGCGGCGCCACGGGTGGACGCTCGCGCTGCTGCTGAGCGCATTCGGCTTCACGCTCCTGATCAACACGGTCTGGCAGTACCCCATCATCGCGCAGTACGGCGCGCTGTACACGTACGCGGGCGGCTCGGACTCGTACTACCATTCGCGCGTGATGGCGTACATCATCATGACGCATCACAACCTCGTCTTCGACCCGATGCTCAAGTTCCCCATCGGGGCGATCAACCCGCGGGAACCGCTGTTCGACTGGCTGAACGCGGTCCTCGGGATACTCTTCGCGCCGCTGTTCGGCGGGAACGCCGTGGCCGCCGGGGCCTGGTTCCTCGACATGGAACCCCCGCTGTGGGCAGCGCTGGGCGTGTTCCCCCTCTACCTCATCGGCCGCGAGGTCAGCGGGCGCCGGATGGGCCTGATCGCCTGTCTGATCTTCCCGTTCATGACCGCGACCATCGACTCGGGGACGTTCGGGTATGCGAACTACCTCACGTTCTACACGTTCTTCGTCATGGTCCTGGTCTACGCCTACCTTCGCACCCTCAAGGCGGTCGGGTCGAGACGGTGGATCGAGAGCTACCGCAAGCCCGGGCAGTACATCCCGGGGATCCGCGCCTTCCTGCGCACCGAGCGAACGGCGGTGAAATGGTCGGTCTTCACGGGGGTCTGTCTGGGGGCCCTGGCCCTCGCCTGGCAGGGGTACACCTACGGAGTGGCCCTGATCGGCGTCACGCTACTGGTCGCCATGCTGGTCGAGCGGATCCACAAGGTCGATTCGTTCGGGCTGTACGTCTCGACGTGGATCATCGGGCTGGTCGCGTTCCCGATGTGCGCTCCGTACTACATCGTCCAGGGTGAGATCGACCTGTTCCTCGAGGTGCCGATCCTCCTGTTCTTCGGGGTGCTCCTGATCCTGCTGCCGTTCCTCCTGATGCGGGACATCCCGTGGGTGTTCTCCATTCCCGCGTTGGTCGCCTTCGTGGGGGCGGCCGCGATCTTCCTCAAGCTGGTCTTCCCGCGGTACTTCACGGACGTCGTCACGGGGCAGGGATACTTCGTCAAGAACCTGATCTACTCGACCATCGCGGAGGCGCAGGCCCCGTCGGTCGACGCGCTCGTCATAGGCTACGGGGTGTTCACCTTCTTCCTCGCGTTCGTGGGACTCGCGCTGTTCGGCTACTTCCTGGCGCGGGGCCGGTTCAAGCGGTACCTCATCGCGTTCATGGTCTTCTCGATCATCTCGATCTACCTCCCGATCTCGGCCGCGAAGTTCTTCGTGGTCGGGGCCCCCGCGTTTGCGCTCCTGTCGGCCGAGGCCTTGCACCGGGCCCTGGACGTGGGCGGGTACCCCGCGCTGCGGCGGACCGTCGCCTCCCTCTCGGACCGCGGGGGTCGGGCGGCCGCCTTCCGCAAGGCGTTCAAGGCGCGGCACGTGCTCGTCCTCGCCCTCGTCGTCGCGCTCATCCTCCCGAACGTCTGGCTCTCGGTCGACGCCGGCATCCCCGGCAACACGAAGGACGCGTTGGCGCAGCAGATCAACGACACGATCCCGTCCTGGCTCAAGCTCAACTCGTCGTCCCCCGCGTCCAACATTCTGGGGGCCGCCGGCTCGTCCTTGGACACGCCGAACCAGTACGACAGCGCCGCCTACAACTGGCTCGCCACGCAGGACACCAACCTGCCCGAACCCCAGCGTCCGGCATTCGTCAGCTGGTGGGATTACGGGTTCCAGGCGATCGACCAGGGGCAGCATCCGAGCGTCGCGGACAACTTCCAGAACGGGATCGACCCGGCCGGACAGTTCCTGCTCGCCCAGAACGAGTCGCTCGCCATCGCTGTGCTCGCGACCACCCTCCTGCAGGCGGAGCAGGAGAAGTCGGGCGACCCGACGCTGCCCACCGGCCTCAACGCGGTCCTGGCGAGGGACGGCGTGAACCTCACCGAGTTGCACAACTACTTGGTCAACGAGAGCAACGATTACAGCCTCGTGGTCGGGAACCCCGAGAAGTACCTGCCCGTCAACCCCTCCACGATCACCGACGACAACGCGATGTACCTCGCGGTGTCGTACTTCCTCGCCGGGTCCCTCTCGCTCACCGGAGTCGCCCGCGTCTACGACGACATCCAGGCCTACACCGGCTGGACGATCCGGTACGCGATGACCGACAGCCGCCTGTTCCCCTTCAGCGGCTCCGACACGGGGATCTTCTACGCCCCGGCCGACCTCACCGGCCGCGTCATCAACTCCGCCGGCCTGCCGACCACGTTCTTCAACGTCACCGTCCTCGGATCGGACGGGAACACCTACCCCCTCGGCCAGGTCCCCGCCGACGTGAGCCCCGTCCAGTACGAGATCAACTACTCGGCGCCGTTCTACAACTCGATGATCTACCGGGAGTACATCGGTTACAACGGGACCGACGTCGGACTGAGCGGCGGTATACCGGGCCTGACCGGAGCGGCCCAGTCCTCCCCGCTCGAGCCCGGCTGGATGCTCGAGCACTTCCAGATGGTCTACCACACCGCTTACGTTTGCCCCGGCGTAAAGAACGCCACGGCCGGCGCCTCGTGCTTCTACGCCACCAACCTGCACAATGCGCTCCACGTCGCGAACGAGACGAACGGCACCGCGGACACCTCCGCGGATTCGTACTTCGAAGGCGGCGAGACGATGCTCGCCTACTACCCCGGCGAGCCCGTCCTCGGGTCGATCCACCTACCGAACGGAAAGCCCGCGCCCGGCGTCCGCGTCACGGTCTACGACGGGTACGGGATCCCGCACATGACGAACGTGACGAACGCGAACGGGACGTTCTCGCTCATCCTGCCGCCGGGCAACGACACCATCAACCTGACGACCGGCACGTTCGACGCGCTCTCCCAGGCCGGCGACAACCTCGTGCGCTCGATCAAGGTCTACGTGCCCGACGCGCTCGGCTACAGCCTCGACCCGCAGACGGTGGTGATGCCGATCACGATCCCGAGCGGGACGGTCAACGGCTTCGTCTACTGGAACACCGCGAACTCGTCGACGTTCGAGCCGACCACGGACCTCGTGATCCCGGGGGCCCGCGTCACCCTCTCGCAGAGCGGGCTCGATTCGTTCACCGCCGTGACCGACGCGAGCGGGTCGTTCTCCCTTCCCTCGATCCCGCCGGGGCTGTACAACTACTCCGTGACGGTCGGGGGCACGACGTTCAACCAGACGAGCGAGAACGTGAGCGCCGGCGGGACGACGAACGCCACCGTCGGTCTCGCGACCGGTTCGATCACCGGTACCGTCCGGTCGGCGAGCGGAAGCGCCGCCGTCGGCGCCCTCGTGAGCCTGTCCAACTCCACCGGCATCGTGGCCACGACCACCTCCGCGACCGGGGGGACGTACTCGTTCAAGGGATTCGTGCCCGGTGCGTACACAGTCCAGGCGGTCGGTTCCAACTCCTCCGACCGTTCGAACGTCGTCGCGGTCGATGCGAACTCGTCCGCGTCGCCCGCGACAGCGGACCTCGTGCTCGAGCCGACCGGCACCGTGACGGTCGAAGCGGTCTCGGGCGCGGCGGGCGTGGCCGACGTCCCGGTGAGCTTCGTTCCGCTCCTCTCGTTCACCGGCGTGGGGCACAACATCATCGAAACCGCCGTGAACGCGACGGGCGACACGTCGGTTGTGATGACCAACTCCGCCGGATACGCCCAGATGTCCCTCCGGGCGGGGAGCTACTCGGTCTACGCTCTCGGGTACGCGGGGAGCTCGCTCTCGGCCGCGCTGGGGACCGTGACCGTCACCGGGGGGACGACCAGCCCCACGCTGCTGCTGAACCTCACGCCGGCCTACCGCCTCGCCGGCGAAGCCCCGCCGGTCGCGGGCGAATCGCTCCTCGAGACCGCCGTGATCGCCTACCCGAGCTCGGGCAGCGGCGAGCTCGTCGCGTGGGCCAACACCACGGGGTCGTACGGGATGTACCTCCCGGCCGGCGCGTACTCCGTGCTCGCGCTGCAGGGCCTGAGCTCGAGCTCCACCGAGAGCTTCGCCGCCCTCGGCTCGACCACGATCGCCAACGCGACCACGCTCGACCTCGACACGTCGACCGCGATCACCCCCCAGTTCACCGTCGGGACGAACGGGTCGACCGGCTTCTTCGCCGCCGCCGGGGCGAGCGTGTCGGTCACGGCCGGACCGTCCGGCCCGGGCGTGCGGGCGCTCGCTTCCGCATCGTCCGCGGTCGGGTTCAACCTGCCGTCCAGCATCCCGTTCTCCGCCGGTGGCTACTGCGTCGCCGCGTCCGCGCCCGGCTACGAGTCGGTCACGCGCTGCGGCCTCACGCCCGGCAGCCTGCAGAACCTGACGCGGCTCTACCTGCCGGTCCAGGGCGTCCCCGTGACCCTGTCCGTCGTCGGCGTGCCCACGGGGACTCCCGTCACCGTCAACCTGACCGGCGAGACCCCGACCGCCGTCACCCGATCGGTAGTCGGGGGGCCGAGCTTCACGCTGACTCTCCCGGCCGGACGGTACGCGGTGACCGCGGCCGGGGCGAACGGCTCGGTCGTCTACCGTTCCCCGGCGGCCGTGAACGCGACCGTGGCGTTCGGGGCGGCCTCCGCGCACTTCACGATCAGCGTGCTTCCGGAGGTGAAGGCGAAGGGCTCGCTGACCCTGCCGAAGAAGATCGTTCCCGCGAACGTGACGGTCTCCTTCGCGTCGCCGGCCCTGACCGTCAGCGCCAACGGGACTGCCTTCTTGACCGGATTCCGCATCGCGGCCGGCAACTACACGGCCCACGTGAACGGCACCAACGCAACCGCCGGGCTCCGTTACGCGAACGTGACGTACGTCAACGTCGCGGAAGACGGCGCCATTGCGCCGACGCTCGTGCTCAACCACGCTGCGGTGACGCTATCCGGGACCCTCGTCGCACCGAACGGCACGACGCTGAAACTCACCACCCCGGTCACTCTCGTGGGCGGGAGCGGTACCACGATCGTGACGCCGGCGAGTGCCGGTAGCTTTTCGGCCGTCCTGCCACCGAACGGCACGTACTCCGTCGAGGTCAACACGACCGTCGCCACCTCCGGCCCCAACGGGAGCATCGAGGAGACCTGGGCGACCGCCCCGGACACCTCGTGCGCCGTCAGCGCGTCCGACTCGGCGTGCTCGGTCGCCCTCGTCGGCACGGTCCTGCCCGCGTGGTTCAACGGGAGCCTCGTGCGTTCCGCGGGCGGCGGCACGGTCCCCGGCACGTTGCGGCTCGTCGGCCCCTACCCCTCGACCTCCGTCACGACCCTGAACGCGACGAACGGGACGTTCGCCGCCCTGCTGCCGACGGGGACGTACCGCGTCTACGCGGTCGCTTCCTCGGGCAGCGCTTACGCCGCCTTCGGGCGGGCCCTCGTGCAGCCCAACGCTCGCAGCATCACGATCACGCTGTTCCCCACCTGGAACGCGGCGATCTCCGTGGTCGCGTCGAGCGCTCCCTCCCAGACCGTCAACGCGGCCGCGGTCACCGTGAAGGACGCCTACGGCGACATGACCCTCTTCCCCGACGTGGCGATGGGTACCACACTCGACCTGGCGCTCCCGATCGGGACCTACTCGGTCCTCGCCACGGCTCCGGGGACGCTCCACGGCTTCGCCGGTAACGCGACCGCCAACGCGACGGTCGTCATCCGATCCGGGAACGTCGGCGCGACCCTCGCGCTGGCCGTCCCGGTCGAGACCACCGCGACCGCGGTGCTCTCCGGTTCGACCTCCGCCACGGTCTCGGCGGGGGGGGCGGCGACGTTCGCGTTCAGCGTCCGGGACACCGGAAACGTCCCAATCACCGTCCATCCGGTCGGCTCCCCGGCGTTCTGGAACTTCACCTTCACGATCGGCAACGTGACGCTGGAGCCGGGGGGGGCGGCGGTCTCGGGCGAGGCCCGCATCGGCGTCCCGGCCGGGACCGTGACCAACCACGCGCCCGTCGCGATCTCCTTCCAGACGACGAACGGTACGACGGTCGGGCAGGTCACGCCCGCCCCGACCGTCCACGTGCTGCCGTTCTACGGTGTCGGCATCGGTCCGACGCCCACCGACCCGGTGCAGGTGGGGGCTTCGGCGGCCGTGGTACCGTTCTACCTGGTCAACCGCGGTAACACGCCGGAGCAGATCGCCATCGCGGTCGTGAACGAACGGGCCCTCAACTCGCTGGGATGGACGACCGCGTTGACCCAGAACGGGACGCTCACGTCGTCGCCGGTGACGCTGGAGGGCGGCGCGAACGAGACGTTCGCCATCAACCTCACGACCTCCCAGACGGTGTTCGTTCCGCCGGGGTCGGTCACGGTCTCGGCGACGGTCACGAACATCACCGGCTCGACCGCGAGCGCCACGATCCGCGTCCCGGTCGCGGCCCTCCATCCGGGGAAGAGCTCGACGTTCTACGTGACGGGCCCGGCGGTCGGCCCGGCGCCCAACGTGCTTCCCGAGGCGCTGATCGCAATCCTCGCCTTCGTGCCGGCGATCGCGCTTGCGAGCATCGTGCTCGGCTACCGGTGGTGGCGGACCCGGAAGTGGGTGCGTCGATGAGGCCGGGCTTCCGATCCGCCGCCCTCGCGCTCCTGCTCGTGGCCGCCGGCCTCGGACTCGTCCTCGGGACCGCCCCCGGCGCACTGGCCGTGCCGATGGCCCCCGCCGCCTCGTCCCCCGTGACCGGCAACATCTCGGGCCCGGCCGCGCTCGGGGTGAACGAGTCGGGCGTCTACTACATCAACGCGACCGGTGGCCCCGCGGTCGCCCCCAACGGGACGATCGTCGGAACGCTGGCGTGGAACGTGACCGTGACGGCGTCCAACACGACCAACGTCACCGTCTCGCCGGCGACCGGCCAGATCACGAGCGCGGCGCCGGGGACGACCACGCTCACCGTCACGAACCGGACCCAGCCGGTGACGCTCGTCGTCCGGATCACCTCGAGCTTCGGGAGCGCGAACGTCACGACCACGCTCACGTACGTCGTCCAGGTCGTGCACCCGTACGTCCTCTGGGCGACGCTCGTCGCGGGACCGACCGTGACCGTCCTCCCGTTCACCCTGATCGTCGACCTTGACGGGTCCCCCGTCGGCACGGTGAAAGTGCCGACCCTGAAGGCGAACGAGTCGTACAACCTGACGTACGACTACGCGACCACGGGGCTCTCCGCCGGCTACCACACGTTCACCCTCTCCGTGGCGAACGAGCACGGACTGGTCCTCTTCGCGAACGGACAGACGGTCTACTCGACCACGTTCTACGTCACGGGACCGCCGCCCAACGATACGGTCTGGGTCGTCCTCGGCATCGTGGCGTTCGCGGGGACACTCTTTATATTGGCAACCCGGGTGGCCGCGCGCCGGCGAGGCGCAACGCGGCGGTGACGCGCCCGGTCGGAGCGGACAACCCAGCATGATGGCCCGACCCGAGCTCAAGTGCACCTCGTGCGGCAACGCGATCCCGGCACCGGGCGCGACGTCGTTCCCGTGCCCGAGCTGCGGCGAGACGACCGTCGGACGGTGTGCCCGCTGCCGCGACCAGAGCGTGATGTACCGCTGCCCGAAGTGCGGGTTCGAAGGTCCGTAGGAACGCCACGATGGGTTCGGTCGCGGTCCTGCTCCGCTTGATGCCGCACGGTGTGGACACCGACCTCAAGGCCGTCGCGAACGCCGTGAAGGAGTCGGTCCCCGCGGGCGTCCAGATCCGGGGGATGCAGGTGAAGGACATCGCCTACGGCCTGAAATCGCTCCTGGTCTCGGCGGTGATGGACGACACCGGCGGGGTCCTCGACTCGCTCGAGCACGCCCTCGCGAAGGTCCCGGGCGTCGAGTCGGTCGAGGTCATGGAAGAGGGTCTCCTGTAGGCCCTCGGGTGCGGGCCCGTGGACCTCTTCACGCACGTCCTGGTCGCGTACCTCGTCACCTTCGGGATCGTCGGGTTCAACCCGTCGTACCTCGCGGCGGGCGCCCTCGCGGGCGGGTTGCCGGACGCGGACGCGCTGTTCTTCCCGCTCGCGCGCCGGTTCCCGATCCTCCGGCACCACGGGATCACGCATTCGCTGTTCGGGGTCAGCCTGGTCGCGGTCGCGGGAGCGCTGATCGCGCCGCTCCTCGCTCCCGGTTCCCCGCTCGTCTACTTCCTCGTGATGGAGGTCGGGGGGGTCTGCCACATCCTCCAGGACGGGTTCACGCACTTCTCGGTCCCGCCGCTCCTCCCGTTCTCCGATAAGAAGCTCGAGCTGGACGCGGATCGCGCGATCAACTTCCTCACCCTCGCGGTCTCCGTGGCCTCGTTCTATCTGCTGCTCGGGGTCGAGCGCAACCACGTCGCGTTCTCGATCTACCTGCTGACCGTCTACGTCCTGATGGTGTTCTACGGCGCCTACTTCGCGATCCGGCTCGCCGGCCGGATCGTCATCGGCCGGCGCCTGAAGTCCCTCGGCGACTTCGACTCGGTCGTTCCCACGGGCAACCCGTTCGTCTGGCTCGTCCTGTCGGAGCGGTCCGCGGCGGGCCGGCAGCGTACGACCTGGGCGCGGTACGTCTTCGGCCGCGGGATCGTCGCGGGGCCGTTCCGCGCGGAGGCCGACCTCGAGCCGACGCCGCACCCGGGGGCGCCGAGGTCCGGCGACCAGGCGCTCGAGTGGGCGTACCCGCTGGCGCGGAAGGCGAGCGCGGTGCTGGAGTCGACGTACCACTTCGGCGAAGCATTCGAGGAGCCGACCGGCGGCTGGACCGCCGTGTGGTATTCGCTCGAGTTCACGATGTTCGGGCGCTCCCCGGGGGTGCGGGTCCGCTTCCCGCCGGACGGGGGGCCCGCCGAGGTCCACCGCGCGTTCTACCGACCCAAGGAGCGCGCGATCTAGCCGGGGGGGGAGGCCCCGGAGGGCGGAGGACCGTCGCTCGCCGGAGCGCGGGAGGGCGCGGCCCGTCGGCGTGCCAGCGCCCCCTCGAACACCGCGGCGACGTCCTGCTCGCCCTGGCCCTGGGCGATCGCCTCGTCGTAGAGGCGCCGAACCTCCCGGGTGATCCGCGCCGAGGTGCCCGCGCCGCGGGCCGCCCGGTCGACGAGCCCCAGGTCCTTTCGGGCCAGCGCCAGCCGGAACCGCGCCGGGTACTCCTGCCGCAGGAACGCCTCCTGCTTCGAACTGAGCATCCTCGACTCGCCGCCCCCGTCGAGGAGGAGAGCGATCGACCGTTCCCGGCCCAAGCCGAACGCCTCGGCGAGGGTGAGAGCCTCCGCCGCGAGCGCCACGTGGCCGATGGAGAGCATGTTGTTGACGAGCTTCATGGACGCACCGGAGCCGACGGGACCGAGCCACTCGACCCGACGCGAGAAGCGGTCCAGCAAGGGGCGGACGCGGGCCAGGTCGTCCTCCGAGCCGCCGGCGTACGCGAGGAGGCGGCCCTCGGCCGCGGCGTCGGTGCTCCCGCCGACCGGCACGTCCAGGAAGTGGATCCCGCGACGACCCAGCCGTTCGGCGAACGACCGGCTGTCGTCCGGCAGCACGGTGCTCAGGTCGACGACGGTCGTGCCGGCGCCGGCCCCCTTCTCGACGCCCGTCCGGCCGAAGAGGGTGGCCCGGACGGCCCGCGCGTCCGAGAGCATCGTGAAGATCGTTCCGCCGCTCGCGAGCCGCCCCAGCTCCCGGGGGGTCTCGGCCCAACGGGCTCCCGCGCCGAGGAGCGGTTCCGCGCGGTCGCGAGTGCGGTTGTGTACGATGAGGGTAAGACCCGCCGAGAGCAGTCGCCCTGCGATCGGGGCGCCCATCGCACCGGTGCCGACGAAGCCGACCGGGGGGCCGGGCTCCGACATTCCCGCCTCCTCCTCGACCGCGAGGTCCGACCCCGTCCGAAGTACCGGCCTACTTGTACGTCGACTGGTGGGTCGTGCCCTCGTCGTCGACGATCGTGATGCACTCCCCCTCGCATTCGAAGAGGCATGCCTCGCACATGATGCAGTCCGGTCCGTGGATCACCGCAGACTTCTCCACACGGAACTGGAACTTCGCGGCGACCGCGGGGTCGTCGACCACGTTCGGCCAGTTCTCGCGCGGCTGCATCTCGAACACGGTCACGGGGCAAACGTCCCGACAGTGGCTGCAGCCTGTGCACTTCTCGTGCTGGACCTCGACCGTCACCATGAGCTATCGAGTTTACGACAGGAATGGGGTATATTACTCCAACTCGCCCCGCGCCCGGAGAAGCCCCGGACCGGGGTGCGCCGGAACCAAAACGGTCGGCCGCTCGCCGTCAGGATCAAGGGATCTCGCGCGGGTCCCATCCGACCCGGGTACCGTTCGCCAGCCGGTCGAGGCGGCCCATCTGACCGGCGCTGAGCGAGAAGTCGAACACCCGGGCGTTCTCGCGGATCCGGTCCTCGTGGACCGATTTGGGGAGTTCGATGACCCCGTGCTGCAGGCCCCACCGGATCAGTGCCTGCGCGGGCGAGCGGCGGACCTCGGCCGCGACCGCGCGGAGCTCGGGGTGGTCGAACTGGCGCCCCCGGGTGAGGGGGGACCACGCCTCGAGACGTATGCCGTGCTCGTCGCAATACCGCAGGAGGGCCGGGTCGTAGACGAACGGATGGAACTCGACCTGGTTGACGGCGGGGACGACGCCCGACGCCGTTCGCAGCTCCTCGAGATGCCGTACGGTGTAGTTGCTCACCCCGATCGACCGGCATACCCCTTCGCGCTGCAGCTTCTCGAGCGCTCGCCAGGACCCCAGCCGATCCTCGGGCGATTTCGCCTGGGGCCAGTGGATCAGGTAGAGGTCGATCCGGTCCAGGCCGAGTCGCTCGAGGCTCTTCCGTGCCGCCGCCTGCGCGGGCTCGAACCCGTGCTCGGAATGCCAGAGCTTCGTGGTGACCACCACTTCGTCACGCGGCACCGGGCTCGCCCGGAGGGCGACCCCGACATCCTCCTCGTTGCCGTACAGGGCCGCGGTGTCGATCAGGCGGTACCCCGTCTCGAGCGCGCAGGCCACGGCGCCGCGAGTCGGGGCCCCGGGCGGGGACTGGAAGACCCCCAGCCCGACCCACGGAATCTCGAGCCCTTGGTTGGTTCGCACCCGCGCGCCGAGGGAGTCGGGGAGCTTTTCCGGTCGGCCGGGCACGGTGGGGGACCCTCCTACACCGGGCCCTTCGAATCGGGGGTCCGGAAGCGTGAGGGGGGGCCCTGGCGCCGAAGGCGCGCGTCCTCGCGGCGCAGCTGAGCCTCGTGCTCCGGGCACAGCTCGAACGGCCGCCAGCCGGCCGTCGGGCGGGTCGGGTCCGCGCCGGCGCCCACCATCTCGACCCGGCGCGGACGGTCGTCGCACGGACCTCCGCTTCCGGATTCCGGGTCCCCGAGGACCGGCCGGAAGGCGAAGTCGTAAGCCGCTCCCATCTGGCAGAGCGGTCGCTGGAAGATCGCGCTCATCGCTGCGAGCCCCGCGCCCGGGAACGATCGACTCGGCTCACAGGCGCTGCACGAGCTGGGCGAACTCGGCGGGAGTCCATCCCTTCAGGGTCGTGGTGCGTACGAACCCCTGCATCCCGGCCCGAAGGAGCACCTGGTTCGCGACCTCGTCCGACGGCAGCTCGACGACGGTGATTACGTCGTAGGCGCCCATCGTGTTCAGGAACGCGTGGACCTTGCCCCCGGCGGTTTCGATCGCCTTGCGGATTGCCTCCCCCCGCTGCGGGGACTGCTTCACGGCCCGAATCCCCTCTTCCGTCCAACTTCCCAGGACTGCGTAGTACGGCATCGCTGGCCCGGCACCAGCACCCGGAAAGGGCTACTAAGCGTTACGTTCCGGCCCGGGGCATTGCGACCCTCGACCGGCCTCCCGCCGGTGGCGCGGGCCCTCGACGTCCTGCCGAGACCCCGCGGGGTCCGCGCCCGGACCGGGGCACGCGGCAGGAGGGCGGACGCATGCAGGGGCGGGCTCAACGGCGGGCGTAGAGGACCCGGTTCGCAAGGTCCTGCCACACCACGGCTACCGTTCGGAAACCGGCGGCTCGCAGACGACGAACGTGGTAGTCGAGCGTGAGGTCGGTTCGCTTCGGGTGGCTTGCCGACCGCCGGTCGTGTTCCCGGAACTCCGCCCGGAGCGCCGGAACGCGACGGGCGTCGTCCCACCATCGGGCCCATGCACCCCATTCCGCGCCGGCGCGCTTCCGGGGGAACCGGATCTTCACGACCGAGCGCTCGAGCCGGTCCAGATGCGGCTCGCGGCGGCCGGACGGAAGGTAGTCTCCGTTGAGGAACATCCCGCCGGGACGGAGAATGCGCCCCAGGTCGCCGTAAAGCCGCGCGAGATCGGCCGGGGTCAACCAGTGCAACGCGGTCGTGCTCACCGCCGCATCGAACCGCGGGCGGGGCAGCGACCGGCTCCATCCGGGTTGGCCGAGCTTCGCATCGACCCACGTGAGTCGGCCCCCGAGCGTGCCGAGGGCCCCCTCCCCGATCCGCCGGACGACGGGGTCGTAGTCCACGGCGACCGCCCGGGCCGCCGGAAAGCGATGCAGGATCCGCTGGCTCAGCGAACCGGGACCCGACCCGAGGTCCAGGACCGTGAATCGCCGGCCGAGCCCCGCTTCGAGGAGGTCGAGCATCGTGCCGAACCGGCGCTCGCGGTCCGGGTTGAACGACTCCTGCTGCTCGTCCCATCGCCCCAACCATCGCTTCCAATCCGGCGCGGTTCGACTCGGCGCCACGGCGAATCCAGCCGACCCCGAACTTTAACGGTTCGCCGCGGCCGTCGGCATTGTACGCGGCCGGTGGGCCCGCCGGGCGTTGCGGGGGCGGGCGCGCGGGCCCCGGTTCAGGCGGAGAGGGCGAGGTGGTTGCCGATGGATCGTCCGAGCTCCCGACATCGCGATAACTCGCCCGGAAGGATCGGGCCCCGTGGGCGCGCCGCGATGACCGAGAGACCCATGAACGAGGGGGAGACGAACGGATTCTCGTGTCGCAGGATCCCTTCCATCCGGCCGACGGCCCGCCCGTGGCTGGGCGCAACCGAGATGTCGAAGAAGACGAAGCGGCGGCCCCGGAGGTCGACCGCCCGCATCGCCTCCAGGAGCCGGCGGATGCGAGGGCTCGGCCCGCCGCGGTGGTTGGGCGAACCGACCACGATGATCTCGTGCCCGAGGACCTGGCGAACGGTCACCGACTTCACGTTCGCCACCACCGTGACGACCCGAGAGTCCTCCGAGAGCCCGCGCGCCACCTCCTCCGCGGCCGCCTGGGTACAACCGTACCACGGGTCGTAGACCACGATCGCCGTCGTCATCAGGACGAAGTTCTCCGGACGATGATCGATGGGGAGCCCGGCCGACGGTACATCACGGGGAAGTCAAGCGGAATTGACGAACGGGACCGGGCCCCCGGGCGGCGGGCGATGCCGGAACGACGCCGGGCGACCCCCCCTGGGGCCCGCCCCGTAGGTTATCCCTGCCCGATCGCTGGGAGTGTGGCGGGTCGGCCCAACGCCGCGTCGCCACTCACCTTCGATGAGCGTTGCCCGGGTCCCTCACGCAGAATTGTTCTACGAGCGGGCCGGGGGGCCGGGGGACCCCGCGGTGCTCGTCCACGGTCTGTGGACGGACCGTCGTGGATGGGGTGCGGTGCTGCCCGGCCTGGCGAGTGGGATGGAGGTCCTCGCGTACGACCGGCGGGGCCACGGCCGCAGTTCGGGCGAGACGCGCCGTCGGCCGGTCCGGGACGATGCGGACGACCTGATCGCCCTGCTCGAGGAGATCGACTTTCGACCGGTTCACCTCATCGCGCACGACTACGGGGGGGCCGTCGCCTTCCGCGTGGCGGCCGATCGGCCCGAGCTCGTCCGCAGCGTTGCCGTCCACGAACCGGTATGCACCGGCCCGGGGGAGGACTCGGACCCGGCCTTCCGGTCGATTCGGGAGCTGGCCCGTACCGCCCCCGCCGAGGGCCCCGCGCGACGGATCGTGCGGCTCCTTGGGCTCCTCTCGTCGGGGGTGAGCGAGTGGGAGCAGCTGGCACCGGTCGCTCGATCGATCCTCGGGGAGAGCACGGGAGGCTGGACGGAGGAGCTCGACGACCCGGAGCTGGCGTCGCCCGACGCGGAGGTCCTGGGGGCGATCGAGGTCCCGGTCCTGGTCACGTTCGGGGATCGGAGCGCACCGTTTCTCCAACGGTCCACCGAGCGTACCGCGGAGCTCCTGCGGAACTCGACCCGATTGCGCCTGCCCGAGGTCGGTCACTTCCCGCAGCTTTCCCATCCCGACCTGTACGTGGGGGTTCTCGGGTCGTTCCTCCTCGAGCGCAACGTCCCGACGACCTGAGCCTCCAGTCGCTCGGGGGAACTCGGCCGTATCAACGCCGGTCCGTGGGGGCGTTCGGAACTCCGCCGGTGAGCGCGGACCGCATCGTACGGAGATCGCCCGAGTCGAGCCCGTGGCCGGAACGCCCGCGGAGGCGGAGTGCCTCGCGGCCGTCCCGGAACACGATGACGGTCGGGACGATCTCGATCCGGAGCCGGTCCCAGAGGGGGTTCTCCTCGCGGCTGAGGTCCACGACGGCGAACGTGGCCCCCCCGTGCGCGGCCTCCTTCGCGTACTCCGGCTCGAACGACCGGCAGAAAGGGCACCAGTCCGCGAGGAACGCCACGGCCCACGTTCCGTCCCGGCGAAGCCGGCTCCCCTCGAACGCGCCGAGGCCGAGGAGGTGGATCGGTTCGGCGGGCACGCCGTCGCAACGGTCGGCGGAATCTTATCCCTTGGGTCCGCCGGGCGGGCGCGGCGGACGCCGGCGAAACCCCGGGCGCGGCCGCTGCGGATCGCCGGAGCGCGTCCACCCGGCGACGGCCGCGGGCGATCGCCCCGGCCCGGACCTACGGTGGGAGCTGGCTCCGATGGAACGCCCGCCGGGGTGATGAGCCCCCGCGCCATCGCCCTCCCGGACCGCCGTGAACTCGTTCCACGTGCCGACCGAAGCCCGCACCGAGGCAATCTTTCCCAGCCCCTTGCGGGGGCGGGTCGAGATGCATCGGTTCTCGAGCGACCTGCTGCAAGGGAATCCCTGGGGGGATCCCGCGGAGCGCGAACTGCCGGTCTACCTACCCCCTTCGGGTGAGACCGAGGGCCGGCCCCTCCTCGTCCTGCTGTCGGGTTACACGGGGGCCGGGTGGATGCACTTCCAACGCCCCCGGTACATGACCGACACGATCGTCAGCCGGCTGGACCGGCTCATCCGCACCGGCCGGTGCCCGGAGGCCGTCTTGGTCGCGCCGGACTGCCTGACGACCCTGGGCGGGAGCCAGTACATCAACTCCTCCGCGACCGGCCCGTACGAGGATTACGTCGTACGGGAGGTCGTCCCGTTCGTCCGGGAGCGGTACCGCACCGGACCGTGCGGCGTCATGGGCACCTCGAGCGGCGGGTACGGGGCGCTGTCCCTGGGCCTTCGTCATCCGGAGCTCTTCCCCGCGGTGGCCTCCAACGCCGGCGACGCGCTGTTCGAGCTCTGCTACCCGCCGGACTTCTGGATCGCCTTCCGCGAGATCCGCGCGGAGGGGGGCCCCGAGCCGCTGCTGCGTCGGATTTTCACCCGCCCCATCAGCGGATTCGGGCCCTCGGCGCCGCTCGCGAAGACCCTTAGCGTCTTCGCGTACGCGTCCTGCTACTCGCCGCGCGTCCACGAACCGGGGCGGTTCGACCTCCCGTTCGATGCGGAGACCGGGGCGATGCGGGACGAGGTCTGGGCGAGGTGGCTCGCCCTGGATCCCGTGCGGATGGTCGGAATGGATGCCTACCGGGAAGCGGCGCGGCGCCTTCGGTACCTGTACGTCGACGGGGGCCGACGCGACGAGTACGGCCTGGACGTCGCGGCCCGGGCGTTCGCCGCGAAGGCGCGCGAGGCGGGGGCGACGGTGGACCACGAGGAGTTCGACGGCCTCCACGCGGACGGCGGTCCCCGGTACGAGGTCTTCGTGCCTCGCATGCTGGCCGCGCTCGGTTTCCGGTCCGAGGGTTCCGGCCCAACAAGCCTCTAGTAGGGGAGCCCCGTCCGGTCGGTCACGACGCGGGGGACTCGGAGCGGATGATCGAGGACGGCAAGCTCGTGTGCGACAGCTGCCACACGGTGATCAGCCGGATCACGCAGGTGCCGAGCGAAGGGTGGCCACGCCTGCGGAACCTCTGCCCGACGTGCTTTCAGCGGCTCTGGACGAGCTCGATTCCCCCGGCGTAGCGGCTCACGACCGTCGGGAGATCGACTCGGGAGCGTCCGGCCCCTCGAACGGGGCGAGCGCTTCCGCGGTCTCGTCCTCGAACCAGGACAGTCCGATGAAGTACCAGGCGAGCACCGCGAGCAGGAGCGCCTCGGACGGGCTCGCGCTCGGGGCCACGAGAACGGCGCCCCCGCCCAGCTTGCGTCCCTCCGGGACGGGCTCGATGTGGAGCACCTCGCCGCCCGCGGCGTTCGAAACGGTCCAGGCCGGGAGGAGCAGGCTCGCCCGGCGGAGCAGGTAGCGGTCCCCGCTCGCCAGCTCGATCGAGTGATGGCGAAGATGGGCCGTTAGGGTGGCGAGATCCACGGACGTTCCCTCGGCTCGCACCGTCAGGCGCGGGGTGAGGAACCCGGTGCGCTTGAGGGTCCACGCGGTCCCTCCGGCGGTCTCGGCGGTCGCGAACGAGCCGCGGTGCGTGGCCCACCGCAGTACCGCGACGGGGACGTCGCCGGCCGAGAGGGTGAACTCCAGCGGGGCGTCGGAGGTGCGGAGCCACCGAAGCGCGCTCCGGTCCACCGAGGCGAACGGGGCCAGCGTCACGCTCGCCCCACCGCGCGTTTCCCTCATAACGGCGCCCTCGGGGGCGGGGCCATCGGGCCTCTTGCCGTTCGCGTCAGGGCCGCCCGCTTTATCGGCCCGCGACCAGGAAGACGACCCCCGAGACCAGTATCAGGACGGTCCCGAGCAGCCCGAGGACGGTTCCCCCGAACCCCAGGATCAGCCACCCCACGAGCGCGAGCACGACGAGCACCACACCGGTCCCGAGGCTGCGCTCGTTTGCCCGCGAGCGGCCCGTCACGGCGAAGAACGCCACGATGAGGCCGACCACGATGAGGATGAGGCTCTCGTCAAGCGAACCGAACGCGCGCCCACCGTGTCCGACGGCCAGGTAGACTACGCCGCTCACGAGGTCGAGGATCCCTTGGACGACGAGCAGGGCGGCGGCGAGAAGGCCGAACAGCGAGGCAACGCGATGGTCGGTGGCGGCGCTCACGCGTGGGTCCCCCGCCCTGGGGGGTGCGGGTCCGCGGAAATCGGTTGCGGGGTCGCACTACGGCGTCGCCAACCTCTTTGAGGGAGGAACCGTGGCCCTGCGCGGATGCCGGAGTCGAGGGGTTCGGCCGCGGCCCGGCGCGAGTTTGACCGGGAGGCCGCGGGGTACGATCGCACGGCCCGGGCCTCGATGCCGGGGTACTCCGAGCTCCACCGGACCCTGGTGCGAGGGATCCCGTTCGTTTCGACGCGCGCTTTTCGGGTGCTCGAGCTGGGCGTCGGCACCGGCGCGCTCTCCTCGGCGATCCTTTCCGAGTTCCCGCACGCGCGCCTGACCGGCATCGATCTCTCACCCCGCATGATCGCCCGGGCCCGCCGACGGCTGCGCCGGTTTGGGCGAAGGGCCGAGCTCCGCGCCGGTCGGCTGGAGGATTCGTGGGACGGAGAGTACGACGTGGTCCTGTCCGCTCTCGCGATCCACCACATGACCGACGCCGGAAAGTGGCAGCTGTTCCGTCGCGTCTATCGGTCGCTCGGCCGCGGAGGGTACTTCGGCGACGGCGACGACCATCTGCCCGAGGATACGGTCTTCGATGCCCAGTACTTCCGCGTGGCGTCGGGCGGGGGGGTCCGCGCGGTGCGAGAAGGGCGGTGGCGAAGCCCCCAGGAGGTCTGGCACGCGCACGAGCGGTTCGACCACCCGTGCACGCTGGCGGCGGAGACGGCGGCCCTGGTCCGTGCCGGGTTCCCCCACGTCGGGGTGCCGTGGCAGTTCTTCGGGCAGGCGGTCGTATGGGCGTACCGGTGATCGCGGCGGTCCAGGGCTCGCGTCGGCGGCCCGCCTGAAGTACGATGCTCCGGGAGACGGGGTTCGTCGTCGGCGGCGTCATCACCCTCGGGCTGGGCATCGCCTTGTGGCTCGCCCTCCTCGCGGCCGGAGCCGGCCTTCCCCTTTTCGAGGCGTGGCTCGCCGGGGGCATCGCTGTCGGGTTCGGGGCGTTCTTCGTCCACGTCGGCCGGGAGGAGGGTCGCGACCGCCGGGAGCGGCTGCGGGCGCTCGAGGGCGAGGACCTTCCGAGGCGCCCGCCTCCGCCGACGTGACTCCTCGGCCGCGCGGCAAAGTTTTTCTTCGGGGCCGTGCGTCCGACCGGCGTGGCCGGGATGGGGTAGCTTGGTTATCCTGGGGGACTGTGGATCCCTCGACCCGGGTTCAAATCGGCCGGGGGCATCCCCCCCGGTCGGGAGAGTCTCGGTCCCGGCCCTACCGTCGTCGGGAAGACGGGCGACGTGCGCCGCCGGTCCGGCGCGATGCCTTCGGGCGCGCCAGGCGGTCCAGCACTTCCGGCAGCTCGGCGAGATCGTAATCGGCCCAGGCGGCGCCCCATTCCTTGAGGTCGCTGGGAGTGAGCGCCCAGTCGCGGAGCCGGCTCGCCCGACCGAGCGGAACGACGCCCGTCGTGTCTCGCGCGGCCTCCATGTCGAAACGGGAGTCGCCGACCAGATAGACCGGGGCGCCGGGGTACCGGCGCCGGTACTCTGCGAGGTGCTCTCGCTTGGTCCCGTCGGCGGAGCCGAGGACATCCTCGAACCAGTACCGAAGGCCCTCCCGCTCCAGGATCAGATCCGCCATCTCCGTTTCGGCGCCGGTGGTCACGGCAAGGGTCCACCGCGCGGCGGCGAGCCGCTTGAGCAGCTTCGGCACCTCGGGGAACGGCTCCGCCCGCGAGTACGCCTCGGCGACCTTGCGCTGGTGGAACGTGCGCGCGGTCGACGCGCGAAGCGCGGCGGGGGCTTCGGGGTACAGCTGCGACAGCTGGGCCTCGAACGGCATGCCCGTCGTCGCGAGATAGTGGAGCCGCGCCTCCTCGGGGGGCGTGCCGAACGACGAGTGCATCACGTCCGCCGCGACGCGGCTGATGAGCGCCAGGTCGTCGAGGATCGTGCCGTCTAGGTCGAACAGCACGACGCCCCGCTCCACCGTTCGCGGCGCCGGGGGCTCGCCCCGCGCGAGGACGGGCCGGCGCACCTCGGTGAACGAGCTGGTCGCGTTCACGACCGGAAGCGGCACCGAAGCCGGGGATCGGTCCGGGTCCGGTCCCGACAGGGCCGGCCCGTCTCCGGGAGAGGGGGTCATCGCGACGCCGAGCCCTCCTGACCTTTAAGGGCGTGTGCCTCGCGGTGTCGGGGTCGGTCGTCGCCGGCCGACCGGACCGGAGCGAGCGATGGTGCATCCGAGCCGGGCGATCCGGGGGAACACGAGCCACCTGCTGGACGGGCGACGCGTGCTCGTCGGCATCTCGGGCTCGATCGCGGCGGTCGAAGTCCCGAAGATCGTTCGGGAACTGATCCGCCACGGCGCGGAGGTCCGGGCCGTGATGACGAGCGAAGGGACGCGGATGATCACACCCGAAGCGATCGAGTTCGCGACCGGTCACCCCCCCGTCCTCAAGCTCACCGGCGGAGTGGAGCACGTCGCCCTCCTGGGACCCGGCGAGGGCCGGGTCGACCTGTACCTGATCGCTCCCGCGACCGCCAACACGATCGCCAAGATCGCGCACGGGATCGACGACACCCCCGTCACCTCCTGCGCCTCCGTGGCGCTCGGCGGCGGTGTGCCGATCCTGGTCGCCCCCGCGATGCACTCGCTCATGGGCCAGAACCCCGCGGTCGTCGAGAGCCTCGGCAAGCTGCGCTCGTGGGGCGTCGAGGTCCTGTTCGGTCCGTCGGTCGAAGGGGAGGCGAAGATCGCCTCGCCGGAGGAGGTCGCGGCCGCCGTCCTGCATCGACTCGCCGTCGGGCCGTGGAAGGGCGCGCGCGTGACGATCATCGGCGGTGCGTCGCGCGAGCCGGTCGATGCGGTGCGGTCCGTGACGAACCGGAGCTCGGGCGCGACCGCGGTGGCGCTCGCGACCGCGGCGTTCTACCGCGGAGCGGAGGTGGAGCTGTGGGCGGGGGCGCTCGAGGTACCGGTCCCGGGCTGGATCCCGGTCCATCGATGGAGCAGCGTCGGCGACCTGCTGACCCTCGCGCGCCGTCGGCGCGCCGAGCTGAGGCGCTCGGTCGCGGTCCTCGTGCCCGCGGCCTTGTCGGATTTCACCCTCAACCCCCGCGCCGGCAAGATCCCTTCGAGAGACACCCCCCATCTCACGCTCCGCTTGGTCCGCGCCCCCAAGGTACTCCCGGAGCTCCGCCGGCTGGCCCCCGCCCCGACTCGGCTGGTCGCGTACAAGCTGCTGGCGGGCGGGGGTGCCGAGGCGCTGGAGCGCGAGGGTCGACGTCTCGGGGAGGAGGTCGGTGCCGACTGGGTGGTGGCGAACGATCTCTCGGCGGTCGGGGCGACCGAGGCGAGCATCCTGGTTCTGCCGAAGGGGGAGAGTCGGCGATGGATCCGCGGGCCGAAGGCAGAGATCGCGGGGAAGTTGCTCGACGATCTCGGCCGTGAGCTGGCAGACATCCTGCCGGAGCCAACCCGCAACCCGAAGGCTCCCTCGAAGGTGCGGGCCGACCGTCGTCCCTGACAACCCCGGCAGCCGGGCCGAGCCGTTCCGCGGCCTCAGATCGCGTTCACGGCGAGGCCAACCAGGAACCCGATCAGGAGCCCGATGTAAACGAGCCGCTGCTTGAGGTAGGTCGGCTCGGGGGGATCGGCCGGACGGAAGGAGATCCGCAGCATCGGCACGATCGTGTAGAGGATCGCCCCGATCGCGAGCGCGTCGAAGACGACGTCGAGGAGCGCGTTGTGGTAGAAGTAGCCGGCGATTCCCCCGATGACGGTCGGGAGGCCGCCGAGGAGGAAGACGGCCACGATGGCGCCCACCCGGCGATCCCCTTGCCCGACCAGCGGCGCGGTGATCGGGAATCCCTCCGTCACGTTCTGGAGCGAGAACCCGACGAACACGACAGTGGAGAGGGCGACCAGCCCCCCCGCCCACGCCGCGCCGAAGACCAGCCCCTCCGTCAGGTTCTGGAATCCGATCGCCGCGGCCACGATCACGGAGAGGCCCATCGGGCTCTGGGGTCGGTGTCGGCCCTGCGGGGGATGCTCGGTCGCGAACAGCACCAGGTAACAGGCGGCGACGCCGAGGCCGAACGCGACCATGTAGCGCGCGTTGCCGACCAGGGCCCCGTTCGGGTAGAGGAACGCGGCGGCGTCGGAGAAGATGTCCGCGAGCAGAAAGACCAGAATGCCGATCGCGGCGGCGTTCAGGAGGGTCACGGTGCGCGACCGGACCGCCTTCAGCAGGACGACCGGGAGCGACAGGAAGATCGCGAGCCCCATCAGGCTCGAGAGGACCACGAGCTCGAGGAAGCTCGCCATCGACCGCGTTCGTCGGGTCGGTAGGGTACATAAGCGCCCCCCCGGCGGGGAAACGCGTCACCCCCGGGCGGCGAACGGGGGCCGCGCCCCCGCCGCCGTTAAGAGAGTCGCCCTTTTCGCGGCGCGGGGTCACCGATGGTCAAGCTCGCCGAGTGGCGGGGAAAGGCACTGTTCCGGAAGTACGGCATGCCGGTTCCGTCGGGCCAGGTCGTCCGGTCCGCGGACGAGGCGGAGCGTCTCGTCGCCGCAGGGTCGGTCCCGTTACCGTGCGTCGTGAAGGCCCAGGTGCTCGCAGGCGGCCGCGGGAAGGGCGGCGCCGTACGGTTCGCGGGCTCGGCCGCCGAGGCCCGGGACGCTACCGCCGCCATCCTGGGGCTCGACTTCAAGGGCGAAAAGGTCCGGGAGGTCCTGCTCGAGGGGAAGGTCGCGATCGGCCGCGAGCTCTACGTGTCGATCGCCCTCGACCGCAGTCTGCGCGCGCCGGTGCTGATCGCAAGCGGCCAGGGGGGGGTGGAGATCGAGACGGTCGCGGACGGCGCGATCGACCGCCAGCCCATCGACCCGTTCCCCGGCATCACCGGCTACGAGCGCCGACGCGCCGCCCGGGTGCTCCAGCTCACCGGGACGCTCGCCGGCGAGCTGGACGCCCTGCTTCGCGGCGCGTGGTCCCTCTTCCAAGCCGAGGACGCCGAGCTCGTGGAGATCAATCCCCTCGCGGTCGTCGACGGCCACCTCCTCGCGCTCGACTCGAAGGTAATCATCGAGGACGACGCCGCGTTCCGTCACCCGGAGTACGCCGAGATCCAAGACGACCGTACGCCCCTCGAGGAGATCGCCCGCGAGAAGGACATCGCGTTCGTCCAGCTGGACGGCAACATCGGCGTGATCGCCAACGGCGCCGGCCTCACGATGGCGACCCTGGACGTGCTCCTGGAGCTCGGCGGGCGGCCGGGGGTGTTCCTCGATCTCGGGGGGACCGACGACCCCCGGAAGGTCACCGAGGCGTTCCTGTTGATGGCGCAGGCCCGTCCGACGGCCGTCTTCTTGAACATCTTCGGGGGCGTCACCCGGTGCGACACGGTCGCGACGGGACTCGTCGCCGCCATGCAGCAGGTCCCCGAGTCGAACCGGTTCCCGCTGGTCGCCCGGATACGCGGCAACAACGAGCGGGAAGGCATCGAGATCCTACGGGCCGCCGGGGTCACGTCGATCCCCGACCTGCGCGCCTCGGCCGAGGCGGTCGTCGCCGCGGCGGGGGGCACCCCGTGAGCGTTCTCGTGACCGAGACCACCCGCGTCGTGGTCCAGGGGATCACCGGTCACCAGGGCACGGTCCACACGGCCCAGATGAAGGCGTTCGGAACCCAGGTCGTGGCCGGGGTCACTCCGGGGAAGGCGGGGACCGAGGTCGAGGGGGTTCCCGTGTTCGACGCCGTCCGGGACGCGGTCGAGAAGACCGGGGCGAACGCCACGTGCATCTTCGTGCCCGCGCCGTTCGCAAAGGACGCGCTCCTCGAAGCGGTCGACGCGGGGATCCGGCTGTGCGTGATCGTCACCGAGCACATCCCGTTCCACGACATGCTCGTGATGTACCGGTACGCCCGGGCCCGCGGCGCGGTGATCGTCGGGCCGAACTGTCCGGGGATCGCCTCGCCGGGCCGAGCGAAGGTCGGGATCATCCCGAACGTCGTCTTCCGACCCGGCCGAGTCGGGGTGATATCCCGGAGCGGGACGCTGACCTACGAGATCGTGAACGGCATCAAGGAGCACGGCCTCGGCCAGTCGACGTGCATCGGGCTCGGGGGCGACCCGGTCGTCGGGACCTCGTTCGTGGACGCGCTGCCCCTCTTCGAGTCCGACCCCGATACGGACGTGATGGTGATGGTCGGGGAGATCGGCGGCACGGCCGAGGAGGACGCCGCCGACTACATCCGGCACCACTTCACGAAGCCCGTGGTCGCCTACATCGCCGGCCGGAGCGCCCCGCCCGGGAAGCGGATGGGGCACGCGGGCGCGATCATCGCCCGCGGTCGGGGCACCGCGGCGACCAAGGTCGCCGCCCTCGAGAGCGCCGGAGCGCGGGTGGCGCGGTTCCCGTACGAGGTCCCGAACATGGTCGCGGAGATCGTCGCGTCGCGAGCGCGCCGATGAGCCCGGCCGATCGTCCCCGGCCGAGGGTCGAACAGGAACCCGAGCCGTGCCTCGTGCCGCGGTGCGGGAGCCCGTCGGTGCGTCACCTGGCGCTCTCGGAGGCGAGGAAGGGGTTTCCCGACCTGCCCGAGAAGGGCCGCCGCGCGCCCCTGTGCCGGGAGCACTACCGCGCGTGGAAGAAGGCAACCCGGGACAGCCGCAAGCTCGACCGTCTCGCGTGGTGACCGTCGTACCGCGCCGGGCGCGGCGCCGTCTCCGATCGGGGGGCTCACTGCTTGCGCATCTTCTGGGCGCGCATGCGTCGGCGCATCCGCTTCTTGCGCCACTTCCACCGCATGTGGCCGCGCTTTTTCCATACCCGGGAGGATCGTTTCATTACGCCATCGTCCGAACGCGCGCGCCTAGTTCCGTCGCTTAATAAGTCTGCCCCGCCGAACGGCTGACGGCCCGGCGGCTTCTTCTATCGGGCCTGCGTCGCGCCATCGTGCTGACGGACGCCGACCTCGAGGTGAACGTCCTTGAATTCCGCCACCGCACCTTCCAGTTCGAGCGGCTCGCGGACCTCGCCGACGGCCCCTACGCCGTCTTCACCCGCACCGAGACCGAGACGGAGCGGCAGCTCCGTCCGCGGCTCCTGCACCTGACGGTCGTGGTTCCCCTCGCCTGGGTCGTCCTAGATTCCGAGGCGGACGTGCTCCGGGTCGGCCGGACCGCGGCGACGGTCGGCAACCCGACCGAGATCGCGGCGGAGCCGTCGGAGTTCGAGGAGGACGGGCGGTCGTGGCGCCGGGCGGCCGCCGGCCCGGCCGGCTACGTCTACGCCCCCGCGGAGCGGGCGGACGCGCTGCTCGCCGCCGCGGGGCGGAGCGCTCTGGGCCTCGCCTAGCCGCGCCGCTCAGGTCTTCGGCCGGAGCGCGCGCTCGACCAGCGCGGCGATCAACGCGCCGACGATCGGCGCCACCCAGAACAGCCAGTCCTGCGTGATCGCCCACCGGTCGGCCGGGAAGAAGGCCGAGAGGATCGCGGGCGCGAAGCTGCGCGCCGGGTTGACCGACGTCCCGTCGATCGGAAGGCTGGCGAGGTGGATCATCACGAGCGTGAGGCCGATCCCCACGGGGGCGAGGTTCTTCGTCGAGCCGTCGGACCGGGTCGCGAGGAGGATCGCCTGGAGGAACAGGAACGTCAGGACCACCTCGAGCAGGAACACCGAGCCGACCGCGACCGAGTACGGCGATCCGTTCCCCGAGTATCCCTCGGAGGCCAGGGCGACGCGGCTCCCGATCACGGTGGTCCAGAGGGACCCGGAACCGTGGGCCACGGCGGCCATTACCGCCACGGCCACCACCGCGCCGGCGACCTGGGCGAGCACGTACGGGATCACGTCGCGGGCGGGCATGCGGCCCGACGCCCAGGCGCCGACCGTCACGGCCGGGTTGAAGTGCCCCCCCGAGATCTCGCCGAGGGCGTAGAGGAGGCCGATCAGCCCCCCGCCGATCGACAGCGCGATCATCAGGTACCGGGTCGTGAGGTCCACGCCGGGGATGTTCAGGGAGAACAGGGCCGCGCCGGTGACGGCGACGAGAAGACCGAACGTTCCGAGAAACTCCGCGAGATACTTCTGGGCCGCGGTCCAGTGCATCGGAGCGGGGCAGTTTCCGGCCACATAAATCGTTCGGTGGGGGCCGGATTTCCGCCCGGGAAGGCGGCGGGCCGTCTCCCGAGGGGGGCCGGGCCCGTAATCGGAGCCGCCGTCGGGCCCGCCCGATACCGGGCGGGCGGCGCCGTCCTCGGACCCGACGTCACCCGATGCCCATGGCGGTGAGCTTGTCGGGGAGGTAGCGGTCGGTCACGTAATTCAGACCGTACTTCGCGAGCGACTGCTGCTCGGCCTTCTTCCCGTTCTTGAGCATCAATTCGATCTCGGCCCGCCACTCGGCGGTCGCGAACCGTGGGTCCGTCCGCTCCGCCTCCAGCGCCCGGACGTCCTGCTCGGAGAGCTTGTCGGACGGCAGGTCGTAGTTCTCGATGTCGGAGGCGGTCACGCCGAGGAACTCGGCCGCCGGCGTCGCGAGGTAGCTCGAGAGGTGTGCGGTCTTGATCGCCCCGTACGCGACGCTCGCGAAGATCCGGAACGACCACGGATCGCCGTCCGTGAACACCACGACCGGCAGCTTCAGCTCGTCCGACATCCGGCGCAGGAACCGGCGCGTGGAGCGCGCCGGCTGGCCCTTCAGGTGGACGAGGAGCGCGTCGTGCTTTTCGTCGAACCCGTTCTCCGCGAGCCGGTCGACCATGCCGCCGCACTCGATCGCGATCACGAACTTCGCGTTGGTGCCCACGAACTCAATCTTCTCCTTCTCGACGTTGAACGGAAGCGCATACCCCCCGTCGCCGACGTCGTCCCGGCAGTTGATCTTCTTCACGAGCCCCTTGCGGTTCCGCTCCTTGATCGTGAGGTCCCCGATCACGGACGCCCCGTTCTCCTCGGGGTGGAGGCGGAAGTCCTCGCGGAGGCGCTCGCACATCACCTCCAGATCCTCGATCAGAAGGTTCGACTCGTCCTCGCTGTGGAACTTCGCGTCCTCCCATCCCTCGCTGATGTAGTAGAGCTCCCGCAGCGTGGACGTCTTCTTGTCGCGGGCCATCTCGTTGATGAAATCGACCACGTAGAACGTGCGCAGCAGCATCAGCGCGCCGTCCAGCTTGCGCGCGCTCCGCGTGCCCATCGCCTTCCCGAGCCGCCAGACACCGTCCCGGGCGAGGAACGCGAGGTTCTGCTTGGTCCGGAGGGGGAGGCGCATCCGGGGGATCTCGCCCCGGTCGAGCTGGTCGTAGATCTGCCGGGCCATGTCGACCGTCGGCCGGAGCGCATCGGCCCGGACCTTCGGCGCTGGGTCCTCAGTCCTCGTCGCGGACGTCCGCGCTCGCTTCGGCGGCATCGTAATCCACCTCCTCGTCGGACCCGGCGGCGGCCGCGCCCTCCTGGGCCGCGATCTCCGCGGCCTCCACGATCGTCCGGGGCAGCCGGACATCCCAGTCGCCGGGAAGCGGGTCCGCCCCCAGGATGTGCGCCTCGTCGATCCCGGCGACGTACCAGTCGAAATCGTTCGCGTCGACCTCGGTCCCCGGCGGAAACGACGCGGCCAGCGTCGTCCGGCCGTTCGGGAGGAGCTTCGGCAGGGTCCACCAGACCCGGCCCAGCGTCGCGTCCGTGCCGTCCGGCGCCGGCTCGAACGTCGCCCGGGCGAGAAGCTCGGGCGGGACCTCGGCGAACAGCTCCAGGACTCGCGGACGGGGCGTGTAGTTGGTGATCTCGACGGGCACGCGAACGAACTTCGCCTCGGCGGCGATGCGGGTCTCCACGTTCACCACGTCCATGATCTTCGTGATGACCGGCGTGAGGTCCGGGACCGGCTTCGCGACCATCCGGCTGGTCCGCTCGGCGAGCTTCGGAAGGATCCGCAGGATGATCTCGAACTTGTCGCTCGCGAAGTCGCGGCGGCTCTTCCGCGACAGGTGGGTCCTCAGGTGGCGGGCGGCGGCCTGGAGGGCGAGGGTGAGCTCCTTGTCGATCTCCGGGTCCTCCGCGATCGCCTCCTTCGCCTCGCTCGTGAACGGGACCTTCGTGGACGCGACGTGGACGAGGACGAGCGCCGGGCCCGACGGGACACCGGAGCCTCCCTTCTGGTCGAGGCCGTACCGCCGCCAATCCACGTTCCCGATCGCGTTGGTGACCGCGCACGCGCCCTGCTGGAACAGGAGCGGGACCCGGTTCGCGAACCGCAGGATCTGGACCGGCTGATCGGGCGGCAGACCGCCGCCGTAGACGAGGCCGACCTCGACCATGAACGGGAAGCCGCCCCGCACCCGGGGGGGTCGGGTCACGGGCGGCGCGAAGAACTCGGGCTTGAGGTCGCCGAGGACGTTCCGCAACCCCCGCTTGATGAGCGTCGCGCCGATCGGCGAGAGGCAGTCGGCGGACGGGTTGACGAGCGGGGTGTCGTGCATCGCGGCCAGGAGGCGCTCCTGGGCCGCCCCCTGGACCGACACCGGCTTGCTGCCGGCGGGCAACCCCGCCCGCTCGAGGAGGTCCTTCGCGGCCCGGGCGCTCACGCCCTGCAGGTCCTTCGCGAGAAACTCGCCGAGGGTGGGGCGTCGGCTCGCCTTGAGGAGGAACCCGAGCTCGCCCAGCTCGAGGCCGTACGGGTGCGGTAGCGTCTCCTTCGCCGCCGGCGGCAGGTCGGTCGTCGCCCGCTCGAACGTCACGCGCGTCCCGTCCGGCTCGACCAGCACGATCCGGGCGTGCGGGTTGACGATTGCGGTGCCGCGCAGGTACTCGTACGGGGACTGGCGGCCCCGGACGTACCGGGCCTTCAGCTCGAGCTCGATCCGCGTGCCGTGGGCCCGGTCCCACAGGACGACGTCCTCCGAGTCGACCCGCGGTTGGTTCTTCTGGGTGTCGAGGAAGACCTCGAGGACGTGCGCGGTGTCCTCCTCCTCCACCTTCGAGGTGATCCGCGCGGGCCGGGCGGTCGTGAGGTTGGCGTACAGAACGGCCGCCGAGATGCCGATCCCCTGCTGCCCCCGGGCCTGTCGGTGGGAGTGGAACCGCGAGCCGTAGAGCAGCTTCCCGAAGACGTTCGGGATCTCGCGGCGCAAGATGCCGGGCCCGTTGTCGGTGACCGCGACGCGGTACCGGTCCTCCCGCTCCTTCGCGACCTCCACCGTGATCTCGGGGAGTATCGCCGCCTCCTCGGCCGCGTCCAGCCCGTTGTCCACGGCCTCCTTCACGGTGGTCAGCAGCGCGCGCTGAAGGTTGTCGAACCCGAGAATCTGTCGGTTGCGCTCGAAGAACTCGGCGACCGAGATCTCCCGCTGCTTGGCCGCGAGCTGCTGGGCGATTGTCGGGGGGGGAGGCACCGGTCGGGGACGGCGCGAGCGGCGCTATAACGCCCTCGTTCGAGTCGAACGGAGCTTACTCCGAGCGGGGCGTACGGAGGGCCGGTCGGGTCGCCGCGTCGCGCAGCACCGGTCGGAACGTACGCCAGCGGGCGGCGGCGGGGAGGTCGATCTCCACGGCGAGGAGCTGCTCCTCCGCCGTCGCGGTCTCCCAGGCCACGGCCTCGGCCGCGAGCGGTTCGCCTCGGGAGTCCCACGCCCCGGACCCGCCGCCGAACACGAACCCGTCCTCGACCCCCACGCGGTTCACGTAGACGACGGGACATCCGTTCTCGATCGCCCGGGCGGGCAGGAGCTTCTCGAAGAGTCGCCGGCTGGTGACCGGCGACGCGGAGATGTTGACGATCAGCTCGGCGCCCCCGAGAGCGAGGTCACGGGCGACCTCCGGAAAGAACACATCGTAGCAGATCTCGACCCCGACCCGATGGCCGTCGACGTCGAACGGGCGGCTCTCGTCGGTCGGGGTGTAGGCGAGCCCCTCCTCGAACGGCCCGAAGTTGGGAAGGTAGCGCTTGCTCTGGGTCGACACGGTGCCCGCGGGCCGCACCAGGAGCGCGGCGTTCTCGACCTCGCCGCGCCGCCCTCCGAGCGCGAGCGGGGCCCCGACGAGGAGTGCGGTCCTCGTGTCCCGCGCGATCCGGCGGAGGGCTTCGGTGGTCGGGTCCCCGTCGCGCAGGGAGAGGGCGTGGACGCGGTCCCCGAGGTTGTAGCCCGAGAGGAACAGCTCGGGAAAGACGGCCAGGTCGCTCGACCGCGCCTGCACGGCTGCCTCCAGCCGCGCGAGGTTCCGGTCGAGGTCCGCGCGCGCGGGCGCGAGCTGGCCGAGGAGAAGTCGCGTCAATAGAAGTATCGCCGTACGGCGAGGAGGTACACCAGGAGGACCACGAAGACCACGAAGAGGACCGTGATCGACCCGGTGAAGAACAGGTAGGCGGTCGTCGCGAACACGAGGATCACGGTGGTCCAGAGGGCCCATGTCTCCTGGTGCCAGAGCGCCGTGGCGATCGAGAGGAGTCCCGCGCCGAGCACCACGAGGATCGCGGCTCCGAGCAGGTCGATCGATTGGAAGATCTCGATGGACGGCGGGAAGAGGTTCCCGAAGTAGGTGTCGAGCATGAAGAGAAGCCCGGCGAGCAGCATGATGACGGCGAAGATGGCGATCACCGCGGAGACGAGCGCCACGCCGATCGGTAGGCGCGGGCGCACGGGCGTTGGCTCCCAGGCCGGGGGGAGTCGCTCGAACTGGACCGCGCCGGGGGCCGTCGCGCCGCCGGACGCGGTTGCGTGTACGCTCATGGGACCCGTCGCGCGGCGAACGAGCCCGACGGCGGGAGATGTAGCTTTCGTTCGAAGGGCACACCCGCCGGGTCCCCGGCGGCCGGGCGTTCGCTGGCCGCGCCCGCGGTCTAGGAGCGTCGGTCGGCGGCCCCGTGGGCCAGGCGTTCGAGCAGGTGACGGTACGGCCCGTCCGGGAGCCCGTCCAGGGCGCCCGCGGAGCGCTCCGCCCACGCCGCGGCCTCGCGGGCGACGACCGGAGCGGCTCCCGACAACTCCGTCAGCTCGCGCAGGCGCAGGAGATGCTTCGAACGCTTGCGGCGGAGCTGGAACAGCCGCTCGAACTCCGACTGGTGCCTCGGGTCGAGCCGGGCGTACGCCTCCAGCACGACCAGGGTGGGGTTCCCCTCGCGGAAGTCGTTGAACAGCGGCTTCCCGAGGAGGTCGGTCTCCCCGAAGACGTCCAGCAGATCGTCGCGGACCTGGAACGCGATGCCGAGGGACCGGCCGTACGTCGCGAGAGCGTCCGCGACCGGCGGCGCGGCGCCCCCGAACTCGGCGACCGAGGCGAGCGCGGCGGCGATGATCGCGGACGTCTTGCGTTCCGCGACGCGGAAGTAATGCTCCCGTCCGACCGACAGGTCGAACCGGGACGCCTCCTGGAGCACCTCGCCCTCGACCAGCGCGGCGCACGATTCGCCGCAGCGCAGGATGATGGAGCGGGGGTACTCGGCGGCGAGCTCGAACGCCCGAACGAACAGATAGTCGCCGGTGACGATCGCGAGCGGGATTCCGAACGCCCGGGGCATCGACGGCCGGCCCCGGCGGGTGTCCGCGTGGTCGATCACGTCGTCGTGGACGAGGGTCGCCGTGTGGATCAGCTGGAAGGCCGCCGCGAGGGAGACGATCCCGCCGGTCGACTCCGCGCCGAGTGCGCGGGCGGCCGCGGCCATGAGGAGTGGGCGAACGCGCTTCCCGCCCGTCGAGCAGGCGTACCGGGCCGACTCGGTGAGCTCGGCGTACGCCGACCCAAGGACCTGGGAGAGCCGCCGGTCGACGTCCTCGAGGTCGCTCACGAGCGTCGGAAGGAGATCGGAAAGCTCGACCGCGACCTCGGCGCCCAGGGTCTGGGCGACCAGGCTGGGGAGGGACGCCTCGAAGGAGAGAGCGGTCGGCGATCCCCTCACGACGCCCCTCCGAGACGGCCGGGCCAGCGAAGGCGCATCATCTCGTCCAGACCGGCGCTCCCAATATAGCGCATTCCCAGCGCGAGGAGCGGCTCGAACACGGTGAACGGGTCGGAGAACCGCTGGATCTTCGCGGCGCGCGCGAGCGGGGCGTATAGGACCCGCCGCCACGCGGCATCGTACTCCGCGAGCGGGGCCCCGTACCGGACGTGCCGCGCGGCGGCCAGTCCCGCGAGCCACCCGCTGAGCATCGCGGTCGGGATGCCGCCGCCGTTCGTGGCCATCACGAGGTTCGCCGCGTCGCCCACGAACAGCGTGCGGCCGACCACGAGGCTCTCGGGCGGCGGACCGATCGGCACCCACCAGCTCGTTCGCTCGCGGGCGCGACCGAGCCCCTCCCGCTCGAGGAACCGGTCGAGGAGGCGGCCGAGGCTGGTCGACGGGGGCACGGCCGCGACGCCGAGGCCGACGTTGAGGTCGGCGGCGCGGGGAAACCGCCACGCGTAGCCGTGCGGGGCGTTCCGTCCGAAGAACAGCTCGATCTCGTCCGACATCGGGCCGTCCGCCGTCGCCGTAATCATGCGGAACATCGACCGCGTCGGTCCGAACCCGACCGACCGCGCGACCGTCGAGGTCGGTCCGTCCGCCCCGATGACCACCCCGGCCCGCACGCGGGCACCGCCGGCGAGCACGACCTCCTCGCCCGACACTCCGGTCGCGCCGACGGGGTAGCGGAGCTCCGCACCCTGGCCCTCGGCGCGGACCGCGAGCGCCTTGTCGAAGGCTCGGCGGGAGACGGTGAACCCTTCGAGCGGGAACCGGAACCGACGCCCGTAGGGCGAGACGCACGACATCGAGTGGGTCTCCCGCAGTACCGTCGCGGGGGGGATCTCGTAGGCCGTGGCGAGGAGCGCGTGGCAGTCGAACAGGTCGGACAGGACCTCCGCCGCTGGGAGGAACTCGCCGCACTGGACCGGTTGCCCGAGCTCGCGGCGGTGGTCGATCAGGAGGGTGCGCGCGCCGCCCTCGGCCGCGGCGCGGGCGGCAAGGGACCCTGCGGGGCCCGCGCCCACCACGACCACGTCGAACCGCTCCATCCGCTCACGCTCCGCCCGCCACGAAATGGGTCGCCGCGCTCTGGATCGCGCCCAGGACCGGCTGCGGGTAGAGGCCGAGCGCGACGATCGCCACGGCGATCAGCCCGATCGCGGCCGCGCGGGCGTAGCCGATCCCGCCGGCGCCGAGGGGCGGAGGGCCGGCGGCCCCCATAGCCGCGCCGGACGGGGCGGGCGTCGGGGTCGCCGGGTCGAAGAAGATCGCCTTCAGGACCCGGCCGTAGTAGAACACCGAGAGCGCGCTGTTGAGAAGGCCCGCCACCGCGAGCCAGACGAACAGGCCCTGCGCCTGGACCGCCGCGCTGAACAGCACGAACTTCGAGACGAAGCCGACCGTGAGCGGCACGCCCGCGAGCGACAGCAGCATGAGCGCGAAGGCGACCGAGAGCGCGGGACGGCGGGCCCCGAGGCCCCGCCAGTCGTCGATCAGCGGCCCGACGCCGAGGCCGGCGACCGCGGCCACCACGAGAAACGCCCCGCTCTTCATCAGCACGTGGGCGAGGACCTGGAGCGTCGCGCCCGCGAGAGCGGGCGCCGTCCCGATCGTCACGCCGATGAGGATGTACCCGGCCTGGCTGATGGACGAGTAGGCGAGCATCCGCTTCATCTCCCGCTGGAGGAGGGCGAGGACGTTCCCGACGGTCATCGTGAGCACCGCGACGACCGCGAGCGTCACCTGCACGACCGGCCCGATGTCGAACGGCGGGCCCGCGAACGGGTTCGCCCCCCCGGTCCCTCGAAGGTAGAGGACCGGCCCGAGGAAGACCAGGAAGAACGCGAAGACCCCGATCTTCTTCGTGCCGCCGGCGAGGAAGGCGCTCACGTCGGACGGCGCGCCGTCGTAGACGTCCACCGCCCAGGCGTGGAACGGCACGAGGGTCGTCTTGAACGCGAGCCCGGCGAGAAGGAAGCCGAATCCGAGGAGCGCCAGGACCGGGTAGCCGACCGCGCCGGCGGACGCGCGGATCGCGTAGAGGTTCGTGGTCCCGTACGCCCCGAACAGCAGCGAGGCGCCGAAGAACGAGAGGGTCGAGGAGAGCGCGCCGATGATGTAGAACTTCATCGCCGCCTCGAGCGAGCGCGGGTCGCGGCGCGTGTAGCCGACCAGGATGTACGACGCGATGCTCGTGAGCTCGATCGCGAGCAGCAGGAAGATCAGGTCGGAGGCGATCGCGACCAGCAGCATCCCGAGGGTCGCGAGGAGCAGGAGGCCGAAGAACACCGCCGCGCCGCGCTCGTGGGACGGCCGGCTGAGCGAGGCGAGCGAGACGAGGAACGCGGCCAGGAGGAACAGCCCCTGGAAGACGAGGCCGAACGACGAGAACGCGTAGAGCGGCGCCGTCCCGGGCGCGGGCACCGCGTCGAGGTGGCTCGCCCCGAGGGTCCGCAGGGCCCCCAGCGGTCCGAAGCCGAGGTCGGCGATCACGAGGAGCAACGAGGTCCCGGTCGCGGCGGTTCCGATCGCGCCGAGCGCTTCGAGGTGTCGGACCCCGAGCACGTCCAGGAGGAAGACGAGCAGCGCCGCCGCGAGGAGGACGAGCTCGGGGGCGAACGGGGCGGCCATCGCGAGCGCGTCCATCGGTTCAGGTCCCGGGGAACCCCTTCACGGGCGAGTTCGCGATCACGTTCACGAGGAGACCGGGAAGGACGCCGAACAGGACGCTCAGCGCGACCAGGAGTCCCATCGCGACGCCCTCGTGCGTCGGCACGTCGTGCGCATCGGCCGGGATCCCGCGCGGCGGACCGAACAGCATCCGCTGCATCATCCAGAGGTAGAAGCCAGCGGTCACGACCAGCACCGCGAGGGGCAGGAGCACGAGGTACCCGAGGGCCTCCCAGGTCGCGAGGAGCGCGACGAACTCGGCCGGGAAGCTGATGAGCGCGGGCAGCCCGAGCGACGCCAGGGAGCCGGTCATCATCATCGTCGAGAGCGCCGGGGTCGTCGGGGTGATCCCGCCGACCGACGGGATGTCGCGGGTCCCGAACGTGTGGTGGACGGTCCCGGCCGACATGAACAGGAGCGCGCTGACGATCCCGTGCGCGAACATCAGTAGGACCGCGGCCAGGAGGCCGAGCGAGCTGCCGAGCCCGATGGCGAGCAGCACGATCCCCATGTGATTGATGGACGAGTAGGCGACCATCCGCTTCAGGTCCCGCTGCGACAGCGCGAGGACCGAGCCCCACAGGATCGACACGAACGCGAGGACGAAGACGATCGGACGTACGTGCGCGAACCCGACGGGGAGCACCTCCACGGCCCAGCGGATCAGCCCGTAGCCCCCGAGCTTGAGCAGGAGGCCGGCGAGGAGGACCGACCCGCCGGTCGGCGCCTCGACGTGCGCGTCCGGCAGCCAGGTGTGGAACGGAACGACCGGGAACTTGACCGCGAAGCCGAAGAGGAGCGGCAGGAACAGGAACACCTGGACGACCGGCGAGAGCCCCCGCGCCGCCGCGTAGACGCTCGCGAAATCGAACGAGGTCGCCCCCGAGTAGAAGACCAGCGCAAGCAGGCCGACCAGCATCACGATCGACGCGACGTGGGTGTAGACGAAGAACTTGATCGCGGCGTACCGGCGGCGCGGCCCGCCCCAGTACCCGATCAGGAAGAACATCGGGATGAGCACCGCCTCCCAGAAGAGGAAGAACAGGAGCACGTCCAGGGCGACGAACACGCCGAACGACCCGAGGCAGGTGAGCGTCACGAGGCCGAAGTACGCCGCGGGCCGTTTCGACTCGGTCCACGAGTAGACCACCGTGGCGATCTGGAGGATCGCGGTCAGGAGGATCAGGACGAGCGAGATCCCGTCGACGCCGACGGTGTAGTTCACGTGCATCCAGTAAAGGTGGATCCACGCGTACGACTCCTGGTCGGCGAAGCCGGGCACCATCGCGCCGTTGTACCCCGGCCAGCCGGGGTAGCCGAGGAACAGGAACCCGACCTCCGCGAGGAACGCGAGCGCCGTGCCCAGGGCCGCCCAGCGCGCTCGCGACCCGGCCAGGAACGTGACCGCCGTCCCGGCGAGGAGGGTCGCGAGCACGAGGGAGAGGATTGGGATCATCTACGTCCCTCCGAAGCGCCCGACCAGGTACGGGGCGACCAGCAGCAGCAGGACGAACACCGTGACGAGGCCGGCCACCACGTAGGCCGCGTAATCCGACACGAGCCCCGACTGGAGCCGTCGCAACCGGTCCGACAGGGCGGCGAACCCCTTCTCGAAGCCGTGGACCGTCCCGTCGATCACGAACTGGTCGAAGAAGTCGGCGGCGCGCGCGAGCGTGTAGATGCCCCGTCCCCCGATCCAGTCGTACCCGGCCTTGAAGTAGTACCGTTCGAGGAGGACGTTTCGCATCGCCCGGGTCGCGGTCGAGCTCGGGAGCGGGGCGACCCGGCCGTTCCCCCACAACCACCAGGCCAGCGCGAGCCCGCCCAGGGCTAGGCCGACGCCTCCGCCGCTGAGGAGGAGGTCGGTCGCCGTGTAGGCGGGCGGGATCCCGGCGGCGAGCGACCCGGCGAACCCGACGCCCTTCAGCAGGAGGCGCTGGAACCCGGGGAAAAAGACGAGCGCCCCGCCCCCGACCGCGAACGCGGAGAGAACGACGAGCGGGACGCGCATCACCCACGGCCCCTCGTGGGCGGGGGGCAGGGTCGGGTCGCGCGGGCGGTCGCCCGAGAAGACCAAGAACCAGACGCGGAAGATGTAGTACGCCGTCAGGAAGACGGAGAAGAACGCGAGGAGAAAGAACGGCCAGTAGTACGGATGGCTCCCGAGGGTGGAGTAGACCGACGCGAGCACGTCGTCCTTGCTCCAGAACCCGGCGAACGGCGGGATACCGGCGAGCGCCAGCCCGCCGATCGCGAACGCCGCCGCCGTGAGCGGCATCGCCTTCTTCAGGCCGCCCATCTTGAACAGGTCCTGGGTGCCGACGGCGTGGATGACCGAGCCGGCGGCGAGGAACAGGAGCGCCTTGAAGAACGCGTGCGTGAACAGGTGGTAGAGTGCCACCATCGAGAAACCGGCGCCGACGGCCAGTACCATGTACCCGAGCTGGCTGATGGTCGAATAGGCGATCACCCGCTTGATGTCGGGGTGGACGACGGCCATGGTCGCGGCGAAGAACGTCGTGAACCCGCCGACCGCGACGATGACGAGCGAATCGGTCGCGGTGAATCCGATGAAGACGCTCGTGACGGCGAGCAGGTAGACGCCCGCCGCCACCATCGTCGCCGCGTGGATGAGCGCCGAGACGGTCGTCGGGCCCTCCATGGCGTCCGGCAGCCAGACGTGGAGCGGGAACTGCGCGCTCTTGCCGGCGGCTCCCCCGAGGATCATGATCCCGGCGACGGTCAGGATCGTCGGATCGGTCGCGACGGGCGGGCCCTGCTGGAGGAACGGCAGGCCGTTCTGCACGAACAGGAACCCGTTCGCCGCCCAGCCGCCGGAACCGACGGGTCCCGCGGCCGCGTACTCGTAGAAGAAGAGGAAGATCCCGAGCAGGAGCATCACGTCCCCCACGCGCGTGACGAGGAACGCCTCCTTCGCGGCGCTCGAGGCGCTCGGCTTCTCGTAGTAGAATCCGATGAGGAAGTAGGAGCAGAGGCCGACCAGCTCCCAGAAGAGGAAGAACTCGAGCAGGTTGTCGGAGAGGACCAGGCCGTTCATCGCCGCGAGGAACAGCGAAAGCTCCGCGTAGTACCGGGGCAGTCCCCGGTCCTGGTGCATGTACCCGATCGAGTACAGCATCACGAGGAAGCCGACGACCGTGACCACGATCAGCATCAACGCGGAGAGCGGGTCGACCAGGGTCCCGACCACGAGCGAGAATCCGTTCGGGTAGCCGGACGACGGGGCCAGATGGAGCCAGGTGTACCGCCGGTCGACGTAGGTCGCCGGTCCCAGGACCTCCCCGAGGCCGATCAGTACCCCCACCACCATCGCCGCGCCCGAGCACACGACGGCGACCCAGCCCCCCCACTCGAGACGGGGCATCCGGCGACCCAGGAGGCCGACGACGACGAACGACACGACCGAGAGGAGCGGGACGAGGAAGGCCCAGCCGTAGAGCGCGCTCAGAGCGACCGTGCGACCTTCCCCCTACGACTTGAGCTCGGTCACTTCGGCGACGTTGATCGTCCCCTTCGCCCGGTTGAGCGCCAGCACGATCGCGAGGCCCACGGCGACCTCGGTCGCCGCGAACCCGACCAGGACGACCGCGATCGACTGCCCCGAGATGCCGAGCGGTGCGGACGGAGCGAACGCCGCGAAGTAGACGAAGTTCAGGATGGCCGCGTTGGTCGCGATCTCGATCGAGATCAGGAGCAGGACGAAGTTCCGGCGCGTCAGGATCCCGAACAGGCCGATGCCGAGCAGGGCGCTTGAGAGCGCGAGGAACCCCGTGGGGCCGAGGGTCGTCACTCGCGACCCTCCCGGACGAGGAAGATCGCGCCGGAAACCGCGGCGAGCATGATGAGGCCGAGGAGCAGGAGCCACGCCCCGTTGGGCCCGAATAGGTTCACCGAGAGCGTGCTCGGGTCGTAGGCCCGGATCGTGACCTCGCCCTGGGGCAGCTCCCCGAGCCCGGTCCCGACGAAGACGACCGTGAGGAGCGCCAGCGCCACCGCGACCGGCCCGATCCCGGTTGCGGCCTCGCGGGAGAAGATGCGCTTGCGGGTGACCATGACCCCGAACAGGAGGAGGATCGTCACCGCCCCCGCGTAGACCCCGAGCTGCAGCACGCCCAGGAACGGTGCCTCGAGGAGGAAGTAGATCGCCGCGAGGTCGACGAAGAACACCGCCACCCACAGGATCGTGTGCACCAGCTCCCGCACGAGGAGGGCGGCGATCGCCGTCACGACGGCGACGGCCGCGAGCAGGGCGAACGCGATCTCGGGCAGGCTCACTTGGAGCCCCCCCAGAACAGGCACTCCTTCGGGCAGACGCTGATGCACGTGCCGCACCGGACGCAGTCGGAGTCGTTGACGACCGGCTCCTTCCAGATCCGCTTCGCGACCTTCTCGCCGGGCTTCGCCTCCGGCTTCGGGATGTCGAGCATCGTGATGCACTGCGTGGGGCAATCGCGGGCGCACGCGTTGCATCCGATGCACAGCGGCGGGTCGAGCAGGATCGAGTCCTCGTTCTTCGGGAGCTCGATCCGGATCGGATTCATCGGGAGCTTGGTGCGGAACACCTCGTTCAGCTTCGCCGGCGAGTAGACCATCTCCGAACGCTTCGTGGTCGAGAGCTCGTAGCGGGTCGTCATCGTGAGGCACCCCTCGGGGCACGCGTCCGAGCAGAACCCGCAGTAGCTGCATTTCCCGTAGTCGATCTCGGGGCATTTCTTCGGGTGCTTCGGGTCGCCGCCCGGCACCGTCACCATCTGGATGCACAGGTCGGGGCACGAGAACGCGCAGAGGTTGCAGCTGATGCACGTGGCGATGTTGAGCGCGTGCACTCCCCGGTAGTTGTCCCAGACCGGACCGACGCCGATGGGCATCCCGGAACCGACCCCGACCTTCGTCCGGAACCGGGGGTCCTCGAGCCGCTCGTAGGGGTAGATGATGGTCGAGGGCCGGAAGAGGCTCTTCGCGAACTGCCGGGCCGCGGTCGCCATCGGCCGGGCCACCCAGAGCACCGGGTTCTCATCGGGCTTCTCCGTCGCGTTGAACTCGCTCGCCATCGTTGATCCCGCCGCTCGGTTCAGGCCCCCACCGAGGGAACGCATCCGAGGACCGGCACGCAGCGGACGGTGACGAGCGCCGCCGCGAGGAAGACGGAGAGGAGCGCGAGCGGAATCATCCGGTTCCAGCCGACCCGCAGGAGCTGGTCGGTACGGACCCGGGGAAGGGACGCGCGGATCCAGACGAAGAGGCCGAAGACGGCGTAGGTCTTCACCATGAACCAGACGATCCCGGCGAGCGGGAACGAGGTGAGGCCGGCCGGGACCCACGACGGAAGGGTCCATCCTCCCAGGAACAGGAGGACGACCAGGATGCTCCCGACGAGGGCGCGCAGATAGTCCGCGAGCATGAAGAACGCGAACAGCATGCCGCCGTACTCGGTGTTCCACCCCTCCACGAGCTCCGCCTCCGCCTCGGGGAGGTCGAACGGGATGCGCTCCATCTCGGCCAGCATCGCCGCGACGAAGACGACGAGCGCCAGGAACAACGGGCCCCAGAACCAATAGTTCCGCTGGTCGTAGACGATCGTCGTCAGGTCGAAGCTCCCCGAGACGATGACGACGGCGACCACCGCGAGGAGGAGCGGCACCTCGTAGGCGATCATCTGCGCCGCGGAACGGAGGCCGCCCATCAGCGAGTACTTGTTGTTGCTCGACCACGCGCTCACGAAGATGAACAGCGGCGCGAACGAGAAGATCGTCAGCGCGAGGAGGAGGCTGAGCGGGAGGGCTCCCGCGTTCCAGCCGGAGGAGATCGGGAGGATGCCGAAGATGACGAGCGAGGAGACCATGTACGCCGTCGGTCCGAAATAGAACCCCAGCCCGTCCGCCTCGCGCGGCGAGACGGTGGTCTTGCGGAACAGCTTCAGTCCGTCCGCGAAGTTCTGCAGGAGCCCGGCGTAGCCGACGTGCATCGCCCCGCGCCGGTCCATGAACCGGCCGAGGAGCTTCCGCTCCCACCAGATGAGCACGATGGTGTTCAGCATGCTGGCCGCGAGAAGGATCACGCAGAACACGAGGACCGCGAGCGCGGTCACGGCGTTCGAGCTCGTGAGGGCGTCGCGCGCGCCGGGCGGCAGGACCGACCCGACCGCGCCGAGGAGCGCCCGGGACAGGTCGTACGAGACCGAGTAGAGCGTGGTGGTGGTCATCGTCGTTCCTCCCTAGCGGTCGACCTCGCCCACGCAGATGTCCACGCTGCCCATGATCGGGGGAATGTCGGCGACGTGGTATCCGATCAGGTACTGGCGGGCGGCGCTGACGTTCGCGAAGACGGGCGAACGGAACTTCACGCGGTACGGGTGCTCTCCGCCCTCGTTCACCACGTACGCCTGCGCTTCGCCGTGGGGCTCCTCCACCGAGGAGAACCCGACGCCCTTCGGGTAGCTGCGCTTCAGGAGGTACCCCTCGTTTCCGATCGGTGCGTAGGGCGCCCCGAGCCACCGGGGGAGCCGCTCCGCGACCGCGGGGCCGGGGTGGTGGTCGAGCCAGTCGAGGACCTGTCGAAGGATCCGGATCGACTGGCGCATCTCCTCCATGCGGACCAGGTAGCGCGCGGTGACGTCCGCGCCGTCCGCGAGGGCCACGTCGAACTCCACGCGGTCGTAGGCGGCGTAGGGGCGGTCCTTGCGAAGGTCGCGCTTCACGCCCGCGGCGCGGAGCATCGGACCGGTCACCCCGTGGGCGACGCAGTCGTTCGCCTTCAGGACACCCAGCCCGTCGCACCGCTTGCGGAAGATCGCCGAGCCGAGGCAGAGCTGGTCGTACTCGTGCAGCCGGTCGCCGAGCCAGTCGAGCACCTTCCGGGCCCGGTCCGTGAACCCGGGCGGCACGTCGTTGCGGACGCCGCCCACGCGCATGTACTCGTACGTCATGCGCGCGCCGGTGTAGTCCTGCAGGAGGTCGAGGACCAAGTCCCGGTCCCGCATGCCGTACAGGAACGGGCTCATCAGCCCCAGGTCCTGGACGAAGGCGGCGTACCACATGATGTGGGACGCGAGCCGCTGGAACTCGTCGCACATCGTGCGGAGGTAGTCGGACCGTTCCGGCGGTGTGATGTGCAGTGCCTGCTCCGCGGAGAGGATGTAGAGGTGCTCCCAAGCGAGCCCGGCGACGTAGCAGCAGCGGTCCATGAGGGTGATCACCTCGTTGTAGTGCCGGTCCTCGCTGATCTTCTCGATCCCCCGGTGGAGGTAGCCCACCTCCGGGTCGACGTCGAGTATGAGCTCGCCGTCGATCCGGACGCGGAGGTTCCAGAGGCCGTGCGTCATGGGGTGCTGCGGCCCCATGTTGATCCACATGTCAGACATCGCGGACCTTCACCTCCAGTTCCTCGGGCTCGTGGAGCTTGAACGAGCGGAGGAGGGGGTGGAACTGGTACCCGGTCGGGAGGAGGAGGTGCCGGAGGTCGGGGTGGTGGTCGAAGGTGATGTCAACGAGCTCCCAAGCCTCCCGCTCGTGCCATTCGGCGGACGGGAAGACCGGGGTCGCGGACTCGAGGTGAGCGTGATCCGCGGGCACGCGCGTCGTGAGATGAAGGTAGCCCCGGAGGGCGTCCGACCACAGGACGTAGATGACCTCGCGCTCCTGGACCCAATCGATTCCCGCGACGTAGCAGG
>JASHSP010000134.1 GCA_030038655.1 Thermoplasmata archaeon | reverse complement strand
GTCGTAGACGTAGTTTTGGCGGTGGCGTTCATCGGGTCTGCGGCCACCGCTCTTCCGGCCGCCGCGACCCGGGGGGCGCACTTGGGCACGGCCGCCGTCTCATCTTTGGCCAACGGCAGCTCGCCCTCGGGTCCGGCGATCACGCTGCTGACCGGCTTCAATCTCACGACCGGCGGCTACAACCTCACCTTCCCCGTGAGCTTCTCGGTGCCGGCGGGCACATCCGACGTTCTCTACGCTTGGTCGATCGGTGGGAACTTCTCGACGTACGTTCCTCCCACCCTTCCGAGCGGGCTGTCGATACAGGCCTCCATCGGCTTCGAGGGGATGGCCCTCGGGAACCTGACCGCCGGCAACTACACGTCGGATGTAGCCTACCCGGGGTGGACGAACACGGTCAGCGTCGCCGTCTACGCGGTCTGGGGCAACTCGAGCACGACCTTCCAGTTCGGATCGACGGCCAAGGTCAACACGAACTGGCCGGCGGTGATCCAGGTCAACCTGACCCTGCCCGCGGGCGGCAGCGATTACGTGGGAGTGCAATCCACGGGCGGCGCCTACGGCGTCACGAACTCGTCCCTGACCGTCGTCGATGAGCAGACGCCCGCGATCCGCGGCGGCGTCACCGGTCTCATCGGCCAGCAGTCCGCGAACGAGCTGTCGTTCTCCACGGAGGCCGGCGGGAGCGGTCTCGTGGGGGTGGCGATCGACGCCGTCGAGAGTCCACCGGGCTCGGGTCTCCTCCTGATCCCGCTCGGGGGGTTTAGCCTCACCACGGGTGGTTTCGGCCTGAACTTCCCGCTCGACTTCTTCGTTCCCGCCGGAGTCACGGACGTAGTCTACCTCTGGGCGCTCGGTGGCAACTACTCGACCTACTCGGTGCCGACCCTGCCCGCGGGATTGTCGATCGTGGCCTCGGCGGGGGGAGAGGGTGCCGCGATCGGGAACCTGAGCTCGGGCAGCTACACCTCGAACCTCTCCTACGCGGGCTGGACGAACGTCGTGGCCCTCGAGGCCTACGGGGTCTACGGCGACGCGAACACGACGTTCCAGTTCGGTGCGGCCACAGAACAGAACCCGGGCCCCCCCGGCTCGTTCGCGTTGAACCTTACGGTAGCTCCGGGTGCCTTCGAGTACCTCGGGGCCGCCGGGACCGGCGGGACGTTCCCCCTGTCCAGCTTCACCATGGCGGCGAACTGCGCCGCCTTCGCTCTCGACGGCGGCTACGGGGCGATCGTCGGTCACCAGTCGTCCGGCAACCTGTCCGTCGAGACGAGCGCGGCCGGCGCGGGGGCGGTGGAGGTCGGGATCTTCGAGAGCGGCAGCGCTCCCCCGGCGGCTCCGGTCACGTTCCGGGAGTCGGGGCTTCCGTCGTCCCTGACGTGGACCGTCGCGCTGGGCGGCAGCTCGCAGACCTTGGCCGGGAGTTCGGTCTCCTTCCCGGGTGTCCGGGCCGCGACCCCGTTCCTGGTCGAAGGACCGAACGGATACGCGGTGACCGCCGGATCGTCAACCGGTTTGATCCCGATCCACGAGTCCGCCGTCGTGGAGACGATCACCTTCGCGCGGGCCAAGACGCTCGACCTCACGGTCGCCGCCCGAGGGCTGCCCTCGGGGCAACGCTGGTGCGTCACGCTGGGAGGGCTCTCCCGCTGTGCCTCCACCGGGTCGATGACACTCTCCGGGCTCACGCGAGGCACCTATGCCTACTCCGTGGCCCCCCTTCCGCCGTACACCATTGGGGCCCGCGTCGGTTCGGAGGTCGCGGGCCTTCAAGGGTCGCTGGTGCTGTCTCACGACACCCGATTGACGCTCGACTATCGGACGAGCGTCCCGGTCGTCTTCGACGAGTCGGGGCTGCCGTCGGGCATGGCGTGGACGGTCACGATCCACGGGACCACGTACCGCTCGACCAACGGCACGCTCGTAGTGGTACTGTTCGGTGGGGCGTACTCGTTCCGCGTCGGCAAGCTCGCCGGGTTCACGAGCGCGTCCTACCCCGGCCGGCTCGTGGTCTTGGGCAGCCCGATGCGCATCACGGTAACGTTCTCTCCAACGCATCGCGCCTAGGCCGCCCCGTTTTCCAACGCGAGGGAATCGCACCGCGCCCCGCCGCGCCGGGCGTGGGGGACCGAAGGTACGCCGGCTCGTGGTCGGAGCGCGAGGCCGTCAGACCGCGCGGCGCGCTCGCGATGGGGCCACGGGAGGGGACCTTTCCCGTAGGCCGCGGAAGGTCCCCGCTCGTGCTCCCTCTACGCTGCACTGGCAGGGGCGAGTCACCAGGGCGCGGAGATCCGCCACCCCCGCACGTAAAATTTGATTGAATAGTTCTTAAATAGTTGTTTTACTCCTGTAAAACGGATGCAAAGCGCGAAGACCCCGGGCGCCGCGACCCGGTTCCTCGGGGTCCGTCTCTCCGAGGAGGAACTTTCGCTCCTCGACCGTCTTCGGGCAGAGCGCTCGCTCGACAGCCGATCCGCGGCGGTCCGCGCCCTGGTGCGCGAGGGCGCCCCGCCGGGTCGAGCGGCGATCGATCTGCCGGCAACCGTTCTCGCCGAGCTCGCGGAGCTCGTCGAGGACGGCTACGCGCACGACGTGCACGGTCTGCTCGACGCGATCGTCGCGCTCGGGCTCAAGGAAATGGTCCGCACGCACACCGAGAGCCTGCCGGCGATGCGCGATCACGCGCGCGCCGTGCGAGACCGGCGGGCGAGTCGACGCCGGGCGGACCGCGAGGGTCGGGGGCTCCTCGAGCGCTAGTCCCCGGGTGCTGGGAAGGGTTGCAACATGGAAGCGATGAGTATCGCGTGGAGCGAGCGGAGCGGGTTCATCTGCCGACTGTGCCGTCAGGACGCCAAGCATAATGAGGTGCTGCACATCTCGTTCTGTCCCGTCCACGGTCTGAGCTCTCCGTTGGACGAGCTGGCCGGTCGGCCGGAGGCGAGAACATCGCGCGTCTCTACACCCGCACGGGCGACCATGGAACGACCGGTCTTGCCGGCGGTGCGCGCGTAGACAAGGACTCCGCCCGCATCCGGGCCTACGGCTCGCTCGACGAGCTGGGAGCGTTCCTCGGGCTGGCTCATTCCCTGATACCGCCCGAGCAACGCGACGTGCGGGAACTCGTCCGGCGGCTCGAGCACGAGCTGTTCGTCGCGCAGTCCGAGCTCGCGACCTCGCCCCAAGGACCCGCCCCCAAGCATCGGATCGGCACCCGGCATGTCGAGCGGCTCGAGCACGACATCGACCGGTTCGACGCGATGCACCCCCCGCTCACCACGTTCGTTCTGGCGACGGGCACAACGGCCGCCGCCGCGCTCCACGTGGCCCGCACCGTCGCCCGTCGCGCCGAGCGGGAGCTGGTCACCCTCGGTCGGAGCGAACCGGTCCCGCCGGAGCTGCTCGCGTGGGCGAACCGGCTGGGGGACCTCCTCTTCGCGCTCGCCCTCGCGGCGAACCACGCGGCAAGGATCGCGGAAACGCCGCCCGACTACTCCGTGTAACCGGGCCGCGCGCGCGGGAGCTCCATGGAAGTCGGGGTCGTCGGAAAGCCGAACGTCGGAAAGTCGACGTTCTTCAACGCCCTCACCCTGCTCGATGCGCCGATGGCCCCGTACCCCTTCACGACCGTGGCGCCGAATCGGGGGATCGCCGCGGTGAGGGCCCCCTGCCCTCACTCCGAAAAGGGGGTCCCCTGCACCCCGGGGAACGCGAAGTGCGTGGGCGGGACCCGATGGGTCCCGGTCGCTCTCGTGGACGTTCCCGGGTTGGTCCCGGGCGCGCACCAAGGCAAGGGGCTCGGACACCGGTTCCTGGACGACCTTCGCGCGGCCGACGGATTCGTCCAGGTCGTTGACCTGTCCGGCTCGACGGACGCCGAGGGGCGCGCCGTCGCACCGGGCAGCCACGACCCCGCGGCCGAGGTCGGCTGGCTCGAGGAGGAGCTGGTCGCCTGGGTGGGCGAGATCCTGGGGCGAGAGTTCGAGCGACAGGCGCGCAGCACCGAGCTGGACGGTCGCAAGGTCGAGGAGTTCCTCGCCGAGCGGCTCACCGGGCTCTCGATCGGACTGCCCGCGATCCTGAGCGCCCTGCGCTCGAGTCCGGTCGACCGCGCCCACCCCGCGCGCTGGACCCTCGAAGAGCGGACGGCGCTCGCGCGCGAACTGCTGCGCGCGGCGAAGCCGCGTCTGGTCGCCGCGAACAAGTGCGACCGCGCGGCCAAGGAAGCGGCGACCGCGATCGCGGAGGGGGTCGCACCGATACCGGTCGTCCCGACGGCCGCGGACGCGGAACTGACGCTACGCCGCGCCGCGCGGGCCGGGCTGATCGAGTACCGACCGGGGGACCCGAAGTTCACGGTCCGTGACCCGGGGAAGCTGTCGGGCGCCCAGGCGACCGCGCTCGCGGAGATCCAGCGGGTCCTGACCGCGTGGGGATCCACCGGCGTCCAGCGAGCCCTCGAATCGATGGTCTACGAGCGGTTGCAACAGATCGTCGTGTACCCCGTCGAGGACGAAGGGAGCTGGACCGACAGCCGGGGCCGCGTCCTGCCGGATGCGTTCCTGGTCCGTGCCGGAACCCCGGTTCGCTCGGTCGCCTACCGGGTCCACACCGACCTCGGCAAGAACTTCGTCCGCGCGATCGACGGCCGCACGCACCGCGCGCTCGCCGCCGACCATCCGGTCGAGCCCAACTCCGTCCTCCGGATCGTCGCGCGGAAATGACCCGCGCCGAACCCTTCACTCGGTCGTGGGGGCCTCGACGAGAGACGCCCCTTCCGACTCGCATCGGACCGCGAACGGGAGCGCCCCGGCGCGAGCCAACGTCCGAACGAGCTCGGCTTCCCGGCCCGGCTTCGGCAGGGCCACGATCGAACCGCCGGCGCCGGCGCCGGTGATCTTCGCCGCCTCCGCGACCGGCGCGGCCGCGGCGAGCAACGCCTCGACTCGCGGATGGGAGACCCCCGCTTCCCGCAGCAGCTCCTGGTTTCGCCGCAGCAGTTCCGCGGTCTCGACCCGGTCCCCGCGCCCGACCGCGGCGATCCCCGAACGGGCGACCTCGGCGAACTGGGCGAGGAGTGCCGGCCCGTCCGGTCGCCGAACGCGCTCGCCGACGGCTCGGACCGCGTCGGCCGTCGCCCGGGGGACGCCGCTGTAGGCGACGACCCAGACCCACCGCGGGTCCTCCACCCGGCGCACCTCCCATCGGCCCTCGGGCGCTCGGACCGTCCAGAGCGGCTCACCGGGCCCGCCGTTGAGCGCCACGTAGCCGCCGGCCACGCTCGCCGACGTGTCGCCCGGGCTGCCGACGCCCTGCGCCCCCCGCTCGATCTCGAACGCGCGCTGGGCCAGCTGGGAGCGGGCGATCCCCCCGGTCCTCGCCCCCAGCGCCGCGGCGAGCGCGCTCACGAACGCACCCGACGAGCCCAACCCGGCGGCTCGGGGGATCCTCGTTATCGAGCGGACCTCGATCGGCTTTCCGTCCGGCCAGGCGACCTCCAGGGCCACCCGGAAGTACGGGTTTGCGGTCCCGGCGTTCGGGTCCGAGTTCAGCGAGGAGCTCGGAGCGCCCCGGACGAACACCTGCGTGGTGAGGTCGATGGCCAGAACCAGCTCGGGGCACCCGTGCACGACCGCGTGCTCGCCGAACAGGATGCATTTTCCGGGGGCCTGTGCCGAGACCGGAAAGTTCCTCGCGGGGATCGTGTCGGCGGAGCTCATGGAGGAACCCGCCCTCCCCGTCGGACCCGCTTCCCCCGCGCGGTCGGAACCACTCGCCGCCGCGCGCCTCGGAACCGCTCCGGCCCCGGGGGCCCTCGGATCCGGTCGAGGATCACGGCGAGCGCCGCCACCTCGCTGTGCGGCTGGTGGCCGATCGCGACGTTGTGGGTCGCGAGGCCGTAGAGGTCGGCGGGGACCTTCGCCCCCCCGACCACGATCAGGACGCGGGGCGCGCGTCGGAGCTTCGGGAGGAGCGGGTCGAGCGGAAGGCCGTACATCGTCAGATGGACGACCGGCCCGTCGTGCGAGCGGACCACCGACCTCCACTCGGGCGACGGCACGACCGAGAACGTACCACCCCAGTCGGCGGTCACCTTCGCGAGCCGCTCGCGGATCGCCTCGTCCGGGGGGTTCAGGTAGAGGCGGGTGGCGCCCAGCGCGCGGGCCGCGAGCGCGAGGTGGGTCGTGAGGCGGGGATCGCGGCCGGGCCGATGCCCGACCCGGAGGACCGAGACCTCGGGGAGCGGCCTACGCGATCTCGGTCTCGGCGCGGAACCGCTCGATCCGGTGCCCACGGTACTCCAACATCTCCGAGCGCTTGACGAGACCCTTCAATCGGGTGGGGCTCATGCCCAGCTCCTCCGCGACGTCCGAGAAGAACCGGCCCTCGGGCCCGACCGCCTGGTAGATCCGCTGCTCGATCTTCGCGTACTCCTTGGCCCCCATCGTGGCGATCGCGAGCACTTCGGAGATCTCCGCGAGCGGGCTGGTCGTGCTCATGTTGATGGTCGAGTAGTAGAAGTGGTAGCCCTTGTCGGGCTGCTTGCGGCCCTCGCGGGCGACCCACCGCGTGTCGATCAGCCGGAGCTTTTCGAAGAACGCGAGGGCCTTGACCCCCTCCTTCCCGAACTCCCGCTCGATGTCCTGCAGGGTCAGCCATTCCTCGCCGAGCCGCTGGACGAGCTTCAGCTTGAGGGGCGTATCGACCGCGCGGAGGATCGGGACGAGGTCGCTCACGTCGTTCACGACCTTGATCCGGTGGATCGTCGCGGCCATCGCACCTCACTCCGGTCGGGCCGCGGCGAGGAGCCGCCGGCGGTACGTCCCGTAGCGGTCGCTGGCGTCGTACCGCGCCGGGTGCGGCGTCCGGGTCGCGCCGTGGCACTCCGGGCACGCGGCCCGGAAAGTGTACCGGTCGCAGGCGCGGCAGACGCGCAGGATCGACTCGGTCATGCGCGCGCGAACGACCCCTCGCCGCCGACCGCCTTGATCGATTTGAGCGCCGCTTCGGTCGCGCGCTTCATCGTCTCCTCGGCCGATTTGTACTGGGCCGCCTGGACCCGGATGCGGTAGCGCGGCGCGCCGACGTACTGTACGTCCACCGACGCCGGGTCGACCTGCTCCGCGGCCAGGAGCGCGCTGCGCACGTGGTCGAGCCCGTCCGGGGCCGTGTCGTGGATCTCGAGGGTGCCCAGGATCGTGACGTGCGGCGGGACGATGTTCTCCCGGGCAACCTTGAGGAACGCGGTCGTCCAGGCCGCCTTCTCGTTCTCCTTCGCGAACCGCGTCGGGTCCGCCGAAGCGATCTCGAACGCGGCGAACAGCGAACCGTACCGCTCGACCAGGCCGGGGCCGAACTGCTCGACGGCGGCGTCGGCGGTCTTGCCGAGCGCCTGGGCGACCTGCTCGACGAGGCGCATCGCGCGCTGCTCGTTCTTCCACGCCTGGATCTTCTCCCGGCGCTGGTGGTCGTTGATCCGCTTCAGCGAGAGGTCGATCTGGCTCTTCGCGGGGTCGATCCGGAGGACCCGCGCGACGATCTTCTGGCCCTCGCGGATGTGGTCCCGGATGTACTTGACCCACCCGGCGGCGACCTCCGAGAGGTGGATGAACGCCTCGCGGTCGGCGTACTCGTCCAGCTTGACGAACGCGCCGAAGTTGCGGATCGACGTGACCGTCCCGACGACGAGCTCGCCTTCTTCCGGGAACTCCGCGCGCAGGGGCATCCGAACGACCGGTCCCCTGCTAGGCCGCCAGCGGGCGGACGAACTCGCCCCGCAGCTTCGCCTGGCCCCCGGTCGGCGTCGCCAGGGTCGCGCCGCACACGCCGCAGTTCACGACCGTCGCCGGACGGCTGAAGACCGTCTGCTCGGTCGAGCAGTCCGGGCACTTCACGATCCAGAACGGGGCCGGCATGGGAACCCTAGTGCTTCTCCACGAGCTCGAGGGAGGAGGCACGCCAGCTCGCGGGTTGGACGGTGTACTTGCACTTCTTGCAGCGGAACTTGAGGTAGACCCGGCGGACCGCCTTCGCACGGCCCTCGGGTTTCGGCCGGGGGAAGCCTCCGTAGCCCCGCGTGGCCCGGCGGAACCGGCGCTGCCCCCACTTGAGCTCGGACGCGGTGCGCTTCTTCCCCTTCTCGACCTCGTGGTCGGTGTGCACCTTGCACCGAGGGCAGTACGTGGACACGACTTTTGGATAGTGCATCGCGGGTCTCGAGGCTCGGTGCGTATATAGGGCTAAGGGATGGCGCGCGGCCGCCCGGAGCGGTCGGCCACCGCCGACCGGGACCGCCCCCGGAGCGGGGCATCCTCGGCACGAAGCCTCATATACCGAGGCCTGCTCGGCGCGCCGCGTTCGCACCTCGAGGTCATCGATGCCCGACCGACCGTCCGTGGAAGCCGTCACCGAGGCGCTGGCCAAGGCGCCCGAGCGGAAGTTCGCGGAGAGCGTCGAGCTGTCGATCAACCTCAAGGACCTCGACCTGACCGTCCCGAAGAACCGCCTCGAGGACGAGGTCCCGCTTCCCAGCGGCCGGGGTCGACCGGCGAGGGTCGCCGTGATCGGCTCACCGGAGCTGTGCCAGAAGGTGAAGGGCGTCGCCGACGTGCTCGTCACCCCGTCCGAGCTGGACGACTTCGCCAAGGACGCCAAGGCCGCCAAGAAGGTCGTTGGCGGCATCGACTTCTTCCTCGCCGAGGCGCCGTACATGCCGGCGATCGGCAAGCGGCTCGGCGTGGTCCTGGGTCCGCGCGGGAAGATGCCCCGGCCGCTCGCACCGGGGAGCGACCCGACCAACCTCATCCGCTCCCTCCAGCGCTCCGTCCGGATCCGCTCGAAGGGGAACCGGACCTTCCACGCGCCCGTCGGGACCCGCGCGATGAAGCCCGAGGAGATCGCGAGCAACGTCGACGCCGTGCTCGCCCGCATCGTCGGGAAGCTCGAGCGGGGCCGCACGAACATCGAGTCGGTCTACCTCAAGACCAGCATGGGGCCGTCCGTTCGGCTCTGGTAGGTAACGTCGATGCCGGGGCGGGGAGAGGTTCGGGAGGAGAAGGTCGCCCGGGTGGCGACCCTCGCCGACGGGATCCTTACGCGCCCGATCACCGCCCTCGTCGGGGTCCGGGGCGTACCCGCCTCCGCGCTCCAGACGATGCGGCGCGGCCTGCGGGACCGCAAGCACCCGATCGTGGTCGCGCCCAACAGCGCGATCCGCCACGCCCTCGAGCGGGCGTCGGCGAAGCGCGCCTCCCTGAAGCCCCTGCTCGACCGGGTCGAGGACCAGACCGCCCTCCTGTCGGCCGAGGGGAATCCGTTCTCGCTCCACTACGAGCTCACCCGCACCCGTACGCCCACGCCCGCGCGCGGCGGGGAGATCGCCCCCAGGGACATCGTGGTCCCGTCCGGGGCGACCAGCTTCAAGCCGGGTCCGATCGTCGGCGAGCTCCAGCACGCGGGTTTCCCGGCGGCGATCGAGAAAGGCAAGGTCGTCCTCAAGAAGGACACCACGATCGTGCACGCGGGCCAAACGATCTCGCACGAGGTCGCGGGCCTTCTGACCCGCCTCGAGATCCTACCGCTCGAGGTGGGCCTCACGCTGCGCGCCGTCGTCGACGGAGACACCTACTATCCGCCCGAGGTCCTCGCAGTCGACCTGGACGCGAAGCGGGCCGACCTGACCCGCGCGGTCCGCGCGGGGCTCGTGCTCGCGGTGGAGATCGGTTACACGACCCCCGCGAGCGTTCGGATGATCCTCACGAAGGCGCACCGCCGGGCCCTGGGGCTGGCGATCGCCGCCGGCTACCCCACGAAGGAGACCATCGCCCCGCTGTTCGCCCAGGCGATACGCGAGGCCGCGGCCGTCGGCCGTCTCACGGGTCCTTGACGAGATCGAGGTTCACGGAGGGATCAACATGGAGTACGTGTACGGTGCGTTGCTGCTGAACGCCGCGGGAAAGCCGATCGACGAGAAGGCCCTGAGCGGAGTGCTTTCCGCCGCGGGGATCGCGCCGGACGCGGCGCGAGTGAAGGCCCTGCTCGCCTCGCTCGAGGGGGTCAACCTCGCCGAGGTGCTGACGAAGGCCGAGACGTTCGCGGCGCCGGCGGCCGCCGAGCCCTCCGAGAAGAAGGAAGCGAAGGGCGGTCCGAAGGAAGAGGAGAAGAAGGAAGAGAAGGGCGTCTCCGAGGAAGAGGCGGCCGAGGGTCTCTCGGCCCTCTTCGGGTAACCCCGGGGTTCCTTCTCCCGCTCGCCTTAAGACCCGCGGCCGGGTAGCTCGGCCGGGAGGCGGTTCTCGCCCCCCGGACGAGCGATGCCGGCGCGGGAATTCTGCGGCGTCGTGGGGGTGTCGCTGCAAGGGAAGGGCGCGGCGCCGTACCTGTTCCGGGGCCTCCGTGCCCTCCAGCACCGCGGCCAGGAGTCCGCCGGGATCGTCACCTCGAGCCACGGGACCTTCTACCAGCGGCGGGGCATGGGCCTCGTTCACGAGATCTTCGGCCAGGAGCTGCTCGACGTCCTGCGCGGACCGGTCGGGGTCGGGCACGTCCGCTACTCCACGACCGGGACGAGCGACCTCGAGAACGCGCAGCCGATCCTCGTGAAGGTGCGCGACCAGGACGCGGCGATCGCCCACAACGGCGACATCGTGAACTTCGAGCGGATCCGGCACCGGCTCCAATCCCAGGGCGTCGAGCTGCTCGGGAACGCCGACACCGAGACGATGGCCCAGACCATCGCGCTCGAGTACGGGCGGACGCGCGACTTCGACGCGGCCATCCGTCGTGCGTGCGCCGAGCTGGTCGGCGGGTACGCCGTCGTCTTCCTGGTCGGAAGCAGGGTCTACGGGTTCCGGGACCCGCTCGGGATCCGGCCGCTCGTCCTGGGAACGGTCGAGGGCGGCGTGGCGGTCGCGAGCGAGTCGGTCGCGATCGAGCTGATGGGCGGCAAGACGATCCGGGACCTCGCACCGGGCGAGGTCGTCGTCCTCGAGCGCGGCCAGATCGCCCACACCTCCACCATCCCGAACTCGGGGGACCGCGCCCACTGCATGTTCGAGTGGGTCTACTTCTCCCGGCCGGATTCCGTCGTGGAACGCCAGCCGGTCTACGACGTGCGCTACCGGATCGGGCAGCGTCTCGCGAAGGAGAGCCCCGCCGAGGCGGACCTGGTCGTGCCGGTGCCCGACTCGGCGAGGCCGCAGGGCCTCGGCTTCTCGGCGTCCTCGGGGATTCCGTACGCCGAGGGGTTGATCAAGAACCGGTTCGTGGAGCGGACGTTCATTCTCCCCGACCAGAAGCGCCGGGAGTCGGAAGTCCGGGTGAAGCTCCACCCCGTGCCGGGGCTCCTGCGCGGCAAGCGGATCGTGCTCCTGGACGATTCGATCGTGCGCGGCACGACGCTCCGAGAGATCGTCGGCATGGTCCGCTCCGCGGGGGCGACTCGGGTGGACGTTCGCGTGGGCTGCCCTCCGATCCGCGCCCCGTGCTACTTCGGGATTGACATGAAGGAGCGGAAGGAACTGGTCGCGTTCGACCGCGACGAGGACTCGGTCGCGACGGCGATCGGGGCGGACAGCGTCCACTACCTCTCGATCGACGGGCTGGTCGAATCGATCGGGCTCCGTTCCGAGGATCTGTGCCTCGGATGCCTCACCGGGAAGTACCCGGTCGAGGTCCCCGAGGAGCGCCACCGATTCCAGCGGTCGCTCACCGAGTTCTAGCCGCCCCCGCCGCCCCTGCGGCGTCGCGCCGGTACGGTCGAAGCGCGCCGCGGCCGAGCGGGCGGAGCGGCCGGCCACGGTTCGGACGACGGACGCTCGGCGGCCGAGGTCGACCCGGCGGCGGGGGGGAACTCCTCGGGCCCCGCGCCGCACACTCGCCGGAGCGGCGCCAAGCCTTCATCTCGGTCGGATTTCTCCGGTTCGGCACGAAGCGACGGCCGGTCCGACCAGGAGTTTCACCGTGACCTGCGAACCGTTCTCGGGGCCCTGACCGTGCCGACGGTGCTCGTCGTGGGCCATGGGGCGACGCTCTACGTCCTCCGGTCGGGTGGAGACCATGCCGAGCCGTTCGGCCCCGAACGACCCCTCGGGGAGATCGCTCGACCGGCGGCGGATCCGAGACCGGAGAAGCTACCCTCCGCGCTCGTTCGCGAGCTCGACCGACTTCCCCCGGGCAGTACGATCGCGGCCGGGGGGTCGCCGCTGGTCGAGGCGCTCGCCCGGCGACTGGGTCGCCCGGTCCTGCCAGCGTCCGTAGCCGACTGGGCCCGGGCGCTCCGGCAATTGCCCGAAATCGACGGCGCCGCCGAGGGGACGTACCTCCGGACCCTCGCGGCCGCCGCACTGGAACAGGCGCTCCAATCCCCCGAGGAGGTTCTGATTACCCTGGCCCGCGAGGAGGAACGACTGGAACGGGTCGTGGGTCGGGAGGAACGAGCGGCCGAGTCCCTCGTCGCGGTCCCGGTCCGCGCCGTCGCCGCGTACGCCGACCGCGGGAAGGCCGTTCGGGGTTCCCTGGCGCGGCATCACGCGGAGCTCCGGGCCGCGCTCGAGGCAACGGCGAACGACGTCGTGCCGAGCCTCTCGGCAGTGGTCGGGCCCCGCGTGGCGGCACGGCTGGTCGCGGCGGCCGGCGGGGTCGCTCCGCTTGCCCGGTTCACGGCCGGGCGGATTCAGCTGCTCGGAACCCGCCGCCGCCCCGACCCGGATCGTGGGCCCCGGTTCGGAATCCTCTACCGCGCGGACCGTGTCGCGGACGTGCTCCCGACGCGACGGGCCGCCTACGCGCGGAGCCTCGCCGCCATCGCGGCGATCGCCGTCCGGGCGGACGCGTGGACGCGCGCGGCCCTGGGACCGCAGCTGCGAGCCCGAAGGGACCGGCGCATCGAGCGGCTGAACCGGGAAGGACGCTGATGCCGGGACGTCCCGAGCCGACGACCGCGCCGCCCCCGCGCCTGGTCGAGCGGCGGTTCCGGGACCGAATCGAGCTCTGGACCGAGACCGTAGGATCGCTGCCGCCGGTGTACGGCGAGCGATGGAAGGAGCGGCCGGACGGCGCGATCCGATCGTTCGAGCCGGGGCGCTCGAAACTCGCCGCCGCGGTGGTGAAGGGGTGGCGGGGACCCCTCCCCCGGCCCGGCGAGCGGTGGCTGTACTTGGGCGCGGCCAGCGGGACGACCGCCTCGCACGTCGCGGACCTCGTGGGTCGCGACGGCCGAGTCTACGCGGTCGAACGAAGCCTACGGCCGTTCGCCCGCCTCCTGTCGGTGGCCCACCGATGGCCGAACCTGTTTCCGATACTGGGGGATGCGCGCGAACCGACCGCGTACGCCGACCTGGTGCGCCCCTGCGACGGGGTTTACGCCGATGTCGCCCAACCCGATCAGGTCGAGATTGTTCTTGCGAACGCAGCGCTGTTGCTCCGAGGGCCCGGCGCCGCCGTGGTCGTCGCGTTGAAGACGGCGAGCATGGGTCGCGACCGAACGGCGGCCGGCCACCTCGCGAAGGCCGAGGACGGGCTCTCCGAAACCGTCGACCTGGCGGCGTCCGTCCGGCTGGACCCGTTCCACAAGGGGCACTATCTGGTCGGGGGCCGCCAGCGCGGTCGCGAGGGGGGTCGAAGGAGCGATGATCCGCTCACGCCGCCGCGCGCGCCGCCCCGCGGGCGACAACGATCGTGACGATGTCCTCGTCGTCCAGGACGTGATCGCGGCCGACGGTTTGCCCCGCGAAGCGGGCGCTGCGACCCCAGACCTGAGCGGC
>JASHSP010000133.1 GCA_030038655.1 Thermoplasmata archaeon | reverse complement strand
GGTATGGCCTCAAGAACAAGCGGGAGCTCTGGAAGGCCCAGTCGATCCTCCGTGGCTTCCGCCAGCAGGCCCGCGAGCTGCAGGCGAAGCTCAGGGCCGGAGGACCCCAGGCCCGGCGCGAGACCGACCAGCTGCTCGGTCGGCTCGCACGCCTCGGCGTCCTGCCGGTCGGCTCGCCGACCCTGGACGACGTGCTGGCGCTCACCACCGAGGACATCCTGAAGCGGCGCTTCCAGTGGATCGCGTTCACGCGCGGGCTCGCCCCGACGGTCAAGGGCGCGCGCAAGTGGATCGTCCAGGGCCACTTCGCGATCGGCGACCACCGGGTCACGCGCCCGGGCTACCTCGTGCCGTTCGCGGACGAGGCCCGGCTCGCTTTCTCGCCCACGAGCCCCCTGTCGAACGAGGACCACGCCGCGCGGGTCCTGATGCGCGAGCGGGCCGAGAGCCGCTCCGCGCCCGCCGCCCCGGTCCCCGCACCGGAAGAGGGGTAGGCCATGGCGAAGATCGGCATCGCGCACATCTTCGCGAGCTACAACAACATCCACATCACCGTCACCGACATCACCGGCGCCGAGACCCTGGCGAAGGCGACCGGCGGGATGGTCGTGAAGGCCGCCCGCGACGAGTCGAGCCCGTACGCGGCCATGAAGGCGGCTGACCAGGTCGCCGCGCTGATCAAGGAGAAGGGGTACGATACCCTTCACGTCCGCGTCCGCGCCCCCGGTGGGAACCGGTCGCGCTCGCCCGGACCCGGAGCGCAGGCCGCCATCCGCGCGCTCGCGCGCGCCGGCGTGAAGATCCAGCGCATCGAGGACGTCACCCCCGTGCCGCACGACGGGACCAAGCCGAAGGGCGGCCGGCGCGGTCGGAGGGTCTAGGCGTGCCGGCGACGATCGACGTGCTGAAGCCGCGGCAAGCGTCCCTTGAGATCGAGGGCGCCTCCGCGTCCCAGGTCAACGCGATTCGGCGCACCCTGCTGGCCGACCTGCCGCGGCTCGCGATCGACGAGGTCGAGTTCCACCTGGGGCCGATCCGAGACGAGACCACCGGCAAGGACTACGACTCGTCCACCAGCATGTTCGACGAGGGCGTGGCGCTCCGGCTCGGCCTCCTCCCGATCCCCACCGACCTCTCGCAGTTCCGGCGCAAGTCCGAGTGCACCTGCGGGGGGACGGGCTGCCCCCACTGCCAGGTGATGTACTCGGTCGACCGCAAGGGGCCCTGCACCGTCTACGCGAAGGACGTCGTGCCGCTCGGCGACCCGTCGCTCGCGATCCTCGAGCCGGACGTGCCGATCGTGCGGCTGGGCGCGCGCCAGGCGCTCCTCGCCTACGCGACGGCGGTCGTCGGCTCGGCGCGGGACCACGGGAAGTGGCAGGTCGCGCACGGGGTCGCCTCGTTCCCGCGACCGCACCTGAAGATCGCGAAGAAGGAAGGGTGCTCCGAGGCGTGCCTCAAACGGACCGCGGCGTCCTGTCCGGTGAACATCCTCGAGTTCTCGGGCGGCAAGCTCGGTGTCACGGACGAGGCGAAGTGCATCGATTGCGGGGCGTGCGAGAAGACCTGCGAGCACGGCTCGATCCGGATCGAGCCGGACACCGAGCGGTTCTTCCTCCGGTTCGAGACCGACGGCTCTCTTACGGCGCGCGAGGCGCTCCGCTACGCGCTCAAGGACCTGAAGCGCCGGTTCGAGGAGATGCGCGAGGCGATCCAGGGGATCCCGTAGCGCGGCGCGCGCTCGTCCAGTCGTACCGCAGCACCGCCGCGATCCCCCCGAGCGCGGCCAGCCGCTTTCCGGCCGCCTCGTCCGCCCGCACCAGGAACACCCGCCCTCGCCCGGCCCGCGCGAGGTCCATGAGGCGCGCCACCTCGGGGTCCGCGAGGAGCAGGTCCGAGACCAGGACCGTCTCGACCGCCCCGCCCTCGATCGCTTCCGCCACCTCCCGCCGCCCGACGGCCGCCCGGGTCCCGGTCGCGAGCGCCCGCACGAGCTGCTCGACGACCTCCGCCTCCTCGGCCGCCACGCTCGCGGCGAGGACTTCGCTCGCCCGGCCCGACCGGAGCAGCTCGTCGACCCCGGCGCGACCCGACTCGGCGGTCGGGTAAAGGCGGGTCCGCTTCGCCAGCTCGGGGGCCTTCTCCTCGAGCCGACGGACCAGCTGTTCCTTGAGGAACCCCGGTCCCGAGACGAGCAGCGCGGTCGCGTTCGCCCCTTCTCGCGTCACGACGGCGAGCAGGTCGTCAAGATAGGCAGCACGGTCGCGCTCGACCCCGCTCGTCCCGTACTGTTTTCCGGCGATCGTCCGCCGCACGTCCGCGACCGGGTCGATCGCCCGGCCGCGGACCCGGACGACGGACGAGTCGCCCCAGTCGACCGAGGCGATCACGATCGTCGGCTCGCCCTTCCCGGAGAGGCCCTCGTCGAGCAGGGCCCGGTCCCCCGCCCCGAGCGTCGGCTTGAGGATCGCCACGTCGTCCCCTTCCGTCAGGTCGAGGGTGTGGTGCCGCCCGATGTCGAACGGGCCCTCGACAATCGGGCCGGTCACGCGCACGTGGCCGGAGAACCCGTGGAATTCCACCTGCTCCGCGCGGATCGTGAGGAAGACCCGCCGCCGCGACCGCTCCGCCCCCGGCACGTCCTCGGGAGCCTCGGGGTCGCGTCGGGTCGTCGAGGCGCCGACGAGGTCGCCCGGGCGGACGAGCCGGGATACCCTCCACAGGTCGCTGGGCGTCTCGAGCCGGAGCCGATGGAGCCCGGTGACCGGATCGCGCGAAAGGAGACGCACGCGAGGCTCCCGGAGCCGGTGGACAGTGGCGGCCTACAAGCGCGTTTCGGCCCGCTCCGAACGGCCGCGGCCGCCCTCGACAACCCTCTTATCGAACCGGCCATGGCGGGGGGACCGACTTGACCGCGGCGCCCCCCGGCCGGTACACCGCGCTGTTCCGCCTGCCGTCGTTCCGCGCGCTGCTCGCCACCGGAGCGCTCCAGTTCGCCGCTCCGTCCACCGCGCTCGTCATCCTGCTCTACCGGGTCGCCCTGGCCTATCCGTCCGCCGAGCGGACCACGTTCGGGGCCCTGGCGCTCGCGCTCCTCGGACTGTCGTCCGCGCTCCCGACGCTGGCGGGAGCCCTCTTCTCCGGCCCGCTGGCCGACCGGCACGACCGCGGCCGCCTCATGCGGACCGCGAACGCGGCCTCGATCGTCGCCACGGCGGGCCTGGGCCTCGACCTGTACGTCTCCGCCGCCCGTCACGTCCCGCTGCCGGGTCCCGCGGGATTCTTCCTGCCGCTCTGGATGCTCCTCGCGTTCCCCGCGTGGGCCGCCGTCGCGGCGAGCTCCACCCTCTTCCGGCCCGCGTTCAACACCTCGGTCCCCCGGCTGGTCTCGACGGCCGAGCTCGGTCGTGCGAACGGGGCGATCTACGCGTCCGCGGCAACGGCCGGCGGCGTGGGCACCGTGGCCGTCGGGATCGCCCTCTCCCTCGGCGCCGGAGCCTATACCGTCGCGATACCGTTCGCCCTGTTCGTCGGGGTCCAGCTGGCCCTCTTACGCGTCCGTGCCGACCTCTCGGTGGGGCGCCGCGGGACGGGTACCTCGGTCTGGGCGGAGATGGTCGAGGGGTTCCGCTTCCTCGTCGGACGCGCCGCCCTCTTCGAGATGACGGTCGCGTCGCTCGTCTCGAACTTCCTCACGACCGTCGCGCTCGTAGAACTGGCCCTGTACCTCGCGAGCTGGCTGGGCGTCTCCCAAGGGATCTGGTACGGGGCCACGATCGCCACGGCGACCGCCGGCTCCGGTTGCGGCCTGCTCGTCGCGTCCCACCTGCGGTTCGAGCCGCGGGCCGGACGCCTCCTGATCGCCCTCGTGGTCGTGACCGGGCTCGCGATCCTCGCGCTCGCGCTCGTGCGGTCGATCTACTTCGCGCTCCCGAT
>JASHSP010000132.1 GCA_030038655.1 Thermoplasmata archaeon | reverse complement strand
GTCCATGCGGCCGAGCAGGACCTCCCGGGGACGTCCCGGGGGATGCAAGAGCACGAACGTCGACAGACACATCCCATCGTCCGGCAGGGGGAATACGTGGGGGCGACCGGCCAGCGGCTCTCGGCGAAAGCGCGCGAACCGTCGGGTCTCGGGCACGGCGGTCGATGGGCCCACCCGCCGAAGAAGGTTTCCGGGGCGCCGTGGAGCGGTCCGACGGGAAGCGCGGTGTCCGCGACCGTTTATGGGTCCCTTCCTTGGTCCCGGGCGTGAGCGTTCCGACCCGCCTCCGGAAGTGGCTCCTCGGCGGAGCGGATCCGAGCGTCCGGTTCCGCGTGCTGACGGAAATCCTCGACCGGTCCCGGAACGACCCCGCCGTCGTTCGCGCGCGGTCGGAGATCGGCAAGGTCGGCTGGGCCGCGCGAATGCTCGAGGAGCAGCATCCCGAGGGGCAGTGGGACACGGCCGGGACGACCGACCGAGAGCTCTACGTGCCCAAGTACATCGCCACCAACTGGCGACTGATCGTCCTCTCGGACCTCGGTGTCCCCGGGACGAACCGCCGCGTCGCGAAGGCGATCCGACTGTTTGTTCGCAAGATGGGCGGGCCGGCCGGAGGGCTCGGGGGGAGGGGGAGCGAGGTCTGCTTCACCGGCAACGCGGTCCGGATGCTGGTCCGGTTCGGGCGGCTCGACGAGCCCCAGCTGGCTCCGGCGATCGACTGGCTGGTCCGCAACCAGAAGAAGGACGGCGGGTGGCACTGCTTCCGGTCGAGCACAGGGACGCTCGATGGTTGGGAGGCGATGGCCGCCTTTGCCGTGTTCCCCGCGAGCCTCCGGTCCCGCGCGGTCGACCGGTCGATCGAGCGCGGCGCGGAATTCTACCTGGACCGGGGGCTGGTGCGAGAAGGTCCGCGCGAGTACGCCCCGTGGCTCCGACTCCACTACCCGGTGCACTACTACTACGACTATCTCGTGGGCCTCGATTTTGTCACGGCGCTCGGGTACGGGGACGACCGGCGTCTCCGGCCGGCGCTCGACCGGCTCGAGGCGCGCCGGAATGCCGACGGCACGTGGAACCTCGACGCCGTCCATCCGGACTCGGACGACCCGGAGTATCGTCCGAAACCCCCGTTCTATCCGATCTGGCTCGAACCGCCGGGCTCGCCGAGCCGGTGGATCACGACGACGGCCTTGCGGGTGCTGAAGCAGGCGGGGCGTCTCTAGAGCATGATCCCCGCGCCCCGGGGGGTCCACCGGGGGGAGGTGCCGCGGGCCGGGCTTGAACCGGCGGCTTCAAGATCTTCAGTCTTGCACTCTCCCAAACTGAGTTACCGCGGCGCCGAGCGACGGGACCCTCCGACCGCTATAAGATGTGGGCGCGGCGCCGGGTCCGGAACCGTCCGGGGGGCGTCGCGGACCCCGGTCGGCGCGGACGCCCCGGTCGAACGCGCGCGCCCACGTTCGGAGCGCCGGGGGCCGCACCGGCCCCCCGACCCTTTAATTACGATGGGCCGCCTCGACGAGGTCGCGTGACCCGCACCCTCGTTGTCGCCGAGAAATTCAACACGGCGTTGCGAATCGCCGTTGTCCTCTCCGACGGCCGCATGAAACGATCGAGGACCGCCGGGACGAACGTCTTCGAGTTCGAGCGCCCCGAGGGACCGTTCGCGGTCGTGGGGCTGCGCGGGCACATCGTCGAACTCGACTATCCAAACGAGCTGTCGAAGTGGTCCCTCGCCACGCTCTCGAAGCTCCTCGAGACCACCCCCGAGAAGCGGGTCACCGAGGAAGGGATCGTGGGCACCCTCCAGTCGATCGTTCGCGGCTACGACCGGGTCATCATCGCCACCGACTTCGACCGCGAAGGGGAGCTGATCGGCCAGGAGTGCCTGGAGCTGCTCCAGAAGGTGCACCCCGGCATCGAGGTCAAGCGGGCCCGGTACAGCGCGCTGACCCGCGACGAGATCGAGCAGAGCTTCGCGAACCCGGCCGAAATGGACCACGCGCTCGCGGCGGCGGCCGAGGCCCGTCAGGAGATCGACCTCGTCTGGGGAGCGCTCCTGACCCGGTACCTGTCGCTGACCGCCCAGCAGCCGGGACGCGGGTTCCTCTCCGTCGGCCGGGTCCAGACCCCGACGCTCGCCCTGCTGGTGGAGCGCGACCAGGCGATCAAGGAGTTCGTGCCGACCCCCTACTGGGAGATCACCGCCCAAGGCTCGAAGGACGAGGAGACGTTCTCCCTCCGCCACGCCCACGGGATCTGGGAGAAGAAGGAGGAGGCCGAGCAGGTCTTCCGCCGACTCCACGGGGCGAAGGACGGGGTGGTCCGGGAGTTCGCGGAAGAGGAAACTCGGCGGCGCCCGCCGATCCCGTTCTCGACCACGCTGTTCGTCGCCGAGGCCGTGCGCACCGGCCTCGGGGCGGCCCTGGCGATGCGGATCGCCGAGGACCTCTACACGCGCGGCCTGATCAGCTACCCCCGGACCGACAACACGGTCTATCCGCGTGGGCTCGGGCTGCGAGCCCTCGTGGAGAAGTTCCGCGAGGGACCGTTCGCCGAGGCCGCGGAGTTCGTGCTCGCCCAGCCTTCGTTCCGTCCCACGCGGGGGCGCTCCGAGACCACCGACCACCCGCCGATCTACCCAACGGGCGTCACTGATCCGAAGAAGCTGCGCCCGGACGCCGCGAAGGTCTACGAGCTCGTCGTCCGCCGATTCCTCGCGACCCTGGCCCCGGACGCCGTGGGCCGGAGCCGCACGGCTGCGGTGGAGATCCGGGGGGAGCGGTTCGACGGGAAGGGCCAGAGGATCCTGGACCCGGGCTGGTACCGGGTCTACCCGTACTCCCAGCCCGAGGAGTCGGCGATGCCGCCGCTCGCGGTCGGCGAATCGGTTGCGATCGTCGCGATCGACTTGCGGGAGGACCATACCAAGCCGCCGCGACGGTACACGCAGGGGACGCTCATCCAGGAGATGGAACGCCTCGGCCTCGGCACGAAGAGCACGCGCCACGATGTCCTCCAGAAGCTGTTCGACCGGCACTACGTCAACCAGCGACAGCTCGAGCCGACCTCGACCGGGGTCGCGGTCACGGAGGCGCTGCGCGCGCACGCGCCGGTGATCACCCGGCCCGAGATGACCCACCGCCTGGAGGAGGACATGGAGCTCGTCGCCGAGTCGAAGAAACCGAAGGAGGAGGTGCTCGCCGAGTCGCGTGACATGCTGCGCGAGGCGTACGCCCTTCTTTCCGCGAACGCCGCCGGGGTCAAGGAGACCCTGACGGGCGCCCTCGACCGGCAGCACTTCGTCGGACCGTGCGCGAAGTGCGGGGGGGCCCTGCGGCTCGCCCGCAGCCCGCGGGGCGCGCGCTGGGTCCAGTGCGTGAACAATCCGGGGTCGTGCACCGCCAACTACGCCCTCCCGTCCGCCGGGTTCATCGAGCCCGCCCCCGAGTTCCTCTGCGCGGCCTGCAAGGTCCCCCGGGTGAAGATCACGTTCCGCGGCCAGCGACCGGACTTCTACTGCATCAACCCCGACTGCGCGGAGCATCACAAGGCGTTCCGGATTGGGGTCTGCCCGAACTGCGGGAGCCCGCTCCACATCCGGTACTCGTTCGCGGGGAACCGGTTCGTGGGATGCTCCGGATATCCGACCTGCCGCGTGACGTATCCGCTCCCCCAGCGGGGCAAGCTCGACAAGGACCAACCACCCTGCCCGGTCTGCCGCGCGCCGGTCGTGACCGCGATCGAGGCCGGGCGCCGCCCGTGGACCCTGTGCATCAACCCCGAATGCCCGACGCGCGCGAAGGCGAACGAGGCAAAGGCCGCCCGGGCCGCGGGCGCCGCTTCGAGGAAGCGCGGCACCGCGCGCGCCCGGCGCACGACCG
>JASHSP010000131.1 GCA_030038655.1 Thermoplasmata archaeon | reverse complement strand
AGAAGGTCGACCGACTCTTCTCCCGTCTGTCGGAAAGGGACCTGGATCGTGCCTTCCTCGTCCCCAAGCTGCCCCTGTGATGGGAGGAGGACTTCACGGCGTCGGTCCGAAGCACCCTGCTGCACGTGGTCGAGCACGAGCTGCAGCACCGGGGAAAGTTGAACGCCCTCCTGTGGCGGATCGACGTGGAACCGCCGATCCTAGACTGGGGCGACTTCAAGGAGAAGCAGCTCCGCACGTCGACGTGAGATACCCTCGATAGGGCCGTCGCGCCGCGTGCCCGGCCATTGGCTCGCCCGCGTCGGCCGCGCAGCGAAGGAATCGCCCCGCGCGACGCCGACTTCCGCACGGACCGACGGCTGGCTGGAAACTCCGGCGCGGTCGAACTCATCCGGAACGACTCGCGCGAACCATCGTCCCCGAGACCACTCGCAAGGGGCGTCCCTCTTTTGCGGCGCAGAACCATGGCAGGGGATATGGCAGCCTCGTTGCCTTGGTCCAAAGCGTCTCCCGCACCGATGTCGAACGATCCCACCGAACTGCTCCAGCGGATCGACCGCACCACCACGCAGATGTTCCACTGGGTGCGAGCCGGATTCATCGTGGTCATCCTTCTGCTGGTACTTGTTGTCCTCATCGGCTAGGCGCTTGCGGGGGCGGCTCCATCGCGATCGCGGGCAGCCCACACCGCGATACGGACCCTGTCGAGGGCGTGCAGGGGGGGTTACTTCGCGTCCGACCGATCAGGACCCGGGCGAGGCCCTGAGTGGGCCTCTCGGATGGAACGAACAGGACGGTGCTGCGTCGTCGTCCGGAGTTCTGCCACGAGACGGCGCCGGAACGTTGAGGAGGACCCGCGCACACGGTCGGCTTGCCAGAATCCATTCGGGCGAACGTTCATGCCATCGGCCTCTCGTCATGAAGCGACCCGGTCCTGCGCCCCGGCGATTCTCTTCGCCGGCCGTCAGACGGCGTTCACGACGAAGCCCAGCGCGAACCCCACCATCACGCCGAGGTAGACCAACCGGTTCCTCCGGATGGAAGCCTCCCGAGACTCCAGCTGTCGGAACGCCACCTGGAGCATCGGTAGAATCACGTACGCAATGGCTCCGATAGCGAGGGCGTCGAATATCACCAAGAACAGGTTGCTGCTCCAGAAGTATCCCACCGCCCCTCCGATCAGCGTAGGCAGGCCTCCGACGAGGAACAGGCCGGTCATCATGGCGACGCCACGCCGCGCGTTCGTCCCGAGGAACGGTGAGGCGATCGGAAACCCTTCGGTAACGTTCTGGAGGAAGAATCCGACGAACACGACGGCCAGGATACCCAGCGCGCCGAGCGTCCAGTTGACACCAAAGACGAGCCCCTCGGTAAGGTTCTGGAGGCCGATACCGAGCGCGATGATGAGGGCGGTCCGACGAGGTACCGCCCCCGAGCTGGCCGCGGCGTCCGCCGATGCGAGTACTCGGCTGCCGCGCGGGGCGGTTCGCGGCAGATTGTCGACGAAGTACAACCCAAGGAACGCCACGACGAAGGCGATCGCGAAGGCGACCGAGTACCCCAGATTCGCGACGTAGCCACTTGGATAGAGGATTGGCGAGACGTCCGAGAACACGTCCGCCAACAGGAAGACCAGAATCCCAATGGCAGCGGCATTCAGCCCGGTGGCCCAGCGTCCCTGGGCTCTCTTGCTGTAGACGATGGGCATCGACAGGAAGATCGCCAGGCCCATCGCAGCAGTCAGGGCCATGAACAACAGGAAGTCGCCCATCGGACTACTCCAGGACAAAGGGGGCGAAGGTCAGCTGTCCGGCGGGCGGCGAGCGGTCGGCGCGCCGTGCCAGCCCGGGATCGCGATGCCCGCTCGCTCTCGCCATCGAACCCTCGAACGGGCAAGTCGAGGTGCGTCTATAGCTGTGTTGTATGTGATATTGCTACAATCGGTGTTCACACAGTGAACTAATCTATCTCGGCGAGGTCGCCGTCCCAATGCCTCGAGGACTGCCGACCCCCAGCCAATGGGTACAGCTGCTGCAAGCGATGGTCGCGATCGAACTGGTCGAGCGGATGGGAGTCCCCATGCGCAAGGCTGCGCATCTGCTGGGGCTAGCCCCCTCCGCCATCTCTCAGTATGTTTCGGGTTCGCGTAAGGTCGAGCTGCTGGAGCATCTGTCCACGGACGCAAGCGCCAAGGCAACGGCAAGGCGTCTCGCACACTTCCTAGTCGAGTTGCCTCCGGGAGAGACGCCCTCGCCCCGCCCCCTCCTCGAAGCGGCGGCCCACGTTTCCGAGCGACTCGGTCGGTTTGCCCCGCTTCCCACCGAGGCCCGAGTCGAGCACCGAATCAGTCACTCCGTTACCCGAAAGTTGCGCGAACGCATAGGGGCCGAGCAGGCCGCCGTTTCGGCGTGCATGAATCTCGCCCAGAGAGCGGGGGATGAGCTCACGCGCGCCATATTCCGCCAGATCGCGTCCGACAGCCTACGGCACGCGGAGATCGTGGCCTCCCTGGCCAGCTACCTCGACTCAGGGGTTGACAGAACGTTCGCGAGCGGCGTTACCCGGAGCGACGTGGAGATACTCATACGGCAGGAGCACGAGGCGGAGCGGAAGGCGGCTGTCGAGATCCGGAACCACGTGGGAGGCGTGATGGCCGTCCTCGTGGAGAGCATGGAAGCGGACGAGAGGAAGCACGAGGAACTGCTCCAAGGACTCCTCAAGCGGGGCTTCTCGGAGTGACCATCCACCCGCCGAAACGGACAATCCGACCGAAGCCTGGATTGCGGCTCGCCTCGAACGACGGCGGGGGACCTCGCGAAAACGATGCCCCTTGGGCCAGCCATTGAGCGGGTCCGGCGGATCGTACCGATCCTTCGCTCGTACGACTTCTCGGCACGAATTTTCCCCCTTCTCGAGCCCGACGGCAAAGCCTTAGTCGAGGGTACCTGCTAAGGAGGCAGGTCGACGAGATGCGGACGCGGCACGCCCGGACCGGGCTCAGCGTCACGGCCCTGCTGGTCGCCGTTTCGTGCCTCGGGACCTTGGCCGCGGCGGAGCCGCTCGTCCAAATGCACCCCTCAGGAACCTCATCGCCCCGAGGGGACCCCCTCGGCGAAAGTACGGTAGTTCCGAGAGGCACGTTCCGTTCCGGTCTCGCCCCGACCTCCTTTGTCATCGGCCGGCCCCACCCTTTTCGTCCCCGCGAGGACGATTCGACCCAGCTGCCCTACGGGGTGAACGTCACCTCGGCAGGGGTGACCTACGCCTCGCTCGTCTCGGGATTGAACTTTACCGGTTACTCTTCCGGCAACGGATCGGTGTGTTCCAGCGTTCCGACCGATTCAACCGCGGCACGATCGTTGTCGTTGACCGCCGGTCCGGGAACGACACCCCTCTGCTTGAACGCCGTGCGCTCGGGGGAGGTAAACTCCACGTGGGCTTCGAACCTGAGCGGGCCCCTCGACTACCGCAACGGTTCGTCGAACATTACCGGCTGCCCTCCCACCTCCGACTCTCCGAAGTGCCCCTTCTTCGCGTCCAACCTCTACACGGAGTACGTCCCTATCTGGGAGAACTCTACGTTAACGAACTCGACGGAGTTGTGGCAGCCGAACGAAACCGGGATCCAGCCCGAGGACCTGGTTTTCTATCTCGAGCTTGAATTCAACGCTTCGCTCCCCCCGGACCTGCCCTACCGGCTCACCTTATCCTTGGCGGGGGCGACCCCCGTGCCCCAGACCTTCTACGTCACCACGCCGAACGGCCCCCGCACGACGGCCGCGAATCTGACGATCCTGTTCGACATCACGTTGGCCTGGCTCGCCGAAGCCAATTCGAGCGGCCCCGCCCAGATCAACGCGACCCTGGGGGGATACTCCCTCGATGTCGGCTATCCCACGCCGTGCAGCCTGTGTCTGGTGACCTTCTCCGAGTCGGGACTGCCCCTGGGAACCTCGTGGTCTGTCACCGTCGGGTCGTCGACCGAACGTGTCAGCGCGCCCGACCCCTGCCTCTTCGCGGTCCCCAACGGTACGGACGCCTATTCGATCGGTGACGTGGCCGGCTGGACTGAGGTCACGCTGCCCTACGGGGGGAGCGTGACAGTGAATGGCTCTGCGGTGACGGAACCCGCCCTGGTCTTCTCTCAGACAGCGTACAACGTCACCTTCACCGAAGCAGGTCTGCCAGCCCGGGCGGACTGGTACGTGAACCTCTCCAATCGGAGCGGACCGGTTGCAACCGGTGCCGGCGCGGCGGGCCTACCGATCCTATTCCTTCTGCCGAACGGAACCTACGACTACGTGTTCGAGACGAACGAGAAGAGCTGGGCCGGGTCTCCGTCCGAGGGGAGTTTCTCGGTGCCGGCGTCGCCCTCGTCCGTGGCGGTAACCTTCGCTCTGGTCACGTACGCAGTGACTTTCTTGGAGAGCGGGATCCCGGCGGGAAGCTCGTGGTCGGTGACGGTGGGCGGGACGACTCAGTCCTCGACCGGCACCATGATCATCCTGATGGAACCGAACGGGACCTACAACTACACCGCCTCCACGGCGGGATACTCGAACGCGACCGGCAGCCTTTCGGTGAGCGGGATCAGTCCGCCCACGGTCTCGGTGAAGTTCGCCCAGCCGTCGAACTCCGGCCTAGCGTGGTGGGCCTACCCGGCTATCGGGGTGGTCTGTGCCGCCGCTGCCGGCGGGCTCACGGCGGGGTTCCTTCGCCGTCGAAGTCGGACTCTCCGTAAGGACGCAGTGGCATCACCCTCGCAGCCACGGCTCGGCGACCCGCCCGCGCCTCCTTGATCGACCCGAGACCCGTGGCTTGCGGCGGTTAGGTATTCTGTAGCGCTCGCGAGTCGGTTCCACCCGGGGCCGGCACCGCACTAGTCGTGCCGGTCCGGAACGCGCCGGCGCGGACTCGTCCCGTAAGACTTGCGGATCCTAGCGACCCCATCGTGCGACAGGATCCAGCGCACGACCGTTCGTCCGGTCATGCGAGTCCAATCTCGACGGCCGGAGGCAACGGAGTCTCGAATTCGTGTGGACGACATCCGGCCGATTCGTCGGAATCGAACCACGCGGACCCGCGCTTCGGTCAAAAGGGCAAGCCGATTCCTCTCGGTCGAAAGGAAGACGATGTCGGGCCTGCATCGTCGAATCATGTTATCAATCGCCCAGCTGAGCGTGGGACCGTCCTTCAGGCTCAGTACACGGACGTCCCGGATCTTGGCCTCGCTCAGGTAAGCCTTCATCATCTCGGTCCGCTCGCGACCGCTGAACGGGTCGTCTCTCCGGTTCTTGCGCTCGGCACTTCCGATCGCGACCGTGAGGCGACATCCCTTCCGAAATCGGCGAATCACGGCGAGGTGGCCCTTGTGGGGAGGGTTGAATCGTCCCCAGTAGACACCTCGAAGCAGCTTCTCCTTCACCGACGCCTTCTCCCGGGTCCTGCCCGCTTCGGATGCCGGGGCCAGGATTCGAACCTGGGAACTCCTGCGAGAGCAGATCTTGAGTCTGCCGCCTTTGGCCGCTCGGCCACCCCGGCGCGGCAAGCGCAGGCGAGGGGAGGGTTATCCTTCTTCCGACTCCTCGTCTTCGTCCTGCTCCTCCGGAGAGTCCAGTTCGACCTCGGCGACGCTCGCCTCGTCGCGGGATACCGGACTCGGCCCGGCGGGCAGCGACTGGGTCGCCGGTGACCGAGAGGGGTGCAGCCGGGTCCTCCGCTCCCTCCCGCAGGCGAGGCAGGTTCGGACCCGGACTCCCGCGCGGAGGCGCGTCCGGACGTTCCGGCCCTCGACCCAGAAGGCGGAGCAGCGGCGACAGTAGAGCTCGCGGTATTCGGGGAGCAGCCGCACGTTGTATCGCATGCCTATCTTCCGGGCGAGGACCACGTACCGGTTCGCGAGCTCCGGGTGCGGACGGGCCGACTCGGACTCCGCGAGGGCGAACAGGTCGGCGATGCGCTCGCCCGCGATCCGGACCATCGGACCGGTTCTCCGGCCGCGTCGGCCGCCTCGCTTCACGGCTGCGGTTGCTGGCATACGGGGCAGTAGACGGCCGGCTGCGCGATCACGGTCCCGCACCGGACGCAGTACTTGGCGAACCGGGGGGGTGCTATCGGACCCACCGCGCCGGGCACGGCGGCGACGGGGGCGGCGTACGCCCCCGGTGGGGCCACGGGGACGTATCGGGGAGGCATCGGAGGAAGGGATGCCGATGTACCCGCCGCCGCGGTGGGGGTCGTGGGGACCGGCGGGCCGGGCCGGGGGGTGGTTCCGGAGGGATCGCCCTGGGGGAGCGTGTACCCACACTTGGGACAGAAGAGGGCGCCCTCGGGTCCGAGCTCCCCGCAGTGAAGGCAGGTTGGCATGGCGGGGGCAAGGTTAATTCGGTATAACACCGTAAGGCCCCTCGGTGAGAAACCGGTCGGTCGCGCTCATCACCAGCGACCCGAGCTTGTACCACGAGCTCGCGGGATTCCTTCGAGAGCGACGACTTCCTTCGGTGAGCCTGTTACCGGGGGACCGGATCCCCGACCGCGTAGCGGTCGTCCTGACCTCCGCTGAGGAGCGGGCGCTGATCGACCATCCCCACGTCCTCACGATCGCCGAGGGGGTTGACCGGCATGCCCTCTCGGCGGCGATCGCCCACGAGCTCGGGAGCGCAGACTCGGCCGAGACGATGATCGTCGGCATTGACCCGGGGCCCCGCCCGGGATACTCGATCCTGGCCGGGGGCGCGTGCCTGGGGGAAGGGAATCTGGACCGGCCCGAATCCGCCGGCGTCCTGGCCGCGCACCTGCGGCACTGGTTCCCGTCGCGCCAAGTCCTGTTTCGTGTGGGATCGGGCGACCCCCCGGCTCGCAACCGGGTCGTGAACTCCCTGCTGGCACGACAGCGTTCGGTCGAGCTCGTGAACGAGAACGGGACCACCCCGCGGGGCCGCCGGCGCCCGCGGGACGCCGCCGCCGCGCGCTCGATCGCACGGTCGCGCGGTACCCCCGTGCGGGACGTCCTTACGACCTCGTTCACTCCCGGGGAGATCTCCAATCTCCAGCGGTTGAGCCGCGAGGGCAGCGGGGGCCGCCTTACGATATCCCGCAGCTCGGCCCACCGCGTCCTCCGCGGCGAGCTCACCCTCGCCGAAGCCGTGGGCCAGGCGATGCAAGGACGGAGCCCCCGGAAGCCGGTCCGTTCGGCGCCCCGTCCCCACGAACCCCTATAACCCGCCTCCGGGTCGAGGGCCCGTGACCCTTTCTCCTGAGGTCGTCCTACGCGCGCAGCGGGCGGCGCTCGAGAACGCCGTCGCCCATGACGGAGTCGCGAGGACCGCGGCCGTGGTCGGACGGATCCTCGCCACCGATCCGTCGCTGCGGTCGCGCGCGGACGAGGTGCGGACGTTGGTCTCCGATTTCGTGGCCTCGCTGGAAGGGGTGCCTGCCCCCGAGCTCTCGGACCGATTGGACCGGCTCGGGGGGCCCGAAGCGGCCCGCCCCGCGCCCGAGCGGTCCGAGGGCGGTGTCTTCCCCGACCTCCCGGGGGGAGTTGACGGGAAGGTCGTGATGCGCCTCGCTCCGTTCCCGAACGGCGTGATGCACATCGGGCACGGCCGCCTTCTGTACGTCCACGACTATTACCGGCAACGCTACCACGGCAAGATCCTGCTCGTTTTTGACGACACGATCGGTTCGGCGGAGAAGCGCCCGGAGGCGGAGTTCTACGACCTCATCCAGAGGGACTGCGAGCTGGCGGGGGTCCGACCGGACCGGGTGCTGTACAAGTCGGATCGCGTCGAGGCCGAGTATCCATGGGCTCGCCGGGTGATCGAGAAGGGGGCAGCCTACGTCTGCCGGTGCCCCGCGGAGACGTTGCGGGAGAGTCGAGCGAGCGGGACCGCTTGCCCCGAGCGCGCCCAGACGCCGGCCGAGACGCTCGCCGAGTGGGAGCGGATGCTGGGAAACGCCTACGGACCGGGCGAGGCCGTCCTCCGGCTCCGGACCGATCTCGCGGACCCGGACCCGGCGTTCCGGGATCGGGTCCTGTTCCGCGTCAGCGACCTCGACCACCCGCGCGTGGGGCGCAAGTACACTGTCTGGCCGACGCTGGAGTTCTCCTGGGCGGTTGACGACATCGAGCTCGGTGTGACCCACGTCCTCCGCGGCAAGGAGCTGGTCATCGAGGACCGGATGCAGCGGTACATCTGGGACCTGCTGGGGATCACAGGACCGCCGTTCCTGCACTGGGGGCTCCTTCGCGTCCGGGAGGCGAAGGTCGCGAAGAGCAAGGCGAACCGGGAGATCCGCAGCGGGCTGTACGATGGCTGGGCGGACCCCCGGACCTGGTCGCTCCGCTCGCTGGACCGGCGCGGGATCTCGATGGAGGCCCTTCGGTCGTTCATCCTCTCCTTCGGTCTCTCGTTGTCCGACATCGAGGTCGCGGCCGAGACCTTGTACTCCGAGAACCGAAGGCGGATCGACGCGGCCACCCCCCGCCGGGCCTACGTCCAGGATCCGGTCCCGGTCGACGTCGAAGGGTATCCGTTCGACCTGAAGGCGGTGCCCCTCCCCAACCACCCGGACCGCCAGGAGCTCGGCCAGCGGACCGTGCGGGCCGGTCCGTCGCTCTACCTCGCCCGAAAGGACGTGCTCGCTCACCTCGGCGAGGAGGTCCGACTGAAGGACCTCGTCAACGTCCGGCTTCCCCCCGCCGCGCCGGAGTCCCCCGAGCCGGTCCACGCCGAGTTCACGAGCCGCGAGAACCGGAAACTGCCGCGGCTCCAGTGGGTGGCTCGGGACGGCGCGGTGCCGGTCGACATCCTGGGAATCGAGGGAAGCCACTCGCACGGCTTCGCCGAGCGGGCCGTCGGCGGGGCCCGTCCCCGGGAGATCCTCCAGTTCGAGCGGGTCGGGTTCGTGCGGATCGACGGGGACTGGCAGCCCGGGACGTCGCCGGTCCGGAGCGTCTACGGGCATCCGTGACCGGACCCGACCGTTTTGTATCCCGCAATCGTTCGGACGACCGGGCCCGATGAAGTTCCTCCACACTTCGATCACCGTCCGGAACATCGACGAGAGCATCGCGTTCTACACCGAGGTGCTCGGGCTCGAGTTCGAGCGCCGCCGCGCGATCCCCGAGAACAAGGCGGAGATCGCGTTCGTCCGCGACCCGTCGAGCGGGGCCCGGGTCGAGTTCACCCACTGGGACGGGAAGGAGGGATTCGAGGCCGGCGAGCAGCTCGACCACCTGGCGTTCGAGGTGCCCGACCTCGACCTCTTCCTCGGCAAGGCGCGCGCCCGGAACGTGCGCATCGCCAAGGAACCGTACCGCCTGTCCGGTGGGTCGGCGCGCATCGCGTTCGTCCTCGACCCGAACGACGTCTGGGTCGAGCTGATCGAGCGGTCCCCGGACGAGGCCTGACGGCGGCGACGTGGGCGCGGCGACCGTTCCCGTTCCCCCCGGCCGTCCGCTGCTCGCGGTCCTCGTGGCGACGTTCTTCGTGCGGTTCGGATTCGGGATCACGCTCGCGGTCTTCTACGTCTACCTTACCGGCCACACGCAGGCCACGAACCCGAGCGACCTCGGAACGGCGGGGATCGTCAGCGCCCTCGCGCCGGTCGGCGAGTTCTCCACGGTCCTCTTCTCGGGGGTCGCGGCCGACCGCTGGGGACGGTTCCCGGTCCTGTTCGGGGGGATGGGCGCCGCGTCGGTCCTGCTGCTCGCGATCTCGACCACCCGCTCGGTGACGACGATCGGGGCGGCCAATCTGCTGTTCGGCATGGCGAGCGGCGCGATCCTCGCGGCGAGCCTGGCCGTGGTCGGAGACCAGGCGGGAACGGGGGAGCGCGGCTACGAAATGGGCCGCTTCGACGCCATGAACCTGTTCGGCTGGATCGCGGGCTACGCGTTCGGTGTGGGGGTCGGGGCGCTCCTCCCGGGGCGGGACCTCGGAGGCGTGTTCGTGGCTGGCGCGGTCGTCCTCGCCGTCGGCCTCGCAGCCGCGAGCCGGCTCGTGCGGGGGGTCCGCCATGCGGCCCGTCCCGCGTCGTTCTCCGTCCGGGAGGTCGTCCGGAACGCCTTCCGCGGGAACGTGCTCGTCGTCACCCTACCGTGGATGGCGATCTACGCGTTCATCGGGACAGCGCTCATCTTCCTGCTCCCGGCAGCCGCCGGCGTCGGGGTCGCACCGGGCTACCTCGCCCTCACCATCGCCTTCGCGGGAGGCTTGCTGATCATCACACAGCCGTACTTCGGCCGCCTCGCGGACCGGCGGGGACGGACGACGATGATGACCGTGGGCGCGGTCGGTTTCGGCCTCGTGATGCTCTTCGCCGCGCTCCTGACCGCGTACCCGGGCACCGGAACCCGGGCGCCCCTGCTAGCCGCCATCGGGGCGAGCGTCCTGCTGGCGTTGACGTACGGGCCCGCGGCGCTGGCCGCGCTCGCCGACCTCGCGGCGTCCCTGAGCCGAGCGACGACGATGGCGATCTACTCGCTCACGATATCCCTCGGGATGTTCGTGGGGCTCGTCGCCTCCACCACCCTGGTCGCGCGCTTCGGCGACCTCGGGATCGACCTGTTCTTCAGTTCGATCACCGCGGTCCTCGGGGGCCTGACGGCCGTGCGGTGGGTCGAGGCCCGGCGGGCTACGATTCCGGTTCGATGATCACGTGGCGGAGCACCGGGTACGTCGAGGTCAGGGTCTGCGTCAGCTGGTCGACCGCCGACTCCAGCTGGTCCGTCGTCAGCCCGTCGTGGAAGTTGATCCGCAGGGCCAGGAGGGCATCGTCCGGCCCGAGCTGCATCGACTGCAGCGACCGGACGCGGAAGACGCGCGGGTCGCGTTCCACGAGCCCGAGGATGTCCTGCGCGACCTCGGGGGCCAGCGCCCGGCCGATCAGATACTCGCGGCTCTCCGCCGTGAGCACGAGGCCGGTGACGACCAGCAGGAGCCCCTCGAACGCCGCGACGGTCCCGTCCAGACGATAGTCGCCCGTGCGATAGACGATCAGGAGCCCGGCGAACGCGACCATCGATCCGGGGATGGTGATCAGGTCCTGGTAGAAGATCGACTTCAGCCCCTGGTTGGACGACTCGAGGAGCGTCTGGAGCGTCTGGCGCGAAAGCCGGAGCTCCCGCAGCGTCACCCAGACCCCGACCACGCTCGCCGCGAGGGTCGCCCCGACGATCCCGATCCCTTCGCCCAGATGGGTCACCGGGGCGGGCGCCAGGATCTGGTCGATACCGGTCACGAGGGCGACGATCCCGGCCGCGGTGAACGTGACGACCGTCGAGACGAACGCCCAGAAGAACCGCTCCTTGCCGAACCCGAACGGGTGCTCGTGGTCGGGGGGCCGCCGCGAGACGTACAACCCCCAGAGCAGGAACAACCCGCCGATCAGGTCGGTCACGGTGTAGATCGCCTGCGACAGGACTGTACGGCTCCCCGAGGCGATGGCGACCGCCAGGTTCCCGAGGAACAGGGCGGCGTTGAGGGCGATCGTTGCGAGGATGATGATCCGCGGGCGCATCGTTCGTGTCCGCAGCGACGGGACCCCGGAGCACCGCGGCCGCCCCCGATAAAACGTTCTCAACGGGCGAAAGACGGCTCGGGGAGCCGCCTCGGCACCAACCGTTAAATCGCGAGCGCGGGTTCTCGTCCGACGCACGATGAGCGATACGACCTCGCGTCCCTTTCCCTCGCACGCCGCCGGGGCCCCTCCGCCGTCCTCCGGCGAGCGCCACCCACGCCCCTCGTTCGCGTCCCTGGGTCTTTCCCCCGGCAAGAAGACCCGCCTGAAGCGGCTCCTGTACGAGCACGGGCCCGGGGGGGGAACCTTGCTGGTCCTCCCGATCGACCAGGGCCTGGAACACGGGCCGGTCGACTTCTTCGACAACCCAGCATCGCTCGACCCCCGCTACCAGTACGAGCTCGCCCGGGAGGGACGGTTCAGTGCGATCGCGCTCCACGTTGGCCTCGCGGAGAAGTACTACGACGAATTCGCGGGCGACGTTCCCCTCATCCTCAAGCTCAACGGCAAGACCTCGATACCGTCCGATGCCCAGGCGTTCAGCGCGCTCACGGGCACGGTCGAGGACGCGGTCCGGCTGGGCGCGGACGCGGTCGGGTACACGGTCTACGTCGGGTCTCCCGCGCAGGACCGGGACTTCCGGCAGTTCCTGGAGGTCCGTCGCGACGCCGAGCGATTGGGGATGCCGATCATCGTCTGGGCCTATCCCCGCGGCGAGGCGGTCTCCAAGCGCGGCGGCAAGGAGAGCCTCTACGCCATCGACTACGCCGCGCGCGTCGCGCTGGAGCTCGGTGCGGACATCGTGAAGGTGAACTACCCGGTTCGCACCGAGAAAGACGCGGAGAGCCCGGCGCCCTACAACACGCTCCGGCTCTCCCCCGAGGCAGCGTTCCGCAAGGTCGTGGAGAGCGCCGGCCGCGCCCTCGTCCTGGTGTCCGGCGGGGAGAAGGTCGCCGACGCCGAGCTGCTGGAGAAGGTCCGCTCCTCCATGCACGCGGGGGCCACGGGGATCATCTTCGGCCGCAACCTCTGGCAACGGCCGCGGGCCGATGCGCTGCGGCTCACCCGCGACCTCCATGCGATCCTCCGCGAGTACGCGCAACCCCCGACCTGAGACCGACATCCGCCTCTGGCTGGTCGTCGCGGGGGAGGATCATCCGCGGGCCTGCACGGGACGAAAGCTTGTCGCCCGCCAGCTGGCGCGCGAGCTCCGGTCGACAGAGGACTCGGCCCCAGGGGCGATCGTGCTGGACCCCCACGCCCCGGTGCCGCTCTCCTCCGCGGATCGGCCCAGAGCCCGGCGGGCCGGCGTGATCGCGATCGACTGCTCCTGGAACCGGCTCGCCGGTCGAGGCGATCTCCCGTCCGGTTCGGCGTCGTCCGGCGGCAGGGGGCACCGTCGACTGCCGTTCCTGCTCGCAACCAACCCGCAGCACTTCGGGCGGTTGGCCGAGCTCAACACCGCAGAGGCTCTGGGGGCCGCGCTCTACGTGCTCGGGGCGCGAGCGCAGGCCGCCCGGCTCCTGGGGGGTTTCGCGGGGGGTCCCGCGTTCTTCGAGGTCAATCGAGAGCGGCTGAAACGGTACGCTGAGGCGGCTGACCCGGCCGGCGTGATCGCGGCGGAAGCGGCGCTGTTCGGCCCCCCATCCCCCTCGTGACCGACGACGCCCGAGCAGCCCCCGAGTCGTGGCCTAGTCGGCCCGACCGTCCGACGCGCGCCCCGGAGGAGGGAAGGTCCGGCCCTCGCTCGGCAGGTGGACGATCGTCACGTCGGCGGAGGATCGAACGCGAGGCCCGAGCGGGAGCTCCGCCACGAGGACACCCCCGTACTGCTCGAAGTAGCGCGTGGTGTGGAGCGTGACGACGCGGTCCCCGTAGAGGGGTCGGCCCGCGAGGTCCGGGTCGTGTCCGCGGAGCATCATCGAAAGGCCGCTCGCACCCAGGAACCGCTCGAGGTCGACGGAACCCCACGGGTCGGCGGCTCCGCGTCGGTTCTGCGAGGCCTCGCACTCGGCCCACACGATCTCCGCGAGAAGGCGGTCATCGACCCGTTCGAAGGCGCGGGTCCAGGGCCGCTCGCGCAGTCGGCGCGGGAAGCCGGCGTGCGCGAGGTAGGCGCCGCTCGTCGTGGCGGCGGCGATCGGTCCCCGCTCCAGCAGACCCATGAGTCGTTCATACCGCTCGGGTCCCGGACCCCACAGCCGTCCGATCTCGCCGGGCAGGTCGTGCGGCCGGACCCCGATCCGACGCGCGGTTTCGTGGTTCCCTTGAAGGAGGAACACCCGACCCGGGGCCCGGGCCGCGACGGACAGAAGGAAGAGTGCGTTCGCCGCCGAGCCGGCACCGCAGTCCGAGGGAACCCGATCGACGTAGTCCCCGAGCCCGACCAGGACGGCCCGCGGCCCGCCGGCCTCGAACCGCGCGACGACCTCTCGGGCGGAACGCCAATCGCCGTGGGTGTCCCCGAAGACGATCGCCCGATCGAGGTCGTTCTCCCCGACCGTGACGAACGGCCGATGCCGGGGGACGAACGACTCGAGTTCGGTGAGCAGGGCGTCGGCCTCGGCCCGCGTGAGGCCGAGAACCGACTCGGGCGAGGCCGGGAGGGTCGGGCCGGTCACCGTGCCCACCGATCGGCGTCGGAGGGGAGTGCGGGGGGCCGGAGTTCCCGGTGACCGGTCGTCCCGACCGGCCGACCCTTTGAACCGGCGAATGCCCTGGGCAACAGGGTCCTAAGCCCTGCCTCGCTGGCCCCGCCGGCGAACGGCGGCGGATTGGCCGAGCTGGAGCACCCCCGCACCGTGAGAACGACGTCGCCGGAGAAGTAGCCCCGGCAGGATTTTCGGCCGGCGGGGAGTCCGACACCCCCGGCGTTCGAACCTGCGTCGCGAGATCCAGAGTCTCGCATGATTGGCCACTACACCACGGGGCTACGGACGCTCCCAGCGTCGGGGCGTTGATAAACGTTGTCGCGCGGCCGATCGTTTCCGCCCGGGCGACCTCGTTCGCGGCCAGGTTTCACCCTCCGGCACAAATAGTCGGGCGAGGTCGGCCGTCGGTCCCGGCCTGGGAGGTCGCATGACGGAACCGGCGGGCGCTCCACCTTTCGGGACCGGATTGCCCGGCTCGGTCACGCCCCGCACGTCGGGCCCCGACTCCGCGGCCCGTCCGCCCGAGCCCGACATCTTCCGCGGCTCGAAGATCCGGTCGGCCGCGATCTACGTCGCGCTCCCGCTCGCGGTCGTCGTCACCGCCTCCGTCGCCCCGGACGTTTCGTTGCGCCAGATGGCCCTGTATCTTCCCACCGCGGGCCTCGACGTGACCTACTCCTTCGTCCGGATGTGCGCGGCCTACGCCCTCTCGCTCCTGTTCGCGCTGGGATACGGCTACTACGCGGCCACCCGCCGTACGAGCGAGCGCGTGATGATTCCCGTGCTCGACATCCTCCAGTCCGTCCCAATCCTGGGGTTCTTCCCCGTCGTGATCGTACTGTTCCTGAGCCTGCCGGGACCGATGTTCATCGGGCCGAACCTCGCTTCGATCTTCCTCATCTTCACCTCGATGTCCTGGAACATGGTTTTCGGCGTCTACGAATCGCTGAAGACCCTCCCGACCGAGCTGCGCGAGGCGTCGGACACGTTCGGCCTGCGCGGCTTCCTCAAGTTCCGACGCGTGCTCTTCCCCGCGACGATCAACCGGCTCGTTTACAACTCGGTCCTCTCCTGGACCGGGGGCTGGTTCTTCCTGGTCGAGGCCGAGATCTTCACGACCAACCGGGCCGGCCTTCCGGGAATCGGGAGCTACCTGTCGTACGCGGCGGCCGCCGGCAACACCGACAAGTTCCTCGCCGGGCTGATCGCCCTGGTCCTGGTGATCGTGGCCCTGGACTTCCTCGTCTGGCGGCCCCTCGGCCGCCGCGCCCAGAAGTACCGCTACGACCAGACGCCGTCCGGCGAAGGAGAGATCATCGGCGGACCCGACGCCCGGGGACGGTTCCGCCGGGCCGCGTCGTACGTGACGCGCGGCGTACGGTCGGGGGTCTCCCGGTTGAGCACCCCGCTCGTCCAGCTCGCCGCCATACGCATCTGGCCGAGCCGCCGGCCGAGCGCCTTCCGACGCAGTGCGACCTCCTATCTCGCGGTCGGCTCGATACTGATCGTCGTCTGGCTGATGCTGATCGCGATGGTCGTGGCGGTCTACCATGTCTACTCCGGGCCGATACCGCCGTCGGTCGGACGACAGATCCTGCATCTTCCGGAGGCGGCCGCTGCGTCCACGCTCCGCGTCGTCGCGGCCTACGCGCTCTGTCTCGCGATCGCGTTCCCGCTCGCCGTCCACATCGCGCGGAGCCGTCGTGCCGCGCACGTCGGGCTGCCGGCGGTGGAGGTCATCGCCTCGTTTCCGGCGACCGCGCTCTTCCCCGCGATCATTTTCGTTCTGGTGCCCGACCTCGGTCCCAACGGGGTCGCGATCCTCATGCTGATGACCGGGATGCTTTGGTACCTCTTCTTCAACCTCCTCTCCGGGGTCCGGTCGCTGCCGCCGGATCTCGAGGAGGCGGCGCGGGCGTTCGGGGTCCGTGGCCGACGATTCTTCCGACGCGTGTTGTTTCCCGGGGTCTTTCCCGCGCTCGTCACCGGTTCGATCACCGCCTTCGGGGGCGGCTGGAACACGCTCATCGTCGCCGAGTACCTGAGCGTCAACCCCTCCCGCACGCTCAGCGTTCTCGGGCTCGGCCAGCAGATCGACATCGGCTACGTCGAGCCGAACGGTCTCCCGCTGATGGTGTCGGCGCTGCTCACGCTGGTCGCGACCGTCGTCGCCATCAACGAGCTCTTATGGAAGCCGCTCTACCGCCGGTCGGTCGAGCGGTTCCGGTTCGACTGAGGGGTCCCCGGCCCGGCGATGTCGCTCATTCAGGTCCAGCACGTCGACAAGGCGTTCGCGACCGGCCACGGCTCGATCTCGATCATGAAGGACGTCTCCTTCGAGGTGAAGGACGCGGACTTCCTCGCGATCGTCGGCCCGTCCGGTTGCGGCAAGTCGACGCTCCTGCGCCTCATCCAGGGCCTCGACCGCCCCACGGCAGGGCAGATCAAGTTCCACGACAAGGGCGTGGACGCCGTCTGCGGCCATATGGCCATGGTGTTCCAGAACTTCGCGCTGTTCCCCTGGCTCACGGTCTCCCAGAACGTCGGGTTCGGCCTCGAGGCGCTCGGCTGGGACAAGGAGAGGATCGCGGCGCAGGTCGAGCGGTACGTCTCGGTCACGGGTCTCGACGGCTTCCAGGAAGCCTACCCGCGCGAGCTCTCCGGCGGGATGCGCCAGCGGGTCGGGCTCGCCCGGGCGCTGGCGGTCGACCCCGAGGTCCTTCTCATGGACGAGCCGTTCAGCGCCCTGGACGCCTTGACGGCGGAGAGCCTGCGGGAGGAGGTGCTCCAGCTCTGGCGCGACCCCCAGCTTCCTCCCGATGCGGTGCTCCTGGTCACGCACAACATCGAGGAGGCGATCCAGCTGGCGGACCGGATCGTCGTGCTCTCGCGTCGTCCGGGACGGGTGCTCGACGTGGTCCCCGTCGACCTCCCGCGCCCCCGGGACCGGAAGTCCCAGGCGTTCTACGACCTCACCGACAAGGTCTACTCGCTCATCACGCAGCCCGGTACACCCTCGAACGGGGGCGCCGCCGCGGAGGGGTCCGGGGCAGTTTCACAAACCTTATAGTGGAGCGCTCGTGAGAAGGAAGGGATCCCCGTAAGGACGGCCGTGCCGACCAGCTACCCCAAGTGCAACCCGACCGAGATGTTCGGTCTCCTGGTGCTCTTGGACTCGCACCGGGGCTCGGAGGACGTCGCCCTCCTGGCGCGGGACCTCGACCTGGAGATCGACGAGATCTTTCCCGCGATCGAGTACTCCGAGGTCTTGGGCCTCGTCCGAGTCGTGGACGGACGCGCGACCTTCACCGACACGGGGCGGAAGTTCGTCGCCGCGTCGATTCGCGAGCGGAAGGCGCTCCTGCGCGAGCAGCTGAAGCACACGACGCTGTTCCGGACCCTCCTGCGGGCGCTCGAGAACTCCCCGACCCACCGCCTTACGGACGAGGAACTGGGCCAGATCTTCTCCTTCACCACCGCCCGCGCGGACGACGCCGTCCAGAACATCGTCAATTGGGGTCGCTACGCCGACCTGTTCCGGTACGATTCGGAGGCGCACAGCCTGATCCTCTCGCGTCGTCCCACCTCGTCGAAGGCGAGCGGAGGCGGACGGTCTCCCCCTCCGTCCGTTCCGGCCGCGTCACCGCCTTCCGCAAGTCCGAAGAAGACCGCTGCCCCGATGCCGCCCGAGGGGGGTCGCTCGGGAACCGTCCCGGCCGCCGCGTAGCGGAGAGGTCCCCGCCGCCACCTCGTGGTGGCGCCGTCGCTCGGGCCTTAAGCAGGGGAAGTGCGTGGCCCGGACTAGGGCCACGATGTCGGACCTAACTCTGATCGGGATCCCCGGTAGCCTGCGCCGAAATGCCTACAGCTCGGGGCTCCTCACGGCGGCCCAGGAGCTCCTCCCGCCCGGGGCGCGGCTCGAGATCGGCGAGATTGTCGGCTTCCCCGTCTTCAACCAGGACGAGGACGCGCACCCCCCGGCGCCGGTGCGCCGCCTGAAGGAGCAGGTCCGGTCGGCGAACGCCGTCCTCTTCTCGATCAACGAGCACAACTACGGGCTCTCCGCGGCGGAGAAGAACGTTATCGACTGGCTGTCGCGCCCCTACAACGACAACGCGTGGAACGGAAAGCCGGCCGGGATCCTGAGCGCCTCCGTCGGCCAGCTCGGCGGAGCGCGCGCCCAGTACGAACTGCGGCAGTCTATGGTCTTCCTGAACATGTTCCCCATCAATCGCCCCGAGGTGTTCGTGACGTTCGCGGAGAAGAAGTTCGACGCCGAAGGACGGCTGGTCGACGAGGCCTCGCGGAAGGTCATCGCCGCGCACCTCGCAGAGCTCGTTCGGTACACCCGGCTCCTGCTGAACCGGCCGTAGCCCCGGTCCCGGTCGGTTCCGCCGGAGGCCGTCTTCCCGCCGAAGGCGTTAAACGAGTTCTTCCATCCCTCGCCCCCGGTGGGCACGTAGATCAGCGGAAGATCGCTGCTTTCGCAAAGCAGAGGTCGGGGGTTCAAATCCCCCCGTGTCCACTAGTGTCTAAACCTGTCCGCGTCCATGTCCAACCCCCCGCCTCATGAGGACACTGGCGGGCATCCGCAACGGCGGCTGCTACTGGTGAGTCGGCCTTCGACAAGGGTGGATACTGGCCGAGCGATCTCTCGCACGCGGTAGGGAACGACTGGTTCCAATCAGCCCTTGGCTAGCGTTGAGAGAAAGTAGAGCTGCGATGCCAGTGCGTGACGGTTCGAGACCCCTGCCCTCGTGTGGACGTCAAGCGGCCGCCCGGCGTGTATCCGCGACCCGCGCGGCCGATGGAGGTGCGCCCTTAACGCGCCGGGCGGGGGACTCGAGCGTGCGCGCACCCGAATCCGAGGCAGGGGGGTTAATCTAACGGAAGCGGGTTTCGGGCCGTGGCCTCGGTCCGTCGCCTTTCCGCTATCATGTTCACGGACATGGTGGGCTCGACCGCTGCCGCCCAGGCCAACGAGGCGGAGGCGCTCAGGCTTCATGACGAGCAGGCAGGGCTCGTCCGTCCCCTATTCGCTGCCCACCAGGGGCGCGAAATCAAGTCGACGGGCGATGGGTTCCTGGCCGAGTTCGACAGCGCCCTGCGGGCCGTTCAGTGCGCGATCGACATCCAGCAACACCTGCACGAGCGGAACGCGCAGCCAGGGGTCACCCCCATTCAACTTCGCATTGGAATTCATCTGGGGGACGTCGAACAACGCGAGACCGATATCTTCGGAGACGCGGTAAACATCGCCTCCCGCATCGAGCCCCTCGCGTCCCCCGGAGGGCTTTGCATCTCGGGAGAGGTATTCAGCCAGGTCCGAAACAAGATCCCGAATCGGCTCGAGAAGCTCCCACCAACCGCACTCAAGGGGCTGGAGGTCCCGATTGACATTTACCGGGTAGAACTACCTTGGACCATTCGCGAGATACCGTCCGCAGCTAATGGACCGACCCGACTAGCCGTCCTTCCGTTCACCAACATGAGCCCGGACCCTGCCGACCTGTACTTCGCGGACGGCCTCACAGAGGAGCTGATCACGGTGCTGTCGCAGATCCGGGAGCTCCTGGTCATCGCTCGGACGTCGGTGATGCAGTACAAGTCCACCACCAAGGCAGTCTCGCAGATCGGAACGGAACTGGGCGTTTCGTCTTTACTGGAGGGGAGTGTGCGCAGGGCCGGGAATCGGCTTCGCATCACCGCCCAGTTAATCGATGTCGGCTCCCAGGGACATGTCTGGGCCAACTCGTATGACCGAGAACTCGACGACGTTTTCGTGATTCAGACCGAGATCGCAAAGCAGGTGGCGGAGGCTCTAAAGATCGAACTTCGACCGCCCGAAGAGGCCCGTCTCGAGGCGAAACGCTCGGTTCGGCCGGATTCCTATCTCGCTTACCTAAGGGGACGGACGTTGCAGCACGGTCCGTCGAAAGTTTCGCTCGAGGCGGCGAAGGACCAATTCGAGCTCGCAATCTCCTTGGACCCTCATAACGCGGCCGCCCACGCGGGATTGGCGATGACCTTGGGCATGCTCGGGAGTTGGTACACCGACGCATCACGAACGGATTGGGTTGATCGCAACCGAAGATTGGCAATTCGCGCGATCGAGCTCGACCCGAATATAGCCGAGGCTCACCTCGTTTTGGCCATGCAATCATCTTTGCGCGATTTTGAGCGGAATTCGGCAGAGAAGGAGTTCAAGCTCGCCCTTTCGCTCGACCCAAGCTTTGCTCTGGCACATCTTCTGTACGCGCAATTCCTGGCCAGTGAAGTCCGGCTGGACGACGCTCTCCGAGAGTTTGCCCTGGCCGAGGCCGCTGACCCCACATCGGCCTTCACCCTCTGGGTATTCGCCTGGTTTCTCGTCTTCCTCGGCCGGCTCGATCAAGCGCTCGTGAAACTTCAAAGAATCGGCGAATTGGAACCCTCAGGGTGGAGGCACCACGGTGGACTTGCGGCCTACTATCTTGCCCGATCCGATCTCGCGCAAGCGCTCAAGGAAATTCAACTGTATGAGGAACGGTCGACCGAACCCCGCTTCAAGCCGATTATTCGCGCTTGGGGGTACGCGCTGTCCGGGGAGAAGGAGAAGGCGAGGGCGCTCCTGCGCCACGAAGAAACGCTACCGGAGTTCGGCCAAATCCCCGTCAACGCCGCACAAATCTGCGCCGAACTCGGCGATCTCGAAGACTGCTTTCGTTGGCTGGACAAGGCATTCCGCAATCATAATCTCCCAATTTGGCTTTTCCGCTTGGACCCGCGCACCGCCCAGGTGCGGGGCGATCCACGATTCCAGGCGTTGCTGAAGAGGATGAATCTCGCCTAACGCGGCTCACGCGGTCTCCTGGCCCCGTCCTCGGCCGGACCACTAACAACCCGCGGGGCGGGGAAGGCGCTGACGTGACCGCGAGCCGAAACGTGAAACGCGGTGCCGGCGGCTACGGCGCCTAAATGGGCCGCGATACGACTGTGCCGCCGGATGTCCATGACGCTCGGTCAGCGACTGCTCGCCGGGCTGCTCGCGCTCGCGATGATGTTCGTCCTCTCAGCAATCCTGTAGGTGATCGCGCCTCGGGATCGAATTTCACGAGGTCCAAACCCTTCAAGTTGCAGAACCCCCCGTGTCCATCCGCCCCGGGGATTGCCTGCCGCCCCGACGGTCGGCCGAGCTCCTCCGTTGGGCCTTGCGAACCGATCGGCATCGTGGGCTAAGCAGAGCCAGGCGGTCGGAATCGCCTCTCCCGCTCGCCCCGTATCCACGTGAGGAACCGCTCCCGCGCGAAGAAGCCTCCGGCGGGTATCAGGGGGTCCGCGCCGACCACGCCCGGGAGCGATCGGAGCCGGAGCTCCAGCTCCCGCGCTTCGAAGTAGGTGTCCGCGCTTCCGAGGAGGTAGACTCCCGGGGGATCGCGGGTCCAGTGGGGACGGTCCCAGAGCCGCGGTATCTCCACGGATTTCGCGTCGAACGAATCGTCCACCCGAAGCCAGATCCCGTACGTGGCGAGACCGGCCTCCCGTTCCAGATTGAGAATCATCGCGCACTCCAGCGCGTGCGCCGCTTCCAGTTTCGCCTGGTGAATGCGGAAGGTCCGGGGCGAGACCCCGGCGCGCCGCGCCTTGACGGAGTAGGGCGCCCTGGGAGCCCCCACCACCGCCTCCAAGATCTTCCAGTCAACACGGGAGAGGCGGTCCGGTCGCAGCGAGGGCGTCGACCACCGCTCGCCCAGGGGGCCGAGAGGTCGGCCGAGCAGCCGGGCGAGACGGGGGTCGGCTGGCGTCTCGGGCTCCGTCGCGAACCGGACCACGCGATGGAACGCCGGGCGGAAGCTCATCACGTAGGCGAGATCGTCGACCTTGGACAGCTCGGGCGCGAGGTCCTCGGTCCAGTCCTTGCCGACATACCGCCACGCCACGGCGTAGCGGCCGAGGATCTCGGGCGCCGGGTGGACGCCGTACTCCGCCAGGACTCCCTGCGACTCCATCCTCTTGCGGCGAAGACGAACCGCCTTGCCCGTGAGTCCCACCTCTCGGGCGAGGGCCTCGTCGGAGAGGAAGGAGTCCGCGACGAGCCGGGAGAAGATTCGGAGGTCCGCCTGATCCATCGGAGCAGCGACCGCAGGGACCACTTTAGGAATCGGGTTCCCTAAGGGCTTATGGCCCTCGCCACGAAGTGACGGAGCAGGCCCGAATCGCGGGAGAGATCAGAAATGTCCGAGCCCCCCGACCCACGCTCTCCCTTGGCGTACTCCGACCCGGCGGTCAACCTCTACGCACACGACATTGAGGGGTCGCTGCGCTTCTACCGTGACGTGCTCGGGTTCGCCGAGACCTTTCGGGTGCCCCGGGAAGGGGTTCCCGACCATGTCGAACTGAGGCTCGGCTCCTTCCGCCTCGGTCTTGCCACGTTCGACGCCCTGAACCGCCATCACGGCATCCATACCGGTCCGGGCCCGCCCCGCGGGGAGATCGCCCTCTTCACGGACGACGTGGACGGGGCCCACGGATGGTCGACCTCCAAGGGCGCACCCTCGCTGAGCTCACCGCACGACTTCGGGGGCTACGTCCACAGCGGAATCGTAGCCGACCCCGACGGTAATCCGGTGGTCTTCACCGCTCGACTTCCCGTGAGGCCCTCGGCGGACACTGCCCATCGTCCCACGTTCAAGAATCACCTGTACAACATCTATACGAGCGACATTCAAAAATCTCTCCGATTCTACCACGACCTCTTGGGGTCGCCCGAGACATTCCGGACGCCGAAGGAGGGCCCCCCAGATCATGTGGAGATGGAGCTCGGTCCGCTCAACCTGGCGGTCTCGACCCTCGAGGCACTGCGACGCGATCACGGAATCACGGGGGGCGGGGGCCCACCTCGGGGCGAGGTTGTGCTGTGGGTCAACGACGCCGACCGGGCCCTCGGCTGGATGAACGCGCGGGGCGCCCCTACGTTGAGCCCGCCGCATGAGTTCGCCGGGACCCTGAGGGGCGCTTGGGTCGCCGACCCCGAAGGAAACCCGGTCCAGCTGGTCGCCCGATCGACCCCTCGCTGAGGACCCTTCGGAACCCTCACCGCGAGATGGTAGCCGTTCTACGAGGATCGGCGCCGGGCGGCGATCCGGTCGCTCGGACGAATTCCCGGGGCGTCGTGCGGGTGCCGGGGACTCCCGCGCCCCCGGCGGCGAGGGTCCCGACCGCATTGCGTCCCGGGCTCGCGACGAGTCTTGCGCGACCCCGCGGGCCTCCCCGCGGACGGGGGTCGGGTCGATACGAGCCGGGCCGACCCGTGTGCGTCTACCCGAGCCAGTTCCAAAAGTCATCTCGCCAGAAGTCGACTTCCTCGTGAAGGTGGCGGAGGGGTACCGGCACCATCCCGTCCTGCCGGGCCATGTCGAACCGGTGCCGCAACTGCTCGATCGTTTCGTCCGAGAGCACGTCGAGGATCCGCTTGAGGTCGTGTTCAATGCCGATGTCCAAGACGCGCTCGGGGTGGCGGATCAGCAGGCGGAAATGATGACCGCCGGAGCCTTCGATTCGAATCACCTGCCAGGCGAGCGACTCGTGGCGGTCCCGTTGAAGGCCAAACGCGGCCAGGTTGCCTATCGCCATTCCGACGAAGTTCTCGTCGGCCATGCCGGGCCGCAGATGCAGCCCGACCTCGAGCCCGCGGTGCGTACCGAGCGCATACCGCCGACGAAGAAACCCTGTTCGGCTCACCGACCCGGGCTCTCGGGATTCCGGCGAGAGCCGAACGCACGGCTTCCGGATCCGGAGGCAGAGGAGAACCCGTACCGCTCGAGCCCCGGTGGACCCCGCCCGCGGTATGGGCCCCCCCAGTCCGCGGACCGCGTGCGTCGGCCGAGAACCGGCCCCGCCACGGCCTCCGACCCCCCCCGGCCGCGTCGTCAGTCGGCCGTCGAGCCGCGATGCCGACTCGCGAGCGCGACCCGAACGAGTTTGCGGAGGAGTTCCGGCGCGGGGTACCGGCGAGCGTCGTACCGTCGGATCCACGCGAACGAGGTGTGCTCGGCCGGATCGAGCCGCGGGTCCCGCTTCGAGCGCACCGTGCAGATGAAGTCGACTTCCACGGTCCTCGACTGCCTCCCGCGCGCCCGCGGGTAGTCGAAGGTCCCGGCGTGGAACGGACGCTCCACGGTCACGGCGAGCCCCGTTTCTTCTCGAACCTCCCTTCGCAGCGCCCCGAGAAGGCTTTCGCCCTCCTGCACGTGTCCGCCGGGAATGTCCCAGGTGCCCGGAAACGCTTCGAGCGCAGACGACCTTCGCAACAGCAGGAGACGGTCCCCGCGAAAGAGCGCCGCGCCGACACAGATTTCGGCGCGCAGGTTCCGGGCCACGGGGAACGGCCAAGGCAGTGAAGTTGGTAAGGTGTTCCGTCTCGGGGGGAAGGCTCGCCACGCCAGAACAGCCCCTAACCGGGGTGGCGATGACCTGACCGTCTCAGCTCTTTCCGGAGGAACAGGACGAGCCACTCAAGCTCGTAGACACCCGGGAAAAGCAACTCCAACGCGAACACCCAGGGAACTCGGACCGTAGGGAGGCCGTCGAGTCCGGTCCAGATCGCCTTCGAGATCCGGTGTCGGCCGTCCAGAGCGATCTGATACCAGCCCCTGCCGGCGATGATCACGGGAAAGGTGACGTCCGCTCGGTCGAGGAAGCTCGGGAAGAGGCGTAGCGCAAGGCGGATCATCCGCGGGGAGAGCCGCGGCAGTTCGGAAAGCGGGCACTGCACCACCGGGACCGGATGAGTCCGCAAGTACCGTGTCGCGAGGAAGAGCCCGGCCCTGCGGTGGAAGCTCAGCGTTCGCGAGTCGGTCAAGGACGCCGTGAGGCGGGATGCACCGGCAGCATTCAACGTTGGTCGCGGGGTCGTGGGTGCGAACCGATCGCGGAGAGCGGTCGGACCGCCCGCCGGGCCGTGCCTTACGAGGAACTCGGCGTGACGCCGAGGCAACCAGACGGCGTGTGCTTCGCCTCGTGAACCGAGCGGGGGTCGCATCTTATGTTCCGCCGGACCGATCCGGGGACGGCATGCCGAAAGTCGAGATCGTGTCAACCGAGAACGGCCCCAATCTCGTGATGGTGGACGGAAAGGTGTTCACGGCGCTGTGCCGCTGCGGCCACTCCCAGAAGAAGCCGTTCTGCGATGGCTCCCATCGCGCCGCGGAGTTCCGCGCCCCGAAGGAAACCAACAAGGTCCTCGACTGAGAGGGTCGTTCCGCCGACCCGGTCCCGCGCGTCCTCGACGGGCGGCGGCGGGCCTCAACCGCTCCCCGCGGACGCCGCTGCGTCTCGAGGAGGGCCCCCGAAAGGAGGATAGCATCGGTTCCCCTTTCGGTCCCCGTGCCGTACGTGGAGTACGACGAGACGCAGGCGGTGTGCCCTCACTGCGGGGCGGCGTTCCGCTCGCCGGAGATCCTCGAGGAGCACCTTCGCGACTCGCACGGAGGGCCCGGTGGCGGTCCCCCCGCGGAGCGCCCGAAGCGCGTCACCTGCTCCGTCTGCGGGAGCCACCTCTCCTCGGTCTCCGCGCTGCAACGGCACAACCGCGAAGCCCACATGGCGTGAGCCCGGGTCGCGACGCTACTTCGGGCCTCCCTCGCCCGGGTGGACCAGCTCGTCCATCTGCTCGACGTCCAGAAGGTGACCGAGCTTCCTCTTCTTGGTCTCCAAGTACTCGCGGTTCTCGGCCGTCGGCGGCACGACCACGGGGATCCGGCCGACGATCCTCACGCCATGCCGTCGCAGGTCCTCGACCTTCTCGGGATTGTTCGTGAGGATGCTGATCGACTCGACGTGGAGCGACGCGAGCATATGGGCGGCGACCTCGTAGTCGCGCTCGTCCGGCCGGAACCCGAGCGCCTCGTTCGCCTGGACCGTGTCGTACCCGCCGTCCTGGAGCTGGTAGGCCTTGATCTTGTTCGCGAACCCGATCCCCCGGCCCTCCTGGCGGAGGTAGAGGATCACGCCCGCCTCCTCGCGCCCGATCTTCTCGAGCGAGGCGATCAGCTGGTCCCGGCAGTCGCAGCGGAGCGACCCGATCGCGTCGCCCGTCAGGCACTCGGAGTGGATGCGGACCAGGACGTTCTCGCGCCCGAACACGTCGCCGTGGACGAACGCGGCGTGATCGCGGCGGGCCCCGTCGTTCCAGAAGGCGACGACCTGGTACGCCCCGAACCGGGTCGGCAGGTCCGCGACGGCAACGACCTTGACGCAGGTCTCGGGGGCGCCCGAACACCGGTGCGTCCGGCTCTCCTCGAGGAGGCGGTCGACGGTCTCGCGTGAAAGACCCATCCCGAAGCGGCAACGAGGGGGTTGGATAAAGCGCTCGGTTACGTCGGGGCCACCGAGGCCGGGGGCCTGCCGCCGAGGGACCTGTGCTCCGGTTCGCGTCGACGGCGCCGAATCACCGCGACGCCTTCGAACCCCGGCTCGACTCCGCCCGCAGTCGGGGCAGGTTCGCGTTCCAGTCGCGGGGGGGAGCCGCCCCCGCCGCGGTGATCTCCGCGACCAGCATCTCGATCATCGGATCCGACCAGAGTCCCCGCGTGTCTTCGCCCATCCCTCCGGTGGTCGCACGGGTCGGTCCCGACGGACGCCAGATGTGCATCGGATCCGGCACCCCGCCGGTCCCCCGGATGGCGACGTTCGACCCGTGGGGTCGGACGCAGATGTGGCAGCCCGGATGGCCGTCGACGAAAAGGCAACGAGCGTTGGCTTCACGGAACTCGCACTGGCTGCGGCGGACGGAGTCGGTTTCGGACGGAACGGACACGAACGACCTCCACCGGAGAGAATGCGGCCGAGGGGCGATAAACGATGTCCCCGACGGGCGGGCACGGATCCGGCGCGGTTCCGTCGGGCCCCCCGCGGCGACGGGAGAGACATTCCCCTAGGTTCCGGGATAGTAGAAGTCGAACTTCCCGCATCCCTGGCAGTAGTAGAGGCTGAACGGCAGGACGGTCTCCGCGGGCGAGCTGGTGCTGCCGGTGAGGAAGTCCACCGAACCCGTGAATCCGAACGTTCGCAGGTTGAAGTGGCCGACCCAGCGCATCTGGGCGCGGCAGTTCACGCACGTACGAGGCGGGGCGGAAGTTGCCGGGGCCGGGCTCGCGGCCACGTTCGCTCCCGGCGCGGCGACGGGGTTGCCGCACGACGGACAGGTCGCGGCGTTGGCCGGGATTGGTTTACCACACCGCGTGCAGAAGGTCGCCGACACAAAGGGGCGACGTGCTCCCGGCCGATTGAGCCTTGCGCTCGCTGCGGCGGCCTCTCGCGGGTCCGCCCGGTGGCCGACGCCCCCCTCCGGCGCGATGGATCGACCGAACCCCGGACGCTAGGGGCTCGCGCCCGGCGGGGACCCGGGGGATCCGGGAGACGACATGCCACCTGTCGGACCGGCGCTCGTTGGCCCCGTCAGGGGGGGTGCCGGGATCGCGGAGTATCCCGCCGGCTCGACCTGCAGGGACTTCGGCTTCACCCGGACCGAGATCGTCTCGGCCTTGGGCGTGATTAGGTTCCAACCACCCTTGAGAACGGCCGCTCCGACCAGGTATTCGATGCAGAGGAACGAGAACGCCTCGATGTACCGGCCGTTGAACGTGAGATTGAGCGAACTGTTGCCGCTCCCCCCGCCGCTCGCGTGGACGATGTTGTAGGTGCCGGAGGGGGGAGTCTGCGTGTACTCGTACGCCTGGTAGAAACCGAACAGCAGCAGACCGAGCCCGATCGCCAACAACGCCGTACCTATGGACTTCTCGTACGCGCGGTCCATCGGAGAGAGTTGTCGCGGCTCCCCCTCTTCAACTCTGGGGTGGACTCGCTCGGCCCCGGCGGGCACGAAGACCGCGCCCCGAGCGCGGGCCCCGCGTCGAGTCCTTGAACCTCCGGCGGCCCTCAAATGGGGCGGCGGGTTGGCGTCGAACGAATGGCCGTTCCCCGACCGGTGCTCGACTGGCTGTGCGAACCGTCGCAGCCGTCGATCCAACTGCTCGCGCTCACGGACCTCCTCGGCCGGACACCGACCGATCAGGACGTCGGGCGGGCCCGCCGGAACCTGACGCGGACCGGCTGGGTCGCGGACCTGCTCGCCGAGCGCACGGCCGAGGGCGGGTGGGGCGACCCCAGCAGCCTCTACCGTCCGAAGTACCTTGCGACAAACTGGAAGCTGTTGGTGCTGTCGGACCTCGGGGTGACGCGCGAGGACGACGCCGTTCGATGCTCCTCCGATCTCTGGATCGATGCGTTCGCCCGCCCGGACGGCGGATTTGGGACAAGCGGGAAGACCAGCCACGTGTGCGTCACGGCGAACACGGCGCGCGCCCTGATCCGACTCGGGTACGAAGACGACCGTAGGGTGCGGACCGCGTTCGACTGGCTCGTGGACGACGCCGACCCCAAGGGCGGATGGTCGTGCTACGGGTCCGGCCGCCTGCTCGACACTTGGGAGCCCCTCAGCGCCTTCGCCGTGCTTCCGCGATCCCGCTGGACGGCTTCAGTCCGAGGGTGCGTGGAGCGGGGCGCCGAGTTCTTCCTGCAGCGGGAGCTCCACCGACAGGGCGCGCCGTACCGGCCATGGTCCCGCACGCACTACCCGTTCCACTACTACTACGACATGCTGGTCGGGCTGGACTGCCTGACCGCGCTCGGTTACGGCGGCGATCCCCGCCTCGGGCACGCGCTCGCGTGGCTCGTGAAGAAGCGCCGAGCCGACGGACGATGGAACCTGGACGCGGTTCATCCGGATGTGGAGGGAGGCGTCGCCGAGTGGTTCCGCGACCACCCCTCCCAGCGGCCGACGCCGTTCGGCCTAGAGACCCCCGGCAAGCCCAGCAAGGTGATCACGTTCCTGGCGTCCCGGGTGCTCGCGCGGGTTGACGGTGCGTCGAAGCGGTCGTGACCGCCGTCGAGCCGGGCGGCAGCCCCGCCGGTCGGACCGACACCCGCCGGGAGACCCGACCCAGGGGCCGGGCTAAAGAGTGGGCGCGTGCCTGATCGTCCATGGCACGCGCGGCGGACCCGGCCTGGCGGACGTTGACGAAGCAGGAGGAGGCCGTCATCGTCCACCGGGGGACGGAGCGCCCGTTCAGCGGGGAGTACGAGCACACGACGGCCCGGGGCACCTACTCGTGCAAGCGATGCGGCGCGGCCCTCTACCGGTCCGACGACAAGTTCGACGCGCGGTGCGGGTGGCCGAGCTTTGACCAGGAGATCGAGGGGGCGGTCAAGCGGCTCCCGGACGAAGACGGCGAGCGGGTCGAGATCCGGTGCGCGCGGTGCGACGCGCATCTGGGCCACGTGTTCCGGGGCGAGCGCTTCACGTCCCGCAACACCCGACACTGCGTGAACTCGATCTCGCTCGTCTTCGTGCCGTTACCCTAGGGCCGGGCGTACCGGAGCCCCCGCTCGCGAATCGGCGTCCTCGGGTGTCCCCGGGGCCGCCCCGGACGGCCGTTCGGCGTTACTTGACGATCGTGGAGAAGGTGTACTTGGCCGCCTCGGTGTGGGTCATCAGGTGCTCCCCGATATCGTCGCCGCGCAGCGACTGAAAGCCGCAGACGAGGCATCGGTACAGGACGAGTTCCACGGGTCGGGGGCCTACGACGTCGACGGGGGGAGGAGGCGCCATCGAACCGTGGCACCGCCGAGGAGTCCGAAATAGGTTTGCCTCGACGGGTGACGGGGCGCACGGTGCAGTCCACGGCGACCCGGGGTGCCGACGGCGGTTCCCCCGCCCCGGGGGCGGACCCAATATACGACGGTCGCTCTGATCACGTTCGAGTTCCATCCGTGTGCGCGTTCCGATACGACCGGCGCCCGATCGAGGAGGACTCGGGGGCGGCCCGCGCGGCCGGCTTCGGCGAGATCCTTCACGCCTACACGAGGGAGGAGGCGGTGCTCGAGGCGCAACGGTGCCTCGACTGCGCCATGCCGTTCTGCGTCCAGGCGTGCCCGATCACGCAGGACTGCCGGGGGTACATCCAACTCATCGCCCGGGAGCGGTTCGACGACGCCGCTCGCCTCACGATCCGGGAGAACCCTCTCGCCACGGTCCTCTGCAAGACCTGCTATCACTACTGCGAGGAGGACTGCGTGATGGGCGGGAAGGGTGCCCCGATCGCCATCCGCCACCTGAAGCGCGCCGCCCTGGAGTTCGGTAAGGCCGACCTCCTTTACGTCGCGAGCGCGCCTCGGGAGCAGCGCGTCGCGGTGATCGGAGCGGGGCCGGCGGGCCTGGCCGCCGCCTGGGAGCTTGCGCTGCGAGGATATCCGGTGACCGTGTACGAGGAGCAGAAGTTTCTCGGGGGGCAGATTGAGACGATCCCGAAGTACCACCTCGACGGACCGGAGCTGGACGCCGACCTCGCCCGGTTCCGCAACCTCGACGTGACGTTCGTCGTCGGGAAGCGGGCGGGCGTCGACTTCACCCCGGAGAGCCTGATCGCGGAGGGGTACCGCGCGATTTACGTGGCCGTCGGGGCCTCCGACCCGCGCGCGCTGGGAATCCCGGGAGAACACCTCCCCGGGGTCTTTCCCGCCCTCCCGTTCCTGCTCGCCGCGAACAAGGGGCCGGAGGGACTGTTGGGCCGGAAGAATCGACGCACGGTCGTGGTCGGCGGAGGGGACGTCGCGATGGACGCAGCGCGGTCCGCCCTTCGCCTCTTTGAGGGCGACGAGGTCACGGTCGTCTACCGCCGGGCCCGGCAGGCCATGCCCGCGGTCGCCGAGGACGTGAACGAGGGCGAGGAGGAAGGGATCCGATTCCTGCTCGAGCGCGCGCCGGTCCGGATCCTCGGAACGGCGCAGGTCGAGGGAATCGTCGTGCAGCGGGTCGGCGC
>JASHSP010000130.1 GCA_030038655.1 Thermoplasmata archaeon | reverse complement strand
GCCGAGAAGGCCGCGGCGCTGGTCGGCTCTAAGATCTCGAAGCGCGCCCGGATCATCTGGGGCTGCTCGGTTGAAAACTCTCCGGACCTCGAGAACACCATCCGGGTTCTCCTCATCATCACGGGCGTACGCGCCCAGAGCCTCCTCGGACAGAAGGGAGGGTACGCCACCGGTGAGTCCGAGGAAGTCATCGACCTCGTCCGGTAGATCGTCCGCCCGCCGATCCCGCTACCTCGGTGTCGAGGTGGCGGGGGAACACCTTCCGCCCGTCTCTCCTCGCGCGTGGGAGCGCCTTCTCGCCTCCCGTCTCGGGTCCCTCGAGGGTCCCGCTCCCTCCTTCCGGATAGTGCGCGCCGACGGCCGACGGGCGGTCGCAGAGGTCGAGCACTTGAGCGTCGGCCGCGTCCGCGCGGCCTGGAACGCACCGGCCCCCGATGGTCCGTCGCTGGCTACCCGTCGGACGTGGGGCACGCTGGTCGGAGCGAAGCGCTGGTTGCGCCGGCCCGCGCCCATCGGTTCCCGGGATCCTCCGCCATCGGGCCGACGTCCGGGTAGGGACCGGTACCCTCGGTCCCCCCTCAGCTGAGCGAGACCGCGTAGTACGCTTGAGTGACGGCGAGCGCGGCGGGCGTGACCGAGATCAAGACCTTGCCGATCGGACCCCCGGGATGGTAGAGGTACGTGGACGAGCAGACGTTGCCGGTGCCGGACCCGGTCGGCGTGCAGGAGATCGATACGTGCGCGAACGCCGGGTTGGTCGAGAAGTAGCTCATCCACGCCGAAGCGTACGGGGTAAAAGCCGTGATGTTGACCGGCACGCCCGGTCGGAAGGAGTACCCGGTGAACGGAACGGACAGCGCTTGCACGGCAGTCAGCCGCAGGCCGACCTCGGCGTTCGTCGTGCCGGACTCGGACCCGATCGGGTTCAGGAACACCGGCACGAGGACCGACAGCACGTTCCCGCTCGACAGAGAGATGGCGGGAGGATCCGTCATCACCGGTACCCCGCCCGGCTCGGCGTAGATGGTCGCGCCGTCATCGTACGCCACCTCCGCCGCGCTGGCATAGGTGTTGTGAAGGCTGACCACGATCCCGGCGCCGGGGTTGGATGCTGCGGAGACGTTGAGCCGGGTGCTCGTCGGGGTGTTGAGGGAGTAATTGACGTACATCCCGTAGACCCCGGTCCAGCCCGTGATTGGTCCGATCGAGGCGGAATCGGGCCCGGCGAACGGCGGGGTCCCGGCAGAGCCCAGGGTGACCGGGAAGGTCCCCTCGGCCCCGATGACTCCCACGGACGCCATGTCGCTCGCGACCGTCGCGAGCTGACCGATTTGGTTCACGACCTGGGTCTCGTGGTCCAGGTCGTTCACCGACATCTGGTTCGGGAGCGTGGTCGCCAGGTACGTCGCGAGGTACGTCACGACCAGGAGGAGCCCGAGGAGCGTCGCGACGGGCGCAACCTGCGCGCGACGCCCATGCCGGCGCCAACGGCGCGCCTTTGACGGACGCTGGGCCCGGCCCGGCGCTGCCCGAGCCCACGAACTCGAATGCATGTCGGCCTGAGGGGCATGTAACTAGCCTCGGTCGCCGTATTAATGACTACCGCCGCGGAAGACACCTCTCGGGAGCGCGCCGACGGTTCTTCGGCGAGGTCCGCGCAACTTATCTCTCGGCCCACCTGCCCATCGGGGGTACGGACGGTGCCTTCCTCGATAGGGTCGGCGACGCGGATCGAGCGCGCGCTGCTCTCGGTCGACGATAAGTCCGGTCTTGCGCAACTGGCTCGGGAGCTCAACGCCCTGCGGGTCGAGCTCTGGGCGACGGGAGGTACCCGCCGGGCGCTCGCGGACGCGGCCGTAGCCGTGCGGCCGGCCGAGGAGCTGACCGGTATCGGCTCTTGGTTCGGAGGGCGCATCAAGACGCTCCACCCCGGGATCCTCGGCGGGATCCTCGCCCCGCGGACCGAGGAGGGACAGCGGGAGCTCGCCGAGCGGAGGCTCCTGTCATTCGACCTCGTCGTCGTCAACTTTTACCCGTTCGAACGCCACCTCGCGGAACACCCTGACGCGCAGGACCGGGAGGAGTTCGTCGACATCGGCGGGGTCACACTCGCGCGTGCCGCGGCGAAGAACCACGCGTGGGTCGCCGTCGTGACGGACCCGGGGCAGTACGTGCCCCTCGTGGAGGAGCTGCGGGCCGGCGGGGGAACCGTTTCGGCCGAGACCCGTCACCGCTTGGCGGTACGCGCGTTCGAGCGATGCGCCGAGTACGACGAGGCGATCGCTCGGGGGATCGGCCCAGGGACCGACGCGGCGGTCGGCTTCCCCGAGGAACTGGTGTTCCGCCGCGAGCCGCTCACGCTCCGCTACGGAGAGAACCCCCACCAGCGGGCGGCGTCGTACGGCGTCGTCCGGCCGAGCGGGGCCGGCCTCCACCCGGCCCCGTTCGAGCTCGTGAAGGGCGAGAGCCTGTCGTTCACCAACCTCCTTGATCTCGATACGGCCCTCGGGATCGTCGGTGAGTTCCCGAGTCCGAGCGCGGCCGTCGTGAAGCACGCGACGCCGTGCGGCGTCGCCTCGGGTCCCACGCTGCGGGAAGCCCTCGAGCGGGCCGTCGCGACCGACCCGGTCGCGCGGTACGGATGCGCGATCGCCGTGAACCGCCCCCTGGGAGCGGACGACCCGGCCGCGCTCCACGGCGTCTTCGTCGACCTCTTGGCCGCCCCCGAGTTCGACCCGGCCGCGCGTGAGTCGCTCGTGCGCCGGGCCAAGCTGAAGATGGTGCGCACGGAACCCCCGCGGCGCGACGCGCCGAGCTGGGACGCCAAGAACGCCCTCGGCCGGCTGCTTCTGCAGGAGACCGACCGCCGGGAGCTTCTCCCGACCGACTTCCGCCGGGTGACGAGCGTCGACGCCACGGGCGAGGAGCGGTGCAGCCTCGACTTCGCCTGGCGGGTCGTCCGCCACGTCAAGTCCAACGGGATCGTCCTCGCGCGCGGCTCGCAGACCGTCGGGATCGGGTCCGGCCAGCCGACCCGGGTGAAGTCGGTCGAGCTCGCGGTCGAGGTCGCCGGTGAACGGGCCCGCGGCTCGGTCCTGGCATCGGACGCGTTCTTCCCGTTCGCCGACGGGGTGGAGGTCGCGGCGCGCGCCGGGGTTCGGGCGATCCTCCAGCCCGGAGGGAGCCTTCGGGACCCGGAGGTGATCGCGGTCGCGGAAAAGGCGGGAATCGCGATGTACTTCACCGGGTGGCGGGTCTTCCGCCACTAGCCGGGCTCCGCGCCGCGGGGAAGTGCCGCCGGAGGATCGACCGGAACTCGACCGGACCGATCGGTCCGACCTCTCGGCCCTTCTCCTGACCCGCCTCGAGGAAGAGGAACGTCGGGATCGAGTGAATGCCGTACGAGCGGGCCACGCCGACCGCCTCGTCGACGTTGACCTTGGTGAACTTCACGCGGCCCGCCATCTGTTCGCTCAAGTCGCGGATCACCGGCTCGGTGAACCGGCACGGGGCGCACCAGTCCGCGTA
>JASHSP010000129.1 GCA_030038655.1 Thermoplasmata archaeon | reverse complement strand
TCCGCCCCGCCGGACCGTCCGCCTCAGCGCGCGGCGGGCGCCGGCGCCGGGGCCTTGCGGGCGAGCTCGGCCCGCGCCTCGGCGAGCGCCTTCTCCGGCTCCTTGTAGTAGTAGGAGACGAGGCGGCCGACGTCGCGGTGCGTGTACGGCTTGAGGCGCGTCGCCTTCGCGTCCAGAGCCATCATGTAGTCGAGGATCGTGACGCGGTTGCGCACCTCCCGCTCCATGTCCTTCATCGTCCAGTTCTTCATGAGCGCGAACCGCTCGTAGAGGTACGAGTGGCCCGAGAACAGGAACGTGTCGTCCGACGGGTTCCACGAGTAGACGGAGTTCGTGATCAGCTCGTTCGTCTCCGGGTCGAGTCCGACGATCTCCGTCAGCGACTGGACGCGCCGCGTCATCTTCTGGCCGACCTTGACCTGCCGCTGGAGGAGGACGAGGTTGAGCGCCGAGACGAGCGAGCGGGGGAGCGAGATCGGCGGGTTCTCCATCCGGTGGACCATCGCGCTCACGCTCTCCGCGTGGAAGGTCGTGTAGCAGGTCTTCCCGGTCGCCATCGCCTGGAAGACGATGAACGCCTCGGCGCCCCGGACCTCGCCGACCATCAGGTACTGCGGGCGCTGGCGGAGCGCGGCCGCGAGCAGGTCGAACATGTCGATCTCCCCGGGGGCCTTCCCGCTGACCACGTTCTTCGAGCCGAACCCGGCGCGGGTCAGCGACGGGACCCAGTTCTCGTGCGGCAGGTTGAGCTCGCGCGTGTCCTCGATCGAGACGATCTTCATCTGGGGCGGGATGAACAGGAGGGTCGCGTTCAGGGTCGTGGTCTTCCCGCTCGCCGTGCCGCCGCAGACCATCATCGACTGCCCGGACTCGATGGCGATCCAGAGGTAGGCCATCATCTCGGAGCTCATCGTCTTGAACTTGAGGAGGTCGACCGGCGTGAACGGATTGTCGCGGAACCGCCGGATCGTGAACGAGCTCCCGCGCTTCGTGACGTACATCCCGAGCGTCGCCTGGAGACGCGAGCCGTCGGGGACCGTCGCGTCCAGGATCGGGCTCGCGACAGAGATGTGCTTCCCCGACCGCTGGGCGAGCCAGACGACGTAGTCGTCGAGCTCCTTGTGCGAGGTGAACTTGAGGTTCGACCGGATCGACCCGTACTTCCGGTGGTAGATGTAGAGCGGGATCCCGACCCCGTCACACGAGATGTCCTCGACCTCGGGGTCGGTCATCGGCACGTCCACGATGCCGTAGCCGATGAAGTCCCGCGAGAGGTAGTAGAGGAACCGGCCCTTCGAGGTCGGCCCGGGCGCGAGCTCCCACGCCTTGAGCTGGTCGTCGACCATCCGCCGCAGCTCGTCCTTCCGGGCGTTCGGCTCGTGCCCGGCGAGCGGCTGGAACCCCGCGACCATCGCGGTGCGGAGCCGCGCGATCAGGTCCCGCTCGAGCGGCGTGAGCGGGGGCTCGATCACCTCGTAGAGGTGCTCGTTGCGCTGGGTCTGGAGCGTGATGCGGACGTAGGAGTACCCCGGCATGATCGGAGCGAGGTCGAGCTCCTTCAGCATCGGGTCGGTGAGCGGGGGGATCGGCGTGACGTCGGTGGCCGCCCCCTGGGCCGAGACGCCGAGGCGGCTCAGCTTGACGGGACGGGGCTCGCTCGTCCCCTTGCGCATCGCGGCGCCGACGCGCAGCCACGGCGAGAACGACGCCTTCTTCCGCGGGCGCCCGGTGCCGTCGTCGGTCGGGACGGTCTCCGGCTCGGTCGCATCCCCCGCCATCGTCCTACCCCCCGCACGACGTCTTGACGGTCAGCACCGGCACGACGAACCGCATGATCAGCCAGCCGACCGACAGCATGATGGTCGCGTGCTGGAGCCCTTCGGCGATGCGTCCGTTGTAGAGGACGCCCGCCATCACGCCGTCCCCGACCGCGTGCACGATGACCGCGACCAGGAACGCGAGGAACAGGACCGGCACGAACGCGTACTGCAGCGAGACGCCGCCCGCGCCCGAGAGGGACGAGCAGGCGATCGACTCGCCCGCCTTGATCATCTGCGGCAGGAACACCGCCGCCATGATGTAGATCGTGACCAGGAACACGAAGAACGAGATGTAGATCACCGTCACGTACGTCAGCATCGAGATCCGGCGCGACGCGTCGGAGAGCTGCGCCTCGCGGGTGTCCCGCGCCACCATCGTGAGCACGTCCGCGACGTTCCCGCCCGCCTCGTTGGCGCGCGTCACGATCGAGACGACCCGCTGGACGAGCGGCGTCGGGACCCGCTCCTCGAAGAGGGCGAGGGCCGTGGCGACCGGGACCCCCCACTCGAGCTGGCTGGCCATCTTCTTGATCTCGTCGGTGAGGAGCCCGTAGCGGCCCGTGCTCGCGACCACGATCGCGTCCGGCAGGGTCATCCCGAACCGTCCCGCCTCGGCGACGTCGCGCAGGAAGTCCGGCAGCCGCTCCTCGATCTTCGAGATCCGCCGGAGCTTCGCCGTCATCGCGAACCCGTACGGCGCGATCAGGCAGATCAGGCCGATCACGAAGAAGTCGATCGCGACGTTGACCCCGGTCGGTTCGCCGGGCCGCAGGACGAGGGAAAGGGTCCCGCGGTCGCAGAGGAACCCGATCACCCAGAAGACGAGGCCCACGGCGCCCCCGACGATCAGGAGGACCGTCTCGCGGGGGATTGCGACCCGCTGTACCGAGGTCGGGGACCCCGCGATCGACCGCACCCGTTGGACCGAGGCCGTGGCGTTCGCCATCCTACTGCATCTCCTGCGCGAGCGAATACATGAAGAAAATGAACCCGAACTGGCTGACCGGGATCATCCCGCCGACGATCCCCCACAGGACGTCGATCATGAACGCCCCGCCGCCCCCGATGATGGCGAAGATCGCGATGATGATCACCAGGAACAGCGGGAACGCGACCACGACCGTGACGAACGTCTCGGCGAGCAGGCCCATCGTCTCGACCCGCTCCTGCATCGCGAGCTTGTGCTCCCGCTCGAACTGCTCGGCCTTGATCAGGAAGTACGGCTTCAGCTGTCCGCCGCTCGTCGCGGTGGTCACGACACCCTGGAGGAAGTCCTGGAACTTCTTCGAGGGGGTGCGCAGCGCGCCGAGGCGGAGCGCGGTCAGGATGTCGACCCCCAGGAGCTCCGTGTCGCGGGTGATCCAGGCCGCCTCCTCCGCGACCTCGCCGTAGATCTTCTGCCGGCCGAGCTCCTTGAAGATCTGGTCGACGTTGACGTCCGCCGAGCTCATCGCCGAGATGAAGCTCATCGCCGAGCCGATCTTTCGGTCGATCTTGCGGCCGCGCTCCTTCGCCTTCGACCCGGGCGTCCCCTGGAGCAGGAAGAACGTCCCGACCGTCCCGAAGACGGGGAGGATGATCAGGAGCACGATGCCGAGGAAGGCGACCCCGTGGAGGATGAACAGGAGCCCGAGCGCGACGCCCGCCACCGTGGCCCCGATCCCCGAGACGATGGTGGTCGCGTAGACCTGGGCCAGGTACTCGTCCGCGCGCACCCGCATGTGCGCCTTGACCAGGTTCTCCTCGAGGATCGGGTCGACCGGCTTCGCCTTCACCCGCGCGCCGAACGTCTGCCACGCCCACCGCTGGAATCCGGTCAGCGTGGAAGGGGTCGGCTGCTCGCCGCGCTTCACGCGGACCGTGCGGGTCGGCGGCGCCGCTTCGGCCGCGGTCCCGGGGGCGCGCTTCGGCGTCGCTACCATGTCATGCGGACGCGGCGGGGGCCGGGGCGGGAGCCGCCGCCGGCGCGCCGGCCGGCTTCGGGGCCGCCTGGATCCGCGCCATCACCTCGTGGGGATCCTTGTAGTACTGCGCGATCGTCTGCCAGAGCTGGCGGTAATCGTTGATCTTGTGGGTGACGAGGTAGCGGATCACCTGGGTCCGGCGCTGGAACTCCGCGTCCATCTCGTCCGGGCTGTAGTTCTTGAACTCCATGATCTTGTCGAACAGGAACGAGTGGCCCTTGAACACGAACGTGTCGGTCCCCGGGTCCCACTCGTAGACCGTGTTCGTGATCAGCTCGTTCGTCTCGGGCTCGAACCCGACGATCTCCAGGACCTGCTTCAGGCGGCGGACGACGCCCTTCTCCGTCCGCGTCTGGAGCTGGATCACGACGTTGTTGAGCGCGGAGAGCAGGATGCGCGGCGTGTTGATCGGGGGGTTCTCGAGGCGGTTGACCATCGACTTCACGCTGTCCGCGTGCATCGTCGAGTAGGTCGTGTGGCCCGTCGCCATCGCCTGGAACATCGTGTAGGTCTCCTTGCCGCGGACCTCCCCCACGATGATGTAGTTCGGCCGCTGCCGCAGCGCGGCGCGCACGAGGTCGAACATGTCGACCTCGCCGGCGGCCTTGCCGTCCGGCCCGCGGTCGCCGGTGCCGCCCCGGGTCGCCCCCGGGATCCAGTTCTCGTGCGGCAGGTTGACCTCCCGCGTGTCCTCGATGGAGACGATCTTCGAGGTCGGGGGGATGAAGAGGGAGATCGCGTTGAGCGTGCTCGTCTTGCCCGAGGCCGGCCCTCCGCAGATGATCACGGACTCGCCCTGCTCGGCCGCGAACCAGAAGTAGGCGACCATCTCCTCGCTCGCGCTCCCCATCATCACGAGGTCGACGGGGGTGAACGGCCGCTCCTTGAACCGCCGGATCGTGAAGCTCGAGCCGCGGGTCGTGATCTCCCGAGCGTACGTCGCCTGGACCCGGTGCCCCTCGGGGGTCGTCCCGTCCAGGATCGGCGAGGAGACGCTGACCGACTTCGAGCAGCGCTGCCCCAGCATGACGATGAACGAGTTGAGCGCCTCCTCGTTCGCGAACACCACGTTCGTCTTCACCGACTCGAACTTCGAGTGGAAGATGAACAGCGGCACGTCCACGCCGTCGCACGAGATGTCCTCGACCTCGAGGTCGAGGATCAGCGCGTCGACCGGACCGTATCCCACGAAGTCGCGGAGCAGGTAGTAGACGATCCGCTCGAGGGAGAGCGGGCTGAGCGTGATGTGCCGGGACCGGAAGTACCCCTCCGCCTCGCCGCGCAGGTACGCCCGCTTGTCGGGCGCGGAGAGGCCGGCGATGTCCCCGCCGATGATCTTCGTCAGGGTCTCCTTGAGGTGGGCGACCTGCTCCTTCTCGTGCTTCGAGAGCTGCGGTTCGATGACCTCGTAGAGGTACTCCTTGGTCCGGTCGTTGTAGGTGACCCGCGAGTAGGAATACGGCGGGTTGACCGCGCGGACCTGGAGCTCCTTCATCGCCGACTCGGGGAGCGGCGGCATCGCCGTGATGAATGTGCCCGGGACGTCGGTCGCGTCGGCCGCGCCCTCGCCGCCGAGCCCCCCGCCGCTCTCCGGCGTCGGGCGGGGGATCTTCACGCGGACCGAGCCCGAGGCCATCGTCACGAACCTCCCTGCGTGAAGCTGATCGTCACGCCGGCGTACTCGACCGTGGCGTAGCTGATGTTGTGCAGCGTGAGGGTGAGATCGTACGTCGAGACCCCCGCCGCCTGGCAGGTGGTCACGGGCGGCGGGCTGGCCCCGTTCGGCCCGGTGAGCGAGTAGTACGCGGCGGTGGCCGAGACGGTGGTCGTCAGGCCCGAGGTGTGCGCGGTGGCGTTGAGGAAGCTGAACCAGGCGCAGACGTCGTGGGTGCCGACCTCGAAGGTGAAGTTGAACAGCGTCGGAACGTTCCCGCTCGTCAGGAACCGGCCGGCGGACGAGTACGGCTCGGAGTACTTGAGGGCGGAGAAGACGTCCTTCGTCCCCTGGCTCGTGTAGACGGTCGAGTTCCCGAACAGCCCGAGGTACGTCGCCTCCACGGTGGTGTTCGTCCCGAAGTGCGTGATGTTCAGCGGCGGGGGCACGACGACGTACTGCTGCGAGGACGACTGGGTCTGGAAGACCGCGTCGTCCTCGAAGGTGTAGCTGGTCATCGGGTAGTACCGGTTGGGGAGGGTCATCTGGACGGTCGCGACGTCGCTCGTGTCGTTGAACGGGTGGTCCGTCACCGGGTGGGTCGCGGTCCCGACGGCCATGAGCATGTGCTGGAAGACGCAGTCGCTGGGCGTCTCGGGGGTCCCGTTCGTGCTGTAGAAGCCGGCCGGGCACCCGACCGTCTCGAACGAGAGCGTCCCGACCGTCGGCTGGGCCAGGAGCGGGACCGACTGGGAGTTGAGCGTGAACGGGGTGGAAAGCGACGCGGGGCCCCCGAGGGAGTACTGGAGGTCGACGTTCGACTTGAGGAGGGCGAACGACGTCTCCGACTGCTGGGTGAACGCGCTCTCGTCCTCGGTCATCCAGAGCGGTACGTACTGGGTCAGGAACACCCCGAACAGGGCGAAGAAGACGAGCAGCGCGAGCAGCGTCCCGACCACGGCGACGACGCCGCGGCGACTGCGATCGAGGCGCCGGGCGCGGCGAAAGCGCCGCCCGACGGTAACACGACCGGCTTCCCCCATTCGCGTCGCCCGGGGCGTCCGGCCCCGAGGTATCGAAAGTTAGGCCCGATTCGTCTATAAAAACATGTTCGAGCGCACACCGCGCGTTCGCCTCGGCTCCGGCGGTGAACCTAAAGTCCGCTCCGCGCTTTTGGAGATGCGACGATGTCCCTGCGAGAGATCTCCCTGACCCTGCCCAACCGGCCGGGGACCCTCGAAGGCGTGGCCCGGACGCTCGCGAAGGAGCGGATCAACCTGGCCGCGATCACGGTCGACTCGAACTCCGGCAAGGGCCGCGTCCGCCTGATCGTCAACGACCCCGACCGCGCGATGACCCTCCTCGCCGCGGCCGGCTACGAGCCCGAGACCCGGGAGATGCTGGCGGTCCGGCTCGAGGACCGCGCCGGGAGCTTCCTGCGGGTCCTCGAGGTCCTCGCGCGGGAGAAGGTGAACATCCTCAGCGTGGCGATCCTCGTCGCCCGCGACGGGAACCAGCCGCTGGTCGCGCTCTCGGCGAGCGACCTTCCGCGCGCGCGGCGCCTCCTCCAGCGGGCGGGGTTCATGAGCCGGGCGGCGGAGGGGCTGGTCTCGAACCGGGACCTCCTGGCGATGGCGCCGTCGATACCGACCGAGTCGGTCGGACTCCTTCTCTAGTGCGCCGCGCCCGCACAAACCGTATGAGCGGGAAGCTCTCCCGTTCGGCCGCGCGGTTGTGGTCTAGCGGTTAGGACGGTAGCTTCCCAAGCTACCTACTCGGGTTCGAATCCCGACAACCGCATCCGGTTCCCGGGCGCCGGCGTCGCCCGTCGGCGGTACCGTCCGCGTCCTCAGGTCCCGGCTGCCTGACTCGAACAGGCGACCTGAGGATCTCCACGGGGGCCGCCGGGTACTCCGGCAGTCTCGCCTACAGTCCCCCGCTCTACCACTGAGCTAAGCCGGGACGAGTCGAGGACGGGCGGACGGACTATAAACCCTCCGCCGGCGGGCGGGTCCCGTCGGGCGTCCCGGGAACGGAGAGGTCGTCGTCTAACGGGACCGGGGTCCCGGCGAGCGGCGCGGCGGGGAGGTGGCCGCGTCGCCGCGCCCGGCCGCCGCCTCGAGGACGGCCCGGAGCCGGGCGGTGACGTCCTCCGGCGTGCCGGCCGCGTCGATCGATCGGACCAGGCCGCGACCCCGGTAGTACTCGAGGAGCGGCGCGGTCTGGTCGGCGTACACCTTCAAGCGCGTCGTGACGGCCTCGGGCCGGTCGTCGGGCCGCTGGACCAGGCCGGCCCCGTCCCGGTCGCACCGTCCGGCCGTCCGGGGCGGGCGGCTGGACACGTTGTAGACCGTGCCGCATTGCGTGCAGACCCTCCGGCCGGCCAGCCGGTCGACGAGCACCGCGGACGGCAGCTCGAACCAGACCACGGCGTCGAGCGGCGTGATCGTCGCCAGCGCCTCGGCCTGCGGCCGGTTCCGGGGGAACCCGTCCAGGATGAACCCGGCCCGCGCGTCCGGCCGGTCGAGCCGGTCGCGCAGGAGCGCCAGCACGAGCCCGTCGGGCACGAGGCGGCCCGCCCGGATGTGGCCGTCCGCCTCCCGGCCGAGCGGCGTGCCCGCGGCCGCGGCGGCCCGGAGCAGATCGCCGGTGGAGACGTGCGCGAGCCGGGCTTCGCGGGAGAGGATCTCCGCCTGCGTCCCCTTGCCCGCCCCCGGCGCGCCCAGGAACACGAAGCGAGGCACGGTGCGGGGACCCGCGCCCGTCTAAAAGCCGTTCCCCGCGCTACGGCTCGATCCGGCTCCCGTCGAACGACCGGCCCAGGATGGCGGACTCGAGGTTGGGAAGGTCGCGGCCGTCGACCACGGAGAGCGGGATGCCGGCGCGGGCGAGCGCGTCGGCCCCGAGCCGGTCGAACAGGAACGTCTGCCCGGCCTCGCCGGTCGTGGCCGCCTGGACCATGCGGCGGAACTCCGGCCAGGACAACCGGTCGATCCGGCGCGCCGCCCGATTCCCGCGGGGGTCCGCGTCGTACACTCCCTTCACGTTCGTGGCGTTCACGAGGCGCGCGGCGCGAAGCCGGACGGCCACGAGCGCCGCGACGCCGTCGGTCGTGTGACCGGGCTCGGTGCCGCCGAGAACCACCGGCGAGGCATGCCGGAGCGCTTCCACCGCCTCGCGGACCGAGGCGGGCGGGTGCGACGGCGTCGGGGACCCGATCCGCCCCGCGAGGAGCCGGGCGTGCAGCCGGGTCACGTCGATCCCCAGTTCGTCGAGCTCGAACTCGGTCAGGCCGAGGGCGCGACCGAGGTGGATGTACTCCCGGGCGGTCCGGCCGCCTCCGGTCGTGACGACGAGGGGGACGGTGTGCCCGACGCGCCCGAGCAGTTCCGCGAGCTCCGACAGGTAGTCCGGATCCCCGTCGCCGGTCAGGAGGACCGACCCCCCGATCGAGACGACGACCGGTCGTAGCGGGGAGCGGGAAGAGGCGGCCATCGTTCCGCTGGCGGGAGGTCTCCTCCGACTTAGGGCTGTCGCAGGAGTCGGGAGGGGCGGTCCTCTTTAGCCGGGGCGCCTCCCCCGGACGTGGCGGAGCCGGTGGAGCTGGCGAAGGCGGCGGCCGCCCGGTTCGCGGCGGAGCAGTACGTCCGTCGGGGTCTCCGGCTCGCGCTCGGGACCGGGTCGACCGCGGCCGAAGCGCTGCGCGCGATCCGGGCCCGGTTCCCGGACGAGCCGTTCGATTGCGTGGCGAGCTCCCGGGCTACCGAGGAGCTCGCTCGGTCGCTGGGGTTCGGGGTCCGACCCCTCGCGCCGGACGACCGGTTCGATCTGATGCTCGACGGGGCGGACGAGGTGACGCCCCGTCTCGCGCTCACCAAGGGCGGGGGCGGGGCGCTGTTCCGGGAGAAGTTCCTCGCCGGCCTTTCCGCCCAGGTCGTGATCCTCGTGGACCCGTCGAAGCTCGTGGACGCCCTGGGCCAGCGGTCGCCGATACCGGTCGAGGTCGTTCCGTTCGCTGTGCCGGTGCTCGTCCGCCAGCTGGAGGACGACGGGTTCGACGCCCGCGTGCGGCCCGGGCGGAGTGGGGGAGCGTTCCTGACGGACAACGGGAACGAGGTGATCGACCTCCGGCTCCCGACACCGGTCGAGGACCCCGACCGCCTCCACGACGAACTGAGGGCCCGGCCCGGGGTCGTGGAGACCGGGCTGTTCGTCGGGCTGGCGGACCGCGTGCTGGTGGGGCATCCCGACGGTCGAGTGCGGGAGATGGTCGCGCCCGCGCGACCGAACGCCTGAGGCAGTCCGGGGGCGGGGACGCGGGGGGCGAACGCCCGTTGGAGGACGTCCGCGGAGACGGCGTTCGATGCTGACCGACCGCGCCGAGGCGGGAAGTCGGCTCGCGGAGAGGCTCGAGGGGTACCGGAACGAGCGACCGATCGTCCTCGCATTGCCCCGCGGGGGGGTTCCGGTCGCCGCGCCGATCGCGCGCCGGTTGGACTCCCCTCTGGACGTGCTGGTGGCGCGCAAGGTGGGGGCGCCGAACGACCCGGAGTACGGCCTCGGGGCGGTCGTCGAGGACGGGACGGTGCTGTGGGACGAGCGCCGGGTCCGGTCGGCCGGCTACGGGCCCGGGGACCTGGCGGTCGCGGTCGACCGGGAGCTGCGTACGGCACGGGCGCGCGCGGAGCGGTTCCGGGGCGGGCGTCCGCTGCCCGATCTCGCGGACCGAACGGTGGTCCTGGTCGACGACGGCATCGCGACGGGCGTCACGGTGCGCGCTTCCTTGCGGTCGGTACGCACGCACACCCCCCGGACCGTGATCGTCGCGGCGGGGGTCGCCCCGCCCGTCACGGTCCGGACGCTGGAGCGCGACGCCGACCGCGTCGTCGTGCTCGAGCAGCCCCGCCGGTTCTTCGCGGTCGGGGAGTTCTACCGGCACTTCGAGCCGGTCACCGACGACCTCGTGGTCGATCTCCTCGCCCGGGCGCGCGCCGACCGATCCCCGTAGGCGGTCCGGTCACCGACCGGGCAGGGCCGGGGCGAGGCCGCCGCTTCGCCCGGGCGGCGGGTCCCGGCGCGGCGCGCGGGGCCGTCCCGGCACGGGAGGGGCGAGAGTTATCCGTTCCCGAGATTGGCATCGGCCGGTCGCGCTCGACCGCGGCCGTGGGAAGATGCAGGGGAAGTACCTCAAAACGCGGATCGACGACCACGTCGGCTACATCGAGATCGGAAAGCCGAAGGCGAACACCTACGACATCGACATGATGCGCGAGGTCGACCAGGCCGTCGAGGAGCTCCGCTTCGACGACGGCGTCCGCGTCGTGGTCCTCACGAGCTCGGTCCCCGGCTTCTTCAGCGCCGGCGCGGACATCGAGATGCTCAAGGGGAGCCAGCCGGACTTCAAGGCGATGTTCTGCCTCCACTGCCAGGAGACGCTCGACAAGTTCGCGGCGACCCCGAAGGTCGTCCTCGCCGCCATCAACGGCCACTGCGTCGGCGGGGGCCTCGAGATCGCCCTCGCGTGCGACCTGAGGATGATGGCCAAGGACTCCGGGAAGATCGGCCTCCCCGAGGTCACGCTCGGGGTCCTGCCCGGCACCGGCGGCACGCAGCGGCTCCCGCGCCTGGTCGGGACGTCGCGCGCGCTCGACATGATGATCACCGGGAAACTGCTCACCCCCGAGGAGGCGCTCGCGATCGGTCTCGTGAACTACGTCTACCCGAAGGAGTCGTTCGCGAAGGACGTCCATGCCTACGCGACCGCGCTCGCCCACGGCCCCTCCCGGGCGGTGAGCCTGATCAAGCGCTCGGTCGTCGAAGGGATCGAGATGCCGTTGACCGCCGGCCTCGCGCTCGAGCGGGAGCTCCAGAACCGCCTGTTCGTCACCGAGGACGCGAAGGAGGGTCTCGCCGCGTTCGTCGAGAAGCGCAAGCCCAACTTTAAGGGCCGCTGAGTACTCTCTCCCGACGCGGGTGGAGCATGACGACCTCCGAGCCGGCTCCGGGCACGCCCGTCGCGAGGAACCTCAAGGAGGGGGGCACGGTCGAGCCGGTCCGCGAGATCTTGTGGGGCACCGCGCAGGGGGTACGGAAGTACGAGACCCCCGCGGAGTTCCCGCCGGACATGCGGAAGCTCGTCGTCAAGCTCATGGTCGTCCAGGCCGACACGGAGTTCGCCTCCATCCAGCAGCACCGCCCGTGGCTCGACCGCGCCCCGACGCTCGAGGACCGGTGGATCGAGGCGCGGATCGTCGCGGACGAGTCCCGCCATGGCCTCCAGGCGTGCCGGATCCTCCGCGAGTTCGGCGAGGAGGGGCAGGAGCACATCGACGAGCTCCTGGCGAAACGCGAGGGGGAGCACAAGCTGGACGCGTTCAACATGACGTTCGACCGATGGTCGGACGTCGGGGCGTTCACCTGTTTCGTCGACCGCGTCGGCGTCTACCAGCTCCGGGCGTTCCAGGAGTGCTCGTTCGGACCGCTGGCGCGCGCGATGCCGCTCATGCTGAGCGAGGAGCAGCTGCACCTCAACTTCGGCGCGAGCGTCCTTCGGCGGATGGCCCAGGACGGGTCGAAGTACTACGGCTCCCGGGAGGAGGCGCAGGACGCGATCCGGAAGTGGTACCCCCGCGCCCTCGACATGTTCGGGCACTCGAACTCGGAGACGAGCCGGCGCGCGATCGAGTTCGGGCTCAAGCGCTGGACGAACGAGGAGGCGCGGGCCCGCTACATCGAGGAGACCCGCGCCATCGTCGCGAACATAGGGCTCGAGCTCCCCCCCGAGAACTTCGACCGGCACATCCTCTGACGACGGCGGACGGGCCTTCCGGGCCCGGCGCGCTCAGAAGAGGGGGTCGCCGACCAGACGGGCGGGGCCGCCCGGGGCCGACACGACGAGGGTCGACACCCCCCGGACCTTCCGCAGCCGCTCGGACGCGGCGGGGACGTCCCGGGCCCGGCAGTTGACGAAGACGTTCTCGCCCGCGTCGATCGAGAAGTAGGCGTCGACCCCCGTCTCCCGGAGCGACAGCACCTCGTGGATCACGTCGAGGGTGGCGGCCGACCAGTAGACCAGCGGCGGGTCGGACGTCAGCATGGTCGCGTGCATGTTGAGGGTGTCCGCCTCCGCCAGCTGGGCCACCCCGAGGGCGTCCTTCGCCCGGATCGCCGCGCGCATCCGCTCGAGCGCCGGCACCAGATACGCGAGGCGCGCCGCAAAGAACGGCGAGGTCGCCGTCGTGATCCGCATCCCCTGGGAGCTCGGGACCTTCTTCGGCGCCCGGGCGACGCCGACCGCCAGCGTCCGGAAGTCGAGCTCGTCCGGCCCGGCCAGGCGGACCGCGACCGAGTGCGCGTCGTCTCCCGCGAGCAGCTCCGCGAAGCCGCCCGGAATGCTCCGGCTCGCCGAACCGGAGCCGAGCCGGGCCAGGCGGGAGAGCTCGGACGTGGCGAGCGAGAGGCCGGCCGCGGCGGCCGCCGCCACCGTCAGGGCGGCGAACCCCGAGGCCGACGAGGCGAACCCGACGCCGGGGGGGAAGCCGTTCTCGGAGGCGACCCGCGCCCGGAGCCTCGACCCCGCGAGCTCGCGAATCCGGTCGAGGTGCCGGACGACGCGCGGGTCGGGGGACGGTTGCCGGTCGAGCGTGAACGAGTCGTGCGCGATCGCGGCGGAGAACTCGACCGTCGTGCGGGTCGCGAGGGCGTCCAGGCAGACGCTGATGCTCCCGTTCGACGGGACGCGCAGCGCCTCGTCGGTCTTGCCCCAGTACTTGATCAGCCCCTGGTTGGCGCAGGCGACCGCCGTGGCCTTCAGCCGAGACCCCCTCCGTTCACCACCGCGTCGACGAGCGGACGGATGCGATCGACCATCGCGACCTCTTCGCGGTCCATCTTCTCCCAGCGGGCCTTCGCCACGTCGTCCCAGCGGATAGGGTCTACGTCCCGACGCCGCGCCGTCGCCCGTCGGACCCGCACCGCCTCGTCCGTCCGCACCTCGAGGACGAGGAGCCGGCTCCCGAGCTCGCGGCGCAGCGCCTCGACCTCTTCCCGCACGCGCAACCCGTCCAGGACGACCAGCTCCGACCGCGACGCGCGCAGCCGCTCCAGGATCGGGGCCACCCGCCACGCGGGGGACTCCGCCACGAGCGACGCGAAGAGCGCCCAGGTCTCGTCCCGGGCGACGGGGAGTCCGCGGCGCTTCGCGACCTCCCGGGTGATGTCCCCGAGGTCGATCCGCGCGAACCCCTTCGTCCCGAGGACCTTCGCAAGCTCGCTCTTCCCCGAACAGGTGTAGCCGGTGAGACCGACCACGAGGCGGGGTCCGGGACTCGGTGCGGCCATCGGAGGGGACCTTGCCGGGCCCTCCCGAAGCGAGCGCGCCGATAGCCTCTGCGTGGGGGGGCCCTGCGCCGATCCGCGCCCGGGGCCAACCCGTTATCCCCGAGAACGTCTGCCCCGACCGTGCCCCGAAAGGCGAAGCCCCCCGAACCGCGGCCGACCCGGCCCCTCCCCGACCTGTACCGGGCCGCCCGGCGCGGCGGGTTCCACCAGGCCGTGGGCTTCCGGATCGTCGTCTCCCAGAGCGGTCGCGGGTTCTGTACCGTGGCCGGACGGGTGGAGCCCCGCCACCTCAACATCAACGGCGTCGTGCACGGGGGGGTCTACGCCACGATCCTCGACACCGCGATGGGGGGTTCGGTCGTCTCGCTCCTCACGCCCGACGAGACCACCGCGACCACGTCGCTCTACGTCGAGTTCCTGCGCGCGGCCCGCGCCGGCGAGACGCTGACGGCGCGGGGCCGAGTCCTTCGACGCGGACGGCACATCGCGTTCGCGGAAGGCGACCTGTTCGCCGCCGACGGACGCCGGCTCAGCCAGGCGCGCGGCACGTGGTACATCTGGTCGTCGGCGGAGGCCCCGCGCTCCCACCCGAAGCCCCCGCGACGCCGATCGTCGTAGGCCGACGCGGGCCAGTCCGCTGCCCGGGCCCTACGCCGGCGGGGATTGCGCCAACCGCTGCCCCAGCCGCTCGAGGATCTCGAGCCGCTCGAGTCCCTTCTCGACACCGCGCGTCCCCTCGGCGTACCGGTGCGCCGCGAAGTATCGCCGCACCTCCTCGGCGCGCCCGAGCCCGACGAGCGGTACCGACATCTCGAGGACGAGCGCGAGGTAGCCCGACCCGCGGAACAGCTCGTCCAGCCGGTCGAGCCGGTCGGTGAGCCAGGCCCACGCGACCGGACGCCCCACCGGGTTCGTGCACGCCTGGATGACCACGCCCAAGATGTGGCTCCGGCTCAGGCCTCCGGAGATCGAGTACTCGAGGGCCTCGCGGACGAGCCCGGGGTCGGGAGCCCACCCCAGCGCGCGGGCGAGCCGCGCCGACTCGGAGTCGGCCAGCGGGCGCTCGAGGGCCCGACGGAGCTCGCGGAAGCCCGCCGCGCCTTCCTGGCGGACCCGGGCCGTGGCGACGGCCTGGCGGAGGTCGGGGTCGAGCCGGTCCCACTCGGGGAATCGGCCCGAGAGCTGCCGGGCGAACCCGGCGTCGACCCGGACGCGGCCGAACGAGAGGCGGTCCCGCAGGATGCCGTTCGAGGGGATCTCGCCCGGGCGGCGTTCGATCCCGACGCGATCGAGGGCGTCGGCGAGGAACGTCCGGGCGAGATCCTGGAGCGGACCCAAGTGGGGGAAGTAGAGCGCCGTGTTCGTAAGGGCGCCGCAGAGCGGTTCGAGCACGAGGCGGTCGGTCGTGTTCCCGAGGGCGCGGACGTACCGGGCGTAGGTCGCCCAGTCGACCTCGCCGGAAACCACGAACGCGGCGAGGTCGGAGAGGAACACCCACCGGTCCGCCGCGGGACGCGTGGGGAGCGCCTTCAGCAGCCGTTCGGCGAGGGTCGCGTCGTAGTGGACCCGGTAGAACCCGACCCCCCCCGGGTTGAGGTGGACGGTCGCCCCGGGTGGCACGGCGACGGTGTGGGTCCTCGAGTCCCAGCGGACGCTTCGCCGCACCCCGTCGACGTCCAGGACCATCGTGATCGGCCAGGGGCGGTCGTCGTCGGGGCCGAGGTACCGGTACCGACGCTGCTCGAGCTCGAGCCCGGAGCGGCCGAGCCGGGCGGTGACGACCGGGAAGCCGGAGCGGTCGATCCACGGGCCGGCAAGATCCACCACCGGCTCTCCCGACGCCCGTCCGAGCGCCTCCCAGAGGTCCTCGGTCCGCGCGTTCCCGTACGCGAACCCCTTGAGATAGTCGGTGACGGCGGCGCGGAACGGTTCCTCGCCGAGGTACCGGTTGAGCATCGCGAGGACGCTCGACCCCTTGCCGTAGCTGATCTCGTCGAAGATCTGGCTCATCTCCTCCGGCTGGCCGACCGCCGCCCGGATCGGGTGGGTCGACCGCAGGGAGTCGCCGTTCAGCGCGGCGACCATGCCCGCGGTGCGGAGGAAGAAGTCGTCCCACGCCTGCATCGTCGGCTCGATTCGGGCGGAGATGATCGTCTCCATCAGGGACGCGAAGCTCTCGTTCAGCCAGATATCGTCCCACCAGGCCATCGTGACGAGGTTCCCGAACCACTGGTGGGCGATCTCGTGCGCCACCGTCTGGAAGACGTCGCGCGGGGCGAACGAACCGCTGGCCGAGTCGATGAGGAGACGGGTCTCCTGGAAGCTGATCGCGCCCCAGTTCTCCATCGCGCCGAACGCGTGTTCCGCCACCGCTATCAGGTCGAGCTTCGGCAGAGGGTACGGGATCCCGTAGTACTCCTCGTACGCCCGGAGGATCCGGACCGCCGCGCCCAGCGCGAACCGGCCGGCCTCCGACCGCCCGGGAGGGGTGAGGACCCGGACCGCCACGCGGCCGGAGCGGTCCTCGACGCGGTCGAACTTCCCGACGCCGAGGTAGAACAGGTACGTCGACATCGGCGGGGTGGCCGCGAAGACCCACTCCCGCACCCCCTCGACCGTGCGGTTCGACTGCGCCTCGGTGTTCGCGATCACGTCCAGGTCGGGGCGGGCGCGGACCGTCAGGTGGATCCGCGCCTTGCGGTCGGGCCGGTCCACGCACGGGAAGATCCGGCGAGCGCCGGTCGGCTCGCAGTGGGTCGTCAGAATGTACCCGTCCCCCTGCCGGGACCGGTAGAAGCCGAAGAGGGCGCTCGTGTCGATCGCCCCTTCGAAGTCGATCGTGATCGGCGAGCCCCCGCCGGGGGGCACTGCGACGGCGACCTTCGCGGCGGCGGCCTCGACGACGTAGGACGTCGGCCGGCCGGCCCCGCAGGCCGCGGTGACCGTGAGCCCCTCCGCGTCGAGTCGGCAACTGCTCGCGTTGCCGGGCGGGTCGAACTCGACCGTGCCCCGCCAGCGGAGCCGTTCGAAGTCGACATCGAGGGCGACCCGATAGTCGCGGGGAGCCGGGTCGCTCGGTTCGGTCACGATATCGCTTCGACGCCCTCTCGGCGGAACCCAGGCGTCGCGGGGACGACGGTCCGGCGAAGATGAAGGTTTCCCGGAACGACGGACCCGGTCTCTTCCGGGCGCCGCGGCCGAACCAAGGTTAAATACGCGGTGTCGGTCGCCCCGCTGGCTGACGGCCAAAGCGGTGGGGAAACACCCGGTCCCATCTCGAACCCGGCAGTTAAGCCCACTGGCGTTCCACGCGGTACTGAAGTGCGCGAGCCTACGGGAAACGTGGAAAGCTGTCAGCCTCCCGGGCTCCACGGGGCGCTAGGTTAATCCACGCCGGACCGTCGCGCCGCGGATGTACCTCGGAGCGCACCTCGGCATCGCGGACGGCCTGGACGAGGCGGTCCGCCAGGCACGGGCGATCGGGGCGGAGTCGCTCCAGATCTTCTCGAAGAGCCCCCAGTCATGGGCCGGCCCCGCGATCCCGCCCGACGCCGCGGACCGCTTCCGCGCCGCGGTCCGAGCCGAGAACGTCCGCGCGACAGCGGTCCATCACGGGTACCTTCTGAACCTGGCCAGCCCGAAGCGGGACGGGCTCGAGCGGTCGCGCCGCGCGTTCCGCGACGAGATCCAGCGCGCCGAGCTTCTCGGAGTCGACGCCCTCGTGTTCCACCCCGGCGCCAGCCTGGACGGGACGGTCGAGGCCGGCCTCGCGACGATCGTCGAGAGCCTCCGCCGCGCGCTCGAGGAGTTCCCCGACGGCCGCGTCCGGCTCCTCCTGGAGAACGCCGCCGGCCAGGGCACGACCCTCTGCTCCACCTTCGAACAGCTCGCCGGGATCCTCGACGCGGTGGCGGCGCCCGCCCGGGTCGGGGTGTTGCTCGACACCTGCCACCTGTTCGCCGCCGGGTTCGACTTCCGCACCCCGGAAGGGTACGGTGCCCTGCTCGACCGCATCGACGGAACCGTCGGCGGGAGCGCCGTGAGGGGCTTCCATCTGAACGACGCGAAGGCGCCGCTCGGCTCGCACCTCGACCGGCACGAGAACATCGGTCGGGGCGAGATCGGGGCGGAGGGGTTCCGGTCGTTCGTGAACGACCCCCGCTGGGCCGAGCTCCCCGGGTTCCTGGAGACCCCGCTCGACGACCACGGGTACGCCCGGTATGCGGCCGACCTGGTGACGCTGCGCGGCCTGATCCCCGGCCCCTCGCCGGCCGCACCGAAGCGCCGGACGAAGCGTTCGCCGTCGGCCCGCGCCTCAACGGTCAAATAGGCCCCCCCTCCTCGGCGCGTTGCTCGTGACCGAGGACGCGCCCGACGGCCGATTCGCCCCGCTCGGGCCGTCCCGCGAGGGGGTCCGGACCGCGTGACCGGACCGCGGGCGGTCGAGCGGCTCGTCCCCGCGTTCGCACAGGTGCTCGCCGAGCTCGGCGAGCGGGACCCGTCCGTGTTCGTCGCCGAATCCGGCCCGGAAGGGTCGGAGTCGACCCGAGCGTTCCGCCAGAAGTTCCCGGCGCGCTGCTCGGCGGACCCGGGCGCCGATGGCGACGTCGTGGCGGCGGCGGCCGAACTGGCCGCGAAGGACCGGACGGTCTTCGCCATCACCTCGGCCGCCGCCGCGGCCGGTCACTCCTTCGGGGCGGTGCGCGAGCTGGTCTGTCGACCCCGGGCCAACGTGAAGATCTTCGCCTCCCACGGGGGATCGCCGACGGACCCCGAGCCGGCCCTCCCGGCGGAGGACCTGGGCATGATGCGGGCGCTGCCGGGGATGACGGTGGTCGTGCCGTCCGACGCGCCGACGATCCGCGCGGCCACGGCCGAGCTCGCCGGCCGGGCGGGACCCGCGTACGTCCGCTTGGGGCTCGGCGAGATGCCGACCGTCTCGGACGGGACGTTTCGCGTCGGTCGCGCCGCCGAGCTGCGGCCCGGCACCGACCTCGCGCTGGTCGCGATCGGGGCGCTGGTCGGCCGGTCCCTGGACGTGGCCGAGGAGCTGGCCCGGGTCGGCGTCTCGACCCGCGTCCTCGACTTCGCGTCGCTCAAGCCGTTTGACGAGGCCGCCCTGCTGCGCGCGGCGCGCGACACGGGGGCGATCCTGACGCTCGAGGAGCACTCGGTCCTGACGGGGCTCGGTTCGCTGGTCGCGGCGACCACGTCCGAGAACTACCCCGTGCCGGTGCGGCGCGTCGGGGTCCCGGACGTCTTCGTGGACCCGGGCGCCCCGGGCGACCGCCTCGACCGGTACGGCATGTCGCTCGAGCGGATCCGGGACGAGGCGTGGGAGCTGCTGCGCCTTCGGGGGAAGGTTCAGTAGTCCCGGCGGTTTCGGGCGGAGGGTCGATGCAGCTTTTCCTCGATACGGCCAGCGTGAGCGAAATCCGAACGATGTGGGAGACCGGGATCCTCGACGGGGTCACGACCAATCCGACCCTCGTCGCCAAGGAGGGCCGACGGTTCGAGGACGTCCTCCGCGAGATCTGCGCGCTCGGGGTCCCGTCCGTCTCGGCGGAGGTCGTGGCCACCGACACCGAGGGGATGCTGCGGGAGGGCCGCCACCTCCGCGAGATCCACCCGTCGATCTACGTCAAGATCCCGATGGTGCCCGCCGGGCTCCGGGCGACGAAGACGTTGGCCAAGGAGGGGACCCGGGTGAACATGACCCTCGTGTTCAGCGCGAACCAGGCGCTGCTCGCGGCCAAGGTCGGGGCCGCCTACGTCAGCCCGTTCATCGGTCGGCTCGACGACCAGGGCCAGGACGGGATGGAGCTGGTGCGGGACATCGTGACGATCTACCGCAACTACCGCTTCCCGACGCGCGTCCTGGTCGCCAGCGTGCGGCACCCGGTCCACGTGCTCGACGCCGCGAAGGCCGGTGCCGACATCGCGACGATGCCGTTCGCGGTCATGGAGAAGCTGGTCCAGCACCCGCTCACCGACATCGGCCTCGCGCGCTTCCTCAAGGACTGGGAGAAGGTCCCGAAGGCATGAGGACTCGGAACCTCGCGCCCCTCGCCGCCGCGCGCGGAGCCCGGCCGTGACGGACGGGACGCTGGCCGAGAAGTACCTCCGGCTCACGCGCGAAGCGCTGGGCCGGGTCGTGCCCGCGACCCCGGGCCGGTCGTTCCTCCGGGGCGCCTCGGACGATTTCCTTGCGATGGCCCGGTCGTACCTCGCCGACGCCGAGCACTTCTCGGCGGCGGGCGATGCCGAACGGGCCCTGGCCGCCGCGAGCTACGCCCACGGGTGGCTCGACGCCGGCGTGCGCCTCGGCCTCCTGGACGGAGGGAACGATGACCAACGGTTCACCTTCTTCCGATAGCCGACCCGCGGCGACCGCGGGGGTGCCGGAGGCCGTGCTCGCGACGATCGAGGCCCACCTCCGCCAGCGCGAGATGCGCCGGGAGGACCTCTACGAGCAGGCGCGGCGGCTCCGCCGGCTGTCCCAGGCGACGATGGCCCGCCTGCACACGGACGGCGCCGCCCCCGCCGACCTCGAGAAGGTCCGCGGGATGCTCGCCAACCTCTCCGACTGGCTCCGGCGCGAGGGTCGCGGCGACGAGCCGATCGCGCTCGACGCGCTCCAGGAGGCGGTCGAGGCGAGCCTCCTCGGAGCGATCGTGGAGGGGACGAAGCTTCCCGGGCCGGCGGAACTGTCGGTCGAACCGGAACCGTACCTGCTCGGCCTCGGCGACGCGGTCGGCGAGGTGCGTCGCCTGATCCTCGACCGCCTCGCCCACGACGACCTCGCGGGGGCGGACCGGCTGCTCCGCCTGATGGAGCAGCTGACGCACGCGCTCCTTCGGTTCGACACGACCCGGGCGATCGTCCAGCTCAAGCCGAAGCAGGACGTCGCGCGGACGCTGCTCGAGCGGACCCGGGGCGAGGTCGTGATGGCCCGGTTCCTCGCGCGGGTGCGGCCGGCGGGGGACGCCGACCCGCGATGAGCGGACGCGCGCGGCGGACGGTCGCCGTGATCGGCGGGTCCGGGATCACGGGGATCTTCGAGGGCCGGCCGTCGAAGTCGCACCGGGTGGCGACCGCGTGGGGGGCCCCCTCGGCGCCAATCGAGGAAGGGGAGGTCGGGGGCCTGCGGGTCCTGTTCCTGCCGCGTCACGGGGCCGGCCACACGATCCCCCCGCACCGCGTGAACTACCGCGCGAACGTCGACGCCCTCGTGTCGCTCGGTGCCGAGGCGATCGTGACCGTCAGTTCGGTCGGGTCGCTCCGGGACGAGCTGCCGCCCGGAACGTTCGTGCTGCCGAACCAGTTCGTCGATTTCACGAAGCAGCGTCCGACCACGTTCTTCGACGGGGGCCGCGTCTACCATGTCTCGCTCGCCGACCCGTTCTGCCCGGACCTCGCGCGCTCGGCCGCCGAGGTGGGCCGCGCCGAGGGGACCCCGTTCGCGGAGGGAAGGACCTACGTCTGCGTCGAGGGCCCGCGGTTCAGCACGCGCGCGGAATCGGCCTTCTTCCGCGGGTTCGCCGACATCATCGGGATGACCCTCGTCCCCGAGGTGACCCTCGCGCGCGAGCGGGCGGTCTGCTACCTCTGCCTCGCGATGGTGACGGACTTCGACGTGTGGGCCGCGCGCCCCGTCGAGCTTGCGGAGATTCTCGACACCATGCGGCGGAACGGGGAACGGATGAACCGGATCCTCGGGCGGCTCCTGCCCCGGCTCGGCGCGGTGCCGAGCTGCGCGTGCGCGCGCGCGCTGGACGACGCCGGGGTCTAGCGGCCCTCACTCGCCCGGGCCGCGCCGGACCGTGATCGGGATCCGCCCGGCGGCGAACTCGCGCTCGGCGATCTCCACCGGGTCGACGAGGGTCGTCGGAACCTCGATCAGGATCGGGGCGCCGAGCGAGACCTGGAGCGCGCGCGCCCCCAGGATGCGCGCCCGCTCGAACCGAGTGAACTCGTCCGGCCCCCGAGGTCGAGACGTCGGCCGGTCGGTCAAGCGTCCTTCCCCCGAGGCCGCAAGGCTCGCCGCGGCCGTCAAGGGCTCGGCCGACCGAGGCGCTCTATATACCCTTTGCGCGGGCGCGCTCGCCCGCGCCGACCGAGGAGCGCGGATCGCGCGGTTCAGAGGATCTCGACCTGGAAGGTGGCGAGGGTCAGCCGGAGCGCGGTGGCGGGGACGAGGAGGCTCACGGTACCGAGCGGGCCCCCGTACTTGAACGGCTGGTCGTACGGGGCCGAGGAGCTCGAGCAGGTGGCGTGCCCCGCCGGTCCGGTGTAGTTCGCGTGGGTGTTGAACGCGGACTGCGAGCAGAAGTAGGTCATCCACGCCGAGGCGAACGGGCTCGTGAGCGTCACGTTCACGGAGGTCGACAGCGAGTAGCCCCCGCCGGGGAGGGAGATCGTGTTCGAGGAGACCAACGAGAACGCGAGGACCGTGGTCGTGGTCCCTCCGGCGCCGCCGAACTGCCCCTGGAAGAGCGGTATCGAGATGTCGAGCGCGTTGAACGCGTAGGAGATTGGCGGCGGGTCGACCATCACGGGGATCCCCCCGCTCTGCGCGGAGACGACCGCGCCCGAGTCGAAGGCCACGTCGGCGGTGGGGGCATACAGGTTGTCGAGGTGGACGATGAACGACCCGCCGATCGGCCCGGAGTTCTTGTACGGTTCCGACAACGCGGAGAAGTAGGGACAGGTGGACGTCGTGACGCTCTGCCAGGTCGTGGTCCAGCCGCCCCCGCTGCTGCTGTTGGTCGCGGTGTGGCTGTATCCGACGGAGTTGTTGAGATAGACCTTGATGCTGCCCGAGCCGGTGATGTTGGCCCCGGTGACGCCGTCGGTGGACGACAGGTTCGCGACCGGGCACTTGCTCGCCGACGGGTTCGACCCGTTGAACCCGGTGAAGTAGACCCCCACGCTGCCGGACCCGGAGACCGCCGGGAGCGAGGCGTGGTCGTGGGTACCGGTGATCACGAGCGTAACGCCCCCCGAACCCGACGCCGTAGGGGCGGACACGGGGTCGTAATTCCCGACGATCGTGAGGCGGATCGACTGGCTCCCGGTGGTGTTCACGCTCGTCGTGTCGTAGTTGCCCACGATCAGGATCGAGTCGGGCCCGGAGCCGATCCCGGTGAGCCGGATCGTGTCGTGGCTACCGAAGATCTGCACCGTCCCCGCACCGGAACCCGTGAGCGCGAGGTTGATGACCGAGCTGTTGGTCGAGTAGTTGAGCGAAAGCGCGCCGCTCGACTCCAGCGAGCCCGTGAACGTCCGGCCGTTCCCCGCGAAGTTGTAGGCCGCCTTCGAGGAGGTGTCGCACGTGATGGTCGACGGGTCGCTCGACGGGGAGAGCGAGCACGCGGACGCCGACCCGCCCTCGGGGTAGCCCTGGGGAGGGTTGTAGGTGGTGGGGCCGGTGGCGGTGAACGAGACCGTGATGCCGGATCCGTTCGGTCCGGCCGAAAGGGTCGAGCTGTCCGGAGCGGCGAACGGCGGCTCGCCCGAGGAACCGAGGGAGATCGGCTGGGTGAACTGGTCGCCGGGGGACCCGCTCGACGCGGCCCGGGCGAGCAGCGAGGCCAGTCGGCCGACCTGGTTCTCCACCAGCAGGCCGTGGCTGAGGTCGTTGGACTCCATCTGTCCCGGCAGCGTGTTGGTCAGGTAGTTCCCGATGAACGTCACGACCAGGAGGAGGCCGAAGAGAGTCACGATGGCCGAGACCTGGCCACGACGGCTTCGACGGCGCCACGCCCGTCGGCCGGACCGGCCCCCGCGCCCACCGTTCGGGTGGGTCGAGGGGTGGGTCGGGGTCGCTACCGGCCGCTCCGCGCGGACCGGCCGGACGCGATGCGCGACCACCGGGGAAGCCGACGGGATCCGAACGCGGTGCACGCCCTCCTCCGGGAGGACTAACTAGCCTAGGGTTCGATATTTAGAGGTTGGCTCACGGCCCCGCGCCTTCGACGGCGAAAACGGATGGGAGTAAGGTCGGCGCGCCGCCGAGCCGCCCCCTCCGTCCTCCCTCGGCGACTCCGACGGTAAGGCCCGCGGAGTCGCCACGCACCGAGCGCCCCGGCGGCAACCGGCCGGCTAGGCGTACCCGAACTGCCGGCGGGCGAACTCCGTCATCCGTTCGGGCCCCCACGGGGGTTCCCACACGATGTCGACCTTCACGCTGGGGGCCCCGGACGCGGTCCGCGCCGCCTCGGCCACCTCGCGGACGATCTCCTCGACGGAGGGGCACCCGGGGCTCGTCATCGTCATCCGGATCGAGAGCTCGCCGGCCTCGTTCCACTCCATGCCGTAGACGAGTCCCAAGTCCACGATGTTCATCGGGATCTCGGGGTCGTAGATGTTCTTCAGCGCCGTGCGCACGCGATCCTCCGCCGCGTCGTGCGCGGACCCGGTGCCGGCGCGGGCGGTAGGCGGGGCCGGCCCGGAGGAGGGTGCGGTCTCCGCGGTCGCCGGAGTGCGGGTCGGGAGGAACGGGCCGACGATCTCGAAGCCGGGCGGGCTGAGGTCGGTCCGGTACCGGACCTCCGAGTCCCTCAGGAAATGCGCGCTCGTCCGGTCGACGAGCAGGAGGACCCCGTCGACCGTCACCGGTATGTCCCGGTGGGACGGCAGGTCGACCATCATCTGCGGGTGCGGGTGAAGGCCCCGCTCGACCCAGAGCCGCACGCCCGAGCCCGCGGGGCGGCCCACGAGCGCCCCCGCGATCGCTTCGCGCGCGGCGGGCGTCAGCCGGACGCGGAGGGACTCCGGGGCGGGCGCCGGCGCGTCGTTCGGATCGGTCCGGCCGGAGGAGCGCGGCATCGCGTGGGATCGTGGTGTCGAGACCGGAGCCGCCTATACCGCCTTGGGCCCGTCCCCCGACGGCCGTCCGGTGTTCGGGAGGCCGCGAAGGAACCGGCGGATCGTGCCGAGGAACGCCTCCGGCTGCTCGAAGATCGGAAGATGGCTCGAGCGGGCGAAGACGCGGAAGCGGGCGCGGGGAATCCCTCGGCCCATGGCTGCGGACGAGTCGTACAACGAGTCGTAGCGACCGACGGCGACCAGCGTCGGCACCCGGACGTTCGCGTAGTATCCCCGGCCGTCCCAACGGCCGATCGAGCCGTCCACGGCGAACTCGTCGCCCGAGCGGGTCATCATCGCGCGGTAGACCTTCGGGCTCGGCTTCGTCGCCTTGAGGTCCGCCGGGACGCGTGCCAGGAAGCGGGACTGGAACGGCCGGGCGATCGCCTCGGAGAGCGCGGTGTACTCGGGGTTCGAGAACGCACGCGCTCGGGTCAGGGCGCGCAACCGGGCGCGTTGCGCCGGCGACGCGGCGGCGATCATCCGTCGGTTCGCGCGGTCGACGTCCGCCCCGCTCCCCGCCGTGGAGCAGAGGAGGAGGGAGGCCAGGTTCTGCGGGTGCCGGTGGGCGTACTCGAGGGCGACGAACCCTCCCGCCGAGTACCCGAGGAGATGGAGCTCGCGGATCCGCAGCGCCCGGCGGATCGCCTCGACGTCCTCGGCGAGGGTCGCGACGGTGTAGGCGGACGCCGAGCGCGGGGCCCAGCTGCCCCCGACGCCCCGCGGGTTGAACAGAACGACACGAAGGTCCCGGCCCGCCAGCCGGAGCAGTCGGCGGAGGTAGTGGTAGGTGAGGCCCGGACCCCCGGAATGGACCAGCAGGGTGGGCCGACCCGCGCCGCGGCTCAGGTACTCGAACGTACCGCGGCCCGGCACGCGGATGCGGCGTCGGGGGGTCATCGGCGGTACGCTCCCTGGCGCTTCCGGACGGCCGCGCCCGGCGTACCGAAGGAAGTGCGGGCACCGGGATTTGAACCCGAGTTATAGGCTTGGCAAGCCTATGTGATAACCAGACTACACTATGCCCGCACGGGGTAGATCGCTCCGGTTCTCGCTCCGCGCGGGGCGACCGCGACCCGTGCGGATCGCTCGCCGACCCCGCGGCGACCCCCGAGCATCGAGCCGTCCTTAAAGGGTCACCTCCGGCCGGCGTTCCCCGGTCGGCCCACCGCGGGCCGCCGTGCCGGCGCCCCCGCGGGGGCTCCGCCGGCGGGCGCGGCGTTATTACGGAACGCTCGCCGTCCGGATTCCAAGGGCGTGCCAGCCGGATGAGCGAACCGTGGCGCGAGGGCGACGTGGCGGCGCTCGTGCGCTTCGGGTCCCCTCCCCTCCTGCTCCGGGTCCGCGCGGGGGCCCAGCCGGTCGGGGTCGACGGGGTGATCGACCTGACGGACCAGATCGGCCGGCCTCCGGGGGGCGAGCTGGTGTGGCTCGGCGCGCCGCACCGTCTGGTCCGCCCGTCGCTTTCCGACCTGCTCGCGTCCGTCAAGCGGGGTGCCCAGATCGTGACGCCGAAGGACGCGACGTACCTCGGCTACCTCGCCGGTGTCGTCCCGGGCGCGCACGTGGCCGAGGCCGGGGCCGGGAGCGGGGCGCTCACGATCGCGCTCGCGACGGCGGTCGGGCCGGGCGGCCGCGTCACGAGCTTCGAGCGTCGGGCGGATTTCCTGGAGGCCGCCCGGCAGAACGTTCGGCGGGCCGGCCTGGAGGACCGGGTGACCTTCCGCGAGCGGGACGTCGTGAAGAACGGGCTGGACGTGGACGGGGTGACGAGCGTGATCCTGGACCTCCCCGAGCCGTGGGAGGTGCTGGAGCCCGCGCACCGCGCGCTGGCGTTCGGAGGCTGGGTCGGGACGTTCACCCCCACGTACAACCAGCTCGAGAGGACCGTGCGCACGCTCCGCTCCCTCCGGTTCGACGAGGTGCGCGCGGTCGAGCTGATCGAGCGGGCCCTCCACGTCGGGGAAGGGGGGACCCGCCCGGAGTTCGACATGCTGGGCCACACCGGGTTCCTCGCCTCGGGTCGCAAGGTGGCGTGACGATGTTCGCCTCGTCGATCTTCCTCGGGGGCCTGGTCGGGGTGGCGCTCTCGGGCGGGTTCGTCTACTGGGAGATCGGCCGGTTCGCGACCCCGCAGGTCGCGGAGACGCGTTTCGACGAGCGGAAGGAGGTCGCGGCGTACACGGTCGGGCTGTTCGTCGGGGTTCCTCTCGCGGT
>JASHSP010000128.1 GCA_030038655.1 Thermoplasmata archaeon | reverse complement strand
TCTCACGCTCGAACACCCGAAGGTGGCGGCCGTGGTCGCCCTGGTCCGGGAAGAGCTGGGCCGCGTTCGGAAGGCGAAGGTCCTGGTGTTCTCGCAGTACCGCGACACCGTCGACCGGCTGGTCGGCGAGCTGGAACGCCTTGCCGACCCGGGGGTCCGGCCCTCGCGGTTCGTGGGACAGGCGACCCACGGCGACGACACCGGCCTATCCCAGAAGGAACAGGTCGCGCTGCTCGACCGGTTCCGGTCGGGCGATATCAACTGCCTGGTCGCGACCTCCGTCGCCGAAGAAGGGTTGGACATCCCCGCGACGGATCTCGTGATCTTCTACGAACCGATCCCGGACGTGATCCGGACGATCCAACGACGGGGACGAACCGGCCGTTCGCGGATGGGGCGGGTGGTCGTCCTGGTCGCCCAGGGTACGCGCGACGAACGCCTCCAACGGGCCACCTTCTCCCGGGAGCGGCGGATGCACGACATGCTCGAGCGGGTCCAGGCCCAGGCCGCCTCCGGAGCGGTACCGCCGCCGCCTCCGCCGAAGGGGGTCCAGCGGCTCCTCTCCGAGTTCCCCTAGCGACCCGTGCTGCCGAACCCGCCCTGCCGGGAGCGGGCGGGGCGTACGCGGCCCGGCCGGAACCGCGCCGGCAGGTCCTCGACGAGGCGGATCTGCCCGATCCGGTCCCCCGCTTCGATGCGGTAGGTCCCCTCGAAGAGGAACGTGAGCGGTACCTTGACCTCGCCCGAGTAGTCCCGGTCGATGGTCCCCGGTGCGTTCACCATCAACACGCCCCGCGTCGCGAGGCCGCTGCGGGGTCGAACCTCGAGGAACGTTCCCTCGGGAGACCGCAGCTTGAACCCGGTCCGCACGAGCGTCACCCGGCCCCGTTCGAGATCGACCGACTCGGCGGAGGCAAGGTCGAAGCAGGCCGAACCGGCGGTCGCCCGCGCGGGAGGGGCGACGGGCGGGACCCCGTCGATCGGTTCGAACGCCACGGAACGGGTCTTCGCGGCCACCGGACCGCGGGACCCGTCCGGACTCTTTACGGCTCCCTGCACGATCACGGCTCCGGCGTCGGCTCCGCCTCGGGCAACGCCCCTTCCGAGGCCAGCCACCGGGCGACGAGACGGCCCTCGGCGCGGCGCAGGACCTTCCCGAGCCCGGGCGCGCTCCGCCCGCTCGTGTGCGCGAGCCGGGTGAGCGTGATCCGACGGGGCACGGCGTAGTAGCCGAGCACCCACGCCCGGGTGAGCAGGCGGGCCTGGAGCGGTGTGAGGGACGTAGCGCCGGCGTCCTCGACCTTCGGATGGCCGCTCGCGCGCACGAGCCGGTACGGAAACTCCTCCCGGTCGAGCCGCTTGAGGACGCGGCGGAGCGCCCGGTCCTCTCCCAAGAACGAGGCGACCGTTCGCTCGGACGAGAGCCGAAACGGCGCCGCCGGGGAGAGTCCGCCGCCCGCCAGCGAAAGCCACTGGCGCAGGCGGTCCGGGTTGCGCTGTCGGACGAGCAGGATGTAGTCGCGGGTGCGGGGTCGCCGTTCGACCAGCTCGAAGCTCTCAAGGCCGTAGAGGGCCCGGATCCTCCGGGACTCGCGTCCGAGCTCCGCGGCCGACCGCAGCGGCCCCCGACGCCGGATCCGCAGGAGCTCGAGCCGCCAGCCGCGCTCCAGCCGCAGGGTCTCGAGGAGCTCGACCTCCTCGTACCGATCGAAGAAGCCGCGCGGCACGATCCCCAGCCGGACCAGGTCGTCGGTACGGAACTCGAGCGTGACCGACTGCATCGGTCCGCACCAGTCGGGGTTCCGATATGAACCTGCCATCTCGCGCGGGTCGTTTAATAACTCGAAGGTCTCGGCGGCGATCGTGGGGTTCCGGTCGCTCGGCGAGTTCCTGGAGGCCCTCGAGGGACGCGGCGATCTCGTCCGCGTGAAGACCCCGGTCTCGAGGGACCTCGAGATCACGGAGCTGACCCAGCGGGTCGTCCGGGCGGACGGGCCGGCCCTGCTCTTCGAGAACGTCCCCGGCGCGAGCATGCCGGTCGCCACGAACGTGCTCGGCTCGTCGCGACGGATCGCGTTCGCGCTGGGCGCGGAGCACCTCGACGAGGTGGCGGACCGGGTCGACCAGCTCGTGCGCCTCAAGCCGCCGGCCGGCCTCGTCGGCGCGCTCCGAGACCTGAGCGGCACGATCGAGACCCTGTCGACGCTGAGGAGCCTCGGCCCGAAGCGCGTCTCCCGCGCGCCCTGCCAGGAGGTCGAGGAGACCGACGTCGACCTCGGCCGCCTGCCGATCCTCAAGTGTTGGCCGAAGGACGGCGGCCGCACGATCACGTTCCCGGTCGTGGTCACGAAGAACCCCGAGACCGGCGAGTCGCACACGGGGATCTACCGCCTCCAGCAGTACGGCCGCGACACGCTCGGGATGCACTTCCAGGTGCACCGGGTCGGCGCCAGCAACTATCGGAAGTGGGCCGCGCGCGGTGAGAGGATGCCCATCGCCGCGGCGATCGGGATCGATCCGGCGACCGTGTTCTCGGGCCTCGCTCCCGTTCCCGAAGGGATATCCAACTTCGTCCTTGCCGGATTCCTCCGGACCGAGCCGGTCGAATTGGTCCCGTGCCGGTCGATCGACCTCGAGGTACCCGCGGCGGCCGAGATCGTCCTCGAAGGGTACGTCGACCCGGTCGAGCGGGCGGTCGAGGGGCCGTTCGGGGATCACACGGGCTACTACTCCGCCCCCGAGCCGTTCCCCGTCTTCCACGTGACCCGCGTCACGCACCGGGCCCGGCCGGTCTACCTGGGCACGGTCACCGGCAAGCCACCGACCGAGGACGCCGTGCTGGGGAAGGCGGTGGAGCGGGTCTTCCGCCCTCTCATCCGCCTCGTGCTCCCCGAGGTCGTCGACCTGAACCTTCCGATGGAGGGTCTGTTCATCAACGTCGCGATCGTTTCGATCCGCAAGAGCTTCCCCGGCCACCCCCGCAAGGTGATGCACGCCCTCTGGGGCCTCGGGCAGATGATGTTCGCCCGGTACATCGTCGTCGTGGACGAGGACGTGGACGTCCACGACCTGCGGGAAGTGCTCTACCGGATCGGCCTCCAAGCCGACCCGGCCCGCGACCTCGAGCGGGTCGAGGGCCCGGTCGACCAGCTCTCGATATCGAACCCGGTCCCCAACGTGGGGGGCAAGGTCGGGATCGACGCGACCCGCAAGCGCCCCGAGGACGGCTTTCCGAGGCCGTGGCCCGAGGAGATCCGATCCGACCCCGCCGCAGTCGAGGCGGCCGAGCGCGCGATCCGCGCCGACCCGACCCTGGCCCGGCTGATCTCCCGGTCGGCCCCGTGAACGCGGGGGCCGGCCCCGTCCGCTCGCGGACCCACGAGCTCGGCCGCTTCCTCGAGGTACAAAACCTGGGACTGAACCTCCCGTTCGCCCTCGCGTTCCTGTTTCTCGCGGCGGGCGGCGTGCCCCGGCCCCTCACGGTCGCGCTGGTCGTGGTCGCGTTCGTCGCCGCCCGGAATGCCGGCCACAGCTTCAACCGGTGGGCGGACCGCGTCCTGGACGCCGCGAACCCGCGCACTCGCGATCGGGCCCTTGTGGCGGGGCGGCTCTCGCCGGCGTTCGCGCTCTCCCTGACCGCCGCGAACGCCGCCGTCCTGCTGTTGGCGGCGTACCTGCTGAACCCCCTTGCCTTCGCCCTGGCACCGGTCGCGCTCGCGATGCTCCTGGGGTACAGCTATTCGAAGCGATTCACCGCGCTCACGACCCCCTTCCTCGGGCTCGTCGAGGCGATCGTCCCGGCGGCCGTCTACATCGCTGTGCGCGGCACGCTGCCCCCCGCCGTGCTGTTGGCGGTCGGAGGGCTGCTGGCCTGGGGGACCGCCTTCGAGACGGTCCATTCGCTCGGGGATGTCGAGAGCGACCGGTCGCTCGGCCTCTTCTCGCTGCCGCAGCGCCTCGGCGCCCGCGCTTCGTTGCGGCTCGTGGCCGTGCTGCACGGGCTGGCACTGGGCCTGCTCGCGGGATTCGGGGTCGTACTCCGCCTCAGCGCCCCCTACTACGCCGGACTGGCTGTCATGGCGGCCGTGGCCGCGGTGTCCGATGTGCGGCTGGCGCGCGACCCCACGAAAGTACGGGTCCCGTTCGAGCGGCATTTCGTGATGGCGGTCGCGTTCCTGGTCGGTGTGCTCGTGGCCGTCTTCGCCCCGGCCCTGGGCGCCGTCCCCGGCGGAGCACCCGCCGGACTCGCGCCGCCGGGCTAAAGAGGGACGGGCCGTCACCGCAGGATCGTGCGGACCGCCGACCGGCTCGAGGGTCTCGCGCTGCTGGGCCACGCGACGCTGGGACCGCTGTCGCTTCCCCTGCCGGCGTTGCTGGAGAGCGCGCCGCCATCCCCGGCGCGCCCGGGCCTCACGCTGACCTCGCTCCCGTCACCCTCCGGCGTTCGGCGCCTGCGCCTGGCGAGCGACGGGACCGATCTGGTCCTCGACCTCCCGATCCTGGCGCCGGAGATCGCCGGCCCCGGGACCGGCGTCCACCCGGTCTCGGACGAAGTCTGGCTGCTCCACGCACCGTTCCGGCCGGAGGCTCTCGTCGAGATACGGGCCCGCGCTCCCAAGCTGCTCGTCCTCGGTAACGCGAGGGCTCTCTGGAACGAGGGCGAACCGTTGGTCGAGGCCGTCCGGACAATACGGGAGGCTTTGGGCGCAGAGCCGGTCCTCTGGGCGCCCCGCGTCGCGCTCCCCCACCGGATACCTTTCCTCGTCTACGTGGGAGTTGACCTGCTCGACACGACCGAAGGAGAACTGGCCGCGGCCCGCGGGGAGTACCTGGACACCGCGCTCGCCCGGGTCGACGCAACCGATGCCCGCCTCGAGAGCCGGTGCCCGTGCGATGGCTGTCGAGCCGGCACGGCCCCGCCGGACCGGGCTGCCCACGCGCGATACGTCTACCGTCTGGCAGCGGCGGAAGCGCGCGCAGCCCTCCGCGGGGGGCGCCTGCGGGAGCTGGTCGAAGCGCGTCTTGCGTCCGAGCCCACACTTTCCGAACTGCTCCGCTACGCGGACCGGCGGCTCGCGTCCCTCCTCGACGAGCGAACGCCGGTCACGGAGGACCGCTCGCACGGCTACGTGCTCGCCGAGTCGCACCGCCGGCCCGAGATGGTCCGTTTTCGCGCCCGGCTGATCGAGCGGTACCGACCGCCCCCCTCCAAGTCCGTCCTTCTCCTCGTTCCGTGCTCCAGGACCAAGCCGTACCGGAAGTCCCGGTCTCACCGACGGTTCGCGATGGCCCTGGACGGCCTCCGCGACCTCGCCCGGGTCCATCTGGTCTCCCTCAGTTCGCCGATCGGTGTGGTCCCGCGCGAGCTCGAGGATGTCCCTCCCGCGCGGCACTACGACATCCCGGTGACCGGCGATTGGACGGAGAGCGAACGTCTCGCGGTCCGGGAAGGCCTCGACCACCTCCTCCGGCACGGCCGCTACCAGTCCGTCGTGGCCCACCTCGATCCCGAGGAGTATGCGTTCGTCCGGGAACGCCTCCCGTCGTCGATCCCCGTCGCCTGGACCCTGGCGGATTCTGCGTCTACCTCGCGCCCCGCTCTGGACGCCCTGCGGACCGCGGTCGCCGGGGCGGTGGAGTCCGTCCCGCCGCTCCCCGACGGACCGCTTCCCGTGGTGCTCGAGGAGCTGCGCGAGACGGCGTCGTTCCAGTTCGGCCGTCCGGCGGCGGAGCGGTTGTTCGCTTCGCCGGCGCGGCTCGCGGGCCGGCCGTGGTTCCAGCGGCTCACCGACGGACGGACCGACCTTGCCACCCTCCGCGAGGAGCGGGGCCTGTTCCACCTCACGGTCCGCGGCGCGCGTCGTCTCGGCGGACTCCTGCCGAAGGTAGAGGTCGACCCGGCGGTACGTCTCGAAGGCGACCTGTTCGTTCCGGGGGTACGGGCCGCCGACCCGACCATTCGGGCGGGCGACGAGGTCGGGCTGTTCCGGGACGGCCAACTGGCGGCGATCGGGGAAGCCGCTCTACCGGGCCGGCTGATGCGCGAGCTTGGTCGAGGGCTGGCCGTGCAGGTCCGCAAGCGCGACCACACGCCCACCGACACCCACATGACGGGCTAGCGGTCTCGTTCCCCCTGTTGGGCCGGTAGTCGAGAGGTGAAGATGCCGCGCTTACAACGCGGAGGTCGACGGTTCGATTCCGTCCCGGCCCACCCTCGCCCCGGGACCGTCCCGAGGTGCGGACCGGCGCACGGCGTTCACCCGACCTCGCACGACGGCCGCGGGTGCGGGGCATGATCCCGGAGCGCGCCTTCGGACACGAGGCGCCCCCTCGTCTCCCGGGACGTGGGTGATCCCGAGTCGACCCCGCTCCGACGGTCCGTTGCCAGGCCGCGGGCCCGCCATGTCCTCGGCCCCGGCTCACGAGACTGGGGCCGCCCGGAGGTCGCGCCGCCGTCGGGGCGGATCCACCAAGAGCCAATATACCTATAGCATTAGATATATTCTCAATTGGAATTATATATATTCCGTTGAGGGCCTTCTCCAACCGATGAAAGACCGAAACGAGGGCCGAGAGGGCCGGAGAGGGCGCGCGGCGGGGATCGCCCGCTTGGTCGCCCCACGGCCGGAGATCGGGGGCCCGGCGAGAGCTTCGAGCGCGAGCGCTGCGTCGGCCCGCGAAGCAACCGACCGCACCGCGGTCGTCGTGGTGCGTCCCGGGGAACCGCCCGAGCACCTGTTCCGAACCCTGCTCGGCGCGTACCTGGGTGGAGCCCGGACCTTCGAGGTCCGCGGTTCCCCGCGCGTGGCGCCCGAGTCCCGCGACGTGGTCCGTACGTTCTGTCGCCGGACGCGCCAGCCCGAAGTTCTCTCGGACGAACCGAACGTGCTTCGGCTGAGCGACCTGGCCTCGGCAAGCTCGCTCCCGCTCGACCGCAGCATCCTTCGGATGGGCCGGCTCGTCGTCGAATTCCACCGGGAGGCGGTCGCGAGCTGGTCGCGGCTGCCGTTCGAAGGGGACGGGTCCTGGTCGCGTCGGGACGATGCGATCGACCGCGAGGCATGGTACATCCAACGCCTCGCCGCGATGCGGATCGGGGGCGGCGTCGGCGGCGGCGAGTTCCTCGGGCCGTGGACGGTCTCCCGGAGCCTCGAGCGGATCGCCGACCACGCCGTCATCCTCGGCGAGGAGGGAGCCCGCCTCACCGACCTCGCGGACGGGGGCGACCCGATCACCTCCCTCCGCCAGTTCCACCGCCAGGCGATGACCCACCTCGAGGGGGCGCTGAAGGCCGGTAACGGCCCCATGGCGAACGATGTCCTGGACGTCGGCGAGGCGCTGCTCGCTTCGGGGCGGGCGCTCGCCGAACGGCTGCTGCCGGCCGTCGGTGACGGGGCGATGCCTCCTGCCACGGCCGCGGCGGTCGCCCGGGTTCTCGAGTCGATCGGCCGAACGGTCGCGTACGCCCAGGACGTGGCCCAGGTCGTTCTGGACCGGTCCCTGGCCGCCCCCGAGCTACCGTGGAGGGAGCTCCGCCCGACCGCGGCGGTCCCGCAGGGTTAGACGTCCCGCCCTCCCGACACAAGGTATTTCCCCCCGCGCGTATCCCATGTGGCCCCCGCATCGAACATGCAAGGTGGGTCCGACGCCTCCCGCAACGTGCGCGTGGTCGTCGTCCGGCACGGCCCCGCGGAGGAGCGGGACCCCGTCCGCTGGCCCAACGACGACCGCCGGCCGCTGAGCAACAAGGGACGGCTCCAGACCCGGAAGGCCGCGAAGGGACTCGCGCGGGTGACGTCCCCTGTCGACCGGCTCGCCTCCAGCGCCGCGGCCCGCGCGGTCTCCACCGCCGAGATCGTGCACGATGCCCTTCCCCGGCCACCGCGCTTGGAGACCTGGCCCGAGCTCGCACCGGGGAACCTCCCCAACCCGATCTTCGACAAGTTGCGGCGCTCGCTTCACCCGGGCCAGGAGGTCGTCCTGGTCGGGCACGAACCGACGCTCGCGGAGTTCATCGGAATGGCCCTCCTCGGCGACGGCGTGTCGGTCGTTCGCCTCACGAAGGGCGGCGCGGCGTGCCTCGAGTTCCCGGCCGGGGTTCGTCCCGGGGCGGGACGGCTGGTCTGGCTCCTTACCCGAAAGCAGCTGGCCGACGGTCGCGGCTGATCGGGACCGGCCCGGACCCGCCCACAGCCGGTGGGCCCGCTCGGATCCTGTACAGCGGCGCGACCAACCGCTGCACGTCCGCGTGGACCTGCTGGGGCTCCCGGTTGGCGTCCACCCTCTGGAAGCCGTACTGCTTCCCCATCCAGTCAAACTCCTTGGAAAGGAGCGCCTGGTACAGGAAGAAGCTCTCGAACAGGTCCCGCGTCAGGCAGAGGTCCATACCCGACTCCCAGTAGTCGAGACTGCCGTACCGGGCGATCGCCCGGTGGAGTAGGATCTCCGGTCGGGCGTCCAGGAAGACCACGAGGTCGGGCCGCAGCGCGAACCCGTACAGCTCGCGTGCCCACTCCCGGGAGGCGCCGCGGGCGATCGCCCGGGCCATGAGCGTGTAGATGTACCGGTCCGCCAGCACGGTGCTCCCGGCTGCGAGCGCCGGCACCATCTTGTTCTCGAGCTGGTCGGCGAAGTCCGCGGAGTAGAGGAGGGCGAGCGTGGTCGACCCGAGCGTGTGGCCCTGCTTGGCGCGGTCGATCTCGTTGCTCACGAGGTCGGAGCGGCGAAGGCCGGTGTCGACGACGGCGTGGCCCTCGACCTCGAGCCATTCCTTGAGCAGGGTGACCTCGGTCGTCCGGCCCGAGCCGTCTGCCCCTTCGATCACGATGAGGCGACCCCGGAGCGGTTCGTGGGGCATCCCCGGGGGCCGGGTCCCGTACGTCCTACCCGTCATGCATCAGGTCCGATCCGGTCGGGAAGCGGTCGAGGAGGGGCGCGAGGTTCGTCCGCAGGTCGGCCTGGATCGCCTCCACCGGGCGGGTCGAGTCGATGATCGTGAACTGGTCGGCGGCCGCGATCCGTTCGTACTCCCGTTTCAGGCGGGACTGGAACTTGGTGTAGCTCTCCTCCACGTCGTCTGAGAGGCCGAGGTCCATGCCGGCCTCGTAGTAGTTGATCTTGAGCCGAGAGGCGATCTTCCGCCGCAGTGTCACCGAGACCGGCACCCGGAAGTAGAACGTCCGATCCGGGCGGGGCGCGAAGGAGTAGATGGTCCGGACCCAGTCGGGGTCGCACCCGCGGGCCGCGTCCCGGACGAACGCGGTGTAGGCGTACCGGTCGCAGACGACCAGGTAGCCGGCGCGGAGCGGCGGCAGGATCTGCCGGTCGAACCGGTCCGCAAAGTCGGTGGCGTGGAGGAGGCTGAACGTGGTCGGGGTGAGAAGGCCCTTCTTCTTGCCACGCCGGATCACGTTGGCGACCAGCTCGGACGAGTTCCATTCCGTGAAGAACACCCGATACCCCCGGGACGACAGCCACTTCCCGAGCAGCGCCGCCTGGGTCGACTTCCCGCTGCCGTCGAGCCCCTCGAAGACGATCAGCCGGCCGGGGAAGCCGTGCCCGACGCTCGCGGTCTCAGGCATCGGGCACCCGGACCTCGAGGTCGAAGACGCGCTCCATCGGTTTGCGGACCTTCTCCGCCCAGCGGCTGGGAAGCGTCGTATCGGCGGCCGAAGAAAAGGACACCGCCAAGGACCGGCCCCCACTCGCCAGGGAGAACCGGGGGCGGACGGAGCTCAGCAGCTCGGCGACCTCGAGGATCGCCCCCAGTCGGATCGCGGTGTCCAAGTCGGCCCCCCGGATGATCGGGAGGAACCCCTTCTTCCATTCCGACGGAGGGTCGTCCCCCTCGTGGAGGTAGACCGCCATCGAGGCGAGCAGCCCCTGCCGCTGGTCCAAACCCCAGATCGGGTAGTTCCGCAGGAGGTAGCTCGAATGCTGCGCATGGTTCCAGAGGTCGACGGCGATCCCGGCGTCGTGCATCCCGGCCGCGGCGCGGAGCGCGAGGCGCTCCCCGACGCCCCAGTCGAACTTCGGTGCCAGGAGGTCGAACAGGGCTAGCGCGGACGCACTGACCTCGCGGCCGTGGTCGACCCGGAACGCGAAGGAGGACGCCGCGGCCGCGATCGACCGGTCGACGAGCTCCTCGGCCCGGACCGGGAGCTTCGCCCCGATTGCCTCGAGGGCGACCCCCTCCCGGATCCCGGCGCCGGAGACGACGACGTGGTCGACCCGGGCCGCCCGCTCCAGCTCCTCGATCACGGTGATCCCCGCGAGCACGACGTCCGCGCGGTCGGAGCCGATCCCCGGGACCGCCTTGCGTTTCGCCGCCGGCATCTCGCCCAGCAGTTCCTCGAGCGCCTCGATGTCGTGGTCGTAGAGCAGGTACCCGTGCACGCGTCGGATCGGGAACTCCCGCAGCTCGATCGACGCCCGGGCCAGGGCCCGAACGGTACCGCCGACGGCCACCAGCCGGTCCGGCCGCCCGCCGAACGCCTCGACCGCCGACGCGAGCGTCTCCCGCACGCTCCCCCGAAGCTCGTCCCGCTCGCGGCGCTTCGGAGGGTCGTGCTCGAAGAATCGCTGGGACAACCGGAGCGACCCGAGCGGCAGGCTGATCGAGTTGCGCAGCACGCCGCCCCGAACCTCGGCGAGCTGGAGCGATCCGCCGCCCTGGTCGCAGACGATGTCGTCCCGGAGCTCGCCGGTCGCCGCGACGCCGAGGTACGCGTACCGGGCCTCGTCGACGCCGGACACGATCCGCAGCGCGACCCCGGTTGCCTGTTCCACCTCGCGGACGAAATCGGGACCGTTGGGCGCCTCGCGGACCGCGCTCGTGGCCACCGCGAGCGTCCGCGAGGTCCTGAGAGCTCGGAGGATGCCGGCGAACCGCCGCACCGTCCCGACGCCGCGCGCGAACGCGGCCTCCGAGAGCGCCCCGTCCTCCCCGGTCCCGAGGCCGAGGCGCGGCGAGTCCTTCGCCTCGTAGACCGGCCGGATCGTCCCTTCGCTGGACGTCTCGAAGACCACCAGACGGGCCGTGTTCGACCCGATGTCGATCACACCGACGGTCTCGGCCGGGCGAACGAGGCCGCGGTCCCCGTCGACCTCGGAGGTGCGCTGGCGGCCCACGTTCCCGGTGAGGGAACCGGGACTATAGGCCTTCGCACGAACGATGCGCGCGTCGCGCGGTTCGCACCGAACGGCTTACAATCGCGACGGCCGTGCGGGGCGCGGTGGGATCGACGGCCGCGAAGCGACGGACGGCCGAGCCGGCTCGGCTTCGAGCCCACCTGGTCCGCGTGCTCGCCCGGGTCGACCGGTCGGTCGATTCGGTGATCCGCCATCCGCAGGCCTCGCCCGAGGTCCTGCACGACCTCCATCGCGACCTTCGGCGGCTCGCGGGGGGGCTGGTCGTGTGGGCGCGCGTGTTGCCGCGCCGCGAAGCGATCCGGCTGGAGCCGCTGGTCCCTCGCGCGCGACGCCTGGCTCGCCTGGTGGGCCGGGTCCGGGACAAGGACGTCACGATCGACCTTTTCGCCCGGCACGCCCGAGCCGGGGACGACCGGGAGGAGACGGCGCGTGTCCAGCGCTTCCTGATGCGGCTACGAGACGATGCCCGCACGGGCCGCGAGCTGCTGCGCGCCTTCCTGAAGACGGAGCGCGAGCGGGGGCTCTTCTCCGAGATCGGCACGTTCCTCGGGCGGCCCCCCGCCAGGGGACCGGCCGCGCGGCTCCACCTACTTCTCGCCGCGGAGGCGGCCGAACGGCACGCGAAGGTCCGGAAGGCGCGCGCGAAGGCGCGGCGGCGCCCCACGCCGGCACGGCTGCACCGGCTCCGGATCCGCGTCCGCCAGCTCCGCCACTTCGCCGACCTCGTCGCGCCCGTCTCGCCGGAGGCGGTCGGGCGCGTGACGCCGCCCCTCCGCCGGCTCCAGGGCCGGCTCGGGCGCCTCCACGACCTCGACATCGCGCTCGCAACCCTGGACCCGGAGCTCCATGGTACGGCCTGGGCCCTCCGGCTGGAGGCGGGACGGCGCCGCATGCGGCAGCAGGCCCGGGCCGACCTCGCTCGGATCGCGAAGGGGGCGTCGACCCGCCCTACGAGCCCCGGTGACCCCTCCTCTTAACGCCGGAGCGTTTCGGGAGCCCGTGCCCTCCGAGCCGGACGCGTTCCCGGACGCGCTACGGGCGGCCCTCTCGGACACCGGGGCCCTCGGGGCGACGGTCCTCCAGCTGGCGTCGCGCCTCGACGACTCGCCGGTCCGGGTCGAGGCCGCGCTCGATACGCTCCGCCGGGACGGCGAGGTGCTCCGGATGGGCCGTGGGCTCTGGATGCTCCGTGACTTCGAACGGCTCGAGACGCGCGACGATTTCGTCGACCCCGCCGAGTTCGTAGAGCGGTTCCGGCGGGAGGAAGGGATCGGACTGGCCCGTTACAACGGGCCGATCACGTTTCGGTCGAACGAGTCGACTCCGGTCCACCGGTGGTGGCCGTACGTCCAGGGGTACTCCGCGGAGTTCGTGGAGGGGATGATCGCGCGCCGCGGCCTGCCGCCGGGCGCGAGCGTACTCGACCCGTTCGCGGGCAGCGGCACGACGCTGGTAGAGGCCCGGAGGAGCGGCCTGAGGGCCGTGGGCTTCGAGCTGCTCCCGCCCGCGGTTCTCGCCGCACGGGTGAAGACCCGATTCGAGCTGGGCCCGGACGATCTGGGACGCGCCGGGGAGGCCGTGGTCCGGGCGACGGACCGAACGACGCCGGGCGTGCTTCCGTTCCTGCGGGAGACACGCCGCCAGTTCGACGGCGCGACGCTCGACGAGCTGCGGCGGCTCCGCAACGTGCTTCCCCCCGAGGGCTCGCCGGTCGCGGACGCGGTGCGCGTCGCGTTCGGTCGGATCCTCATCCCCTCGAGCCGGCTCCACCGCTCGCCGTGTCTCGGGTACGGTCGCCGGCGCGACCCGGGCGGCCCCACTCCGGTCGAGCGGTTCCGCGCGGCGATCCTCGAGATGCAGTCCGACCTGGAAGGGGCGGCCGCGACGAGGGACCGTTGGGGGCCGCCGGCGCTGGTCGAGGCGCGCGATGCCCGGCACGAGGGCGCCCCGCCGGGGTCGATCGACCTCGCGATCACGAGCCCGCCCTACGTCAACGGGATGGACTACGTGATGAACTACAAGATCGACCTCGCGTGGCTCGGCTACGCCCGGTCGTATGCGGACCTCCGGGCCCTGCGGGGTGCCGAGGTGGCGTGCGACAACCTTCCGCGGTCGGAGACCGCGGCGTACCGGGCCCTCCGGGACCTTCCGGACCCGTGGCTGCGCGAGATCCTCGGCCGCCTCCGCGACAACATCGCGCGCAAGCGAAACTACCGCCGCGACGACATGCATGCGGTCGTCCACCGGTACTTCGCCGACCTCCGCCGGGTGCTCGTCCGCGTCCACCGCGCGCTGAAGCCGGACGGCCGGCTCGTGCTCGTGGTGGGCGATTCGCTCCTCGCGGGCGTGTACGTCCCCGGAGACCTCCTCCTGGCCCGGATCGGTCGGCGAGCGGGATTCTCCATCGAGGCGATCGAGGTGGCCCGTACGCGACGGAGCGGGCAACGTCGGAGCTTCGGTCTCCGGGAGTCGGTCGTGACGCTCCGCCGCACCCGCGCCGGGTCCGCCCCGCGGGGCACCCGCCGCTAGCGGGGCGTCCGCCCGGAGCGCGTTCGCTTCGAAGCAAACCCTTAACGCCTGCCCGACCGGGTGGTGGTGTTGGCGGTGGACGGATGCCCCCTCGCGATGCGGAACCGCAGTTCCTGGAGCCCCTCCTCGGCGTCGTCTTCGACCTGGACGGCACGCTCGTGCTGTCCCACCACGATTTCGGCAAGATCCGCGCGGAAGTGATCCGGCTCGCCGAGGCCCACGGCGTGGTGCCCGGCCACCTCTCGGCGCGCGAGCCGGTCCATCGAATCGTCGAGACCGCGCGCGAGGAGATGCGGGCGGCGGGCTTCCCGGAAGGCCGGTTCTGGCAGTTCGAGTCGGAGTACCAGAAGGCGATCGACGCGATCGAGATGCAGGCGCTGCCGCGAACCGTGGCCCGCCCGGGCGCCGAGCCGCTGCTGCGAGGCCTCGCCGCCCGGGGCTTCCGCCTCGGGATCCTCACGCGCAGCTCGGAGCGGTTTGCGCGCGCCGCGCTCCGCCAAACGAAGCTCGACCCGTTCTTCGGCTACCTCCGGTCGCGGAGCAGCCCCGGACCGGCGAAGCCGTCCCCCGAGTCGCTGCTCCTGTTGCTCAAGGAGATGGGCATCCCGATCGAACGCGCCCTCTTCGTGGGGGACCATCTGATCGATGCGGAGTGCGGCACGAGGGCGCGCGTTCGTTTCTACGCGGTCATGCCGGATCCGTCGGACACGGCGAATTCGGGGATGACGACCGAGAGGTTCCTCGCGGCCGGTGCCTCGGCCGTGGCGAAGGACCTGGTCGAGCTGACGCGGCACCTCGGGGTCGCCGCGCCACCCCGGACCGCGTGATACCGAGCCGGTCGTGCCCCCCTCCGACGCCCGGCCGCACGGCCGAGGCTGCGGGGTCTACCGGGGGATCGAACCCGCCGACGCGTCACGGATACGGAGGCGGGCCGCCGGGCATCCCCGCGTACTCGGCCCACGCGTGGATGACCGCCCGCTCCGCGTACGACCACGCCTCCGGGATCTGCTTCCAGCCGTTGCGAAGGTCGCCGACGCAGTAGAGTCCGGGGATGGGTTCGCCGGTCTCCGCCGAGAGTGCCCGCGCGTCGTCGTCGGTCCGCACGAAGCCATCGGGGTCGAACGCGCAGCCGAGCGACCGCGGGATCGCGGCGTGTTGGTCGTACCAGCCCAGCGCCGAGAACCCGCGGTCGTAGCTGCGGTGGCTCCCGTCGGCGAACCGGACCCCGAACCGCTTCTCGCGGATCTCGTCGAACCCGACCATCTCCGAGTCGAACGAGCGAACGTTCCTCTCGTCGAGCGCCGACCGCAGCGCGGCGCGCTCGTCCGCGTCCTCGTCGGCGAGGAGCGGGCGGCCGTGCGTAAGGAGCTCGACCCCCTTCGGGGCGAACTCGAGGATGTCGAGCGCCGTGCGCGCCGCGAACGCGTCGTGACCGATCACCGCGACGGTCTTGCCGGCCAGGTCGTGGCCGTCGCAGATGAGACAGAAGTCGACGATCGCCTGGTTCGCCCACGGGAAGATCGGATCGATCTTGCCGCCGACCTCCGGGATGCGATCGACCACACCCATCGCGAGCACGAGGACGGACCCCCGCGCGACCAGCGACTGCTTCAGCCACTCGAAGCCCACCGCGTAGCCGGAACCGCTCCGCTCGGCGGAGGCAACCCGAGCGGGGGTGACGTAGTCGACGAACTCGTCGACCCTTCGGACGGCGGCGATCTGCAGGTCGAGGAGCTTGTGCCCCGAGACCCCCTCGGGAAAGCCTGGGATGTTGTCCATCCGCGGCGCGTAGTACGACCGGGAGTACTTCGGGCCCCGGTCGATGACGACCGCGGTCTTCCGCAGGAGGCCCGCCTTCAACCCGGCCTGGAGACCGGCGTGTCCGCCCCCGACGACGACGAGGTCGTAGGCGTCCCTGAGCCGAGGAAAGCCGGGCATGGCCGCGACCACCCGTCGGTAGGATTTGATGGCTCGCCGACCGCACGAACCGCGCGGCGCGACGGGCCGGCCGTCGGACACGGCAAGGGTTATGGGCGCACCGTCTCCTCTTCGCATTCGGGTTCCCGACGCCCGTGCCGGCCCGCGCCGACGAGACGCGCCTGCGGGGGACTCTTTTTCTCGAGGACGGGACCCGGTTCGACGGCGACGGCTTCGGCGCCCCGGTCCGTCGCGCCGGCGAGGTCGTCTTCACGACCGGGATGGCCGGGTACCCCGAGTCGCTCACCGACCCCTCGTTCCGGGGCCAGATCCTCACGTTCACCTATCCGCTGCTCGGCAACTACGGCGTTCCGCCCGCCCGGGCCGACGGGCCGGACGGGCTGCCGGACCTCGAGAGCGCGGAGGTCCAGGTGCGCGCGGCGATCGTCCGCGGGACGACCCGACCCCACCACTGGGCGATGGGCCGGACGCTCGATGCGTGGCTCGCGGCCGAGGGCGTGCCGGGCGTCCGTGGAGTCGACACGCGACGCCTGACCGAACACCTGCGTTCGCACGGGGTCCTCCGCGGGGTGGTGGACGTCGCGCCGCTCGGCCGTTCCCCGTCGGACGAGGACCTCGCCTCGACGATCCGCCGCGCCCCGGAGTACGCCCAGGAGAAGTTCATGGAGGAGGTATCGCCGCGCAAGCCGTCCGTCCTCGCGCAGGGTCCGGGCCCCCTGGTCGCCGTCCTGGACTGCGGCGTCAAATCGAGCATCTTCCGGGCCCTGCTGGCCCGGGGGGTGCGCGTCCTCCGCCTCCCCTTCGACCACGAGGTGCCCCGGAGGTGGGAGGGACGACGCGTCGCCGGTCTCCTGGTCGGGAACGGCCCGGGCGACCCGGCGGCGCTCGAGGCGACGATTCACGAGCTTGGCCGGCCGTCGAACCGGGACGTCGTAACGCTGGGGATCTGCCTCGGCCACCAGCTGATCGCGCTCGCGCGGAACGGCTCGACGTTCAAGCTCAAGTACGGCCACCGCGGGCAGAACAAGACGATCTGCTTCCCCGACGGGCGGGCGCTGATCGTGAGCGAGAACCACGGCTACGCCGTGGACCCGGCGTCCCTGAGGGGTACCGGCCTCGAGCCGTGGGGGTCCAACCCGGACGACGGCACGCTCGAAGGGCTCCGGGACCCCGCGGGGCGGCTCCTCGCGCTCCAGGGCCACCCCGAGGGCCACCCGGGCCCCCAGGAAGCCGGGTTCGTCTTCGACGAGTTCGTGCGGAGGGTCCGCCGGCGAGCATGACGCGTTCGCTCCCCGAGAAGGTCCTGGTCCTCGGCAGCGGCGCGCTCAAGATAGGCGAGGCGGGGGAGTTCGACTACTCGGGGAGCCAGTGCCTGAAGGCGCTCGAGGAGGAGGGGATCTACGCGATCGTCGTGAACCCGAACATCGCCACGCTCCAGACCGACCCGCCGAAGAACGGGAAGGTCTACTTCCAACCGCTCGTCCCGGAGTTCGTCTCGGCGATCCTGGACGCGGAACGGCCCGGGGGGATCCTCCTGTCGTTCGGGGGCCAGACCGCCCTCAACTGCGGGATCCAGCTCGCCGACCAGGGGATCCTGAACCGCGCGGGGACGAAGGTCCTCGGAACGCCGCTCTCCGGGATCCGGGCGACCGAGGACCGGGCGAAGTTCGTCCGGTCGATGGCGCGCGCCGGGGTCCCCACGCTCCCGAGTCGCGCGGTCTACTCCTTCGAGGAGGCGGTGGCCGCGGCCGGCGATTTGGGGTTCCCCGTGATCGTGCGGGTCGCGTTCACCCTCGGCGGACGCGGCGGCGGCGTGGCGCACAACGCCGAGGAGCTGCGGGACGTCGTCGGGCGCGGCCTTCGGGCCAGTCCGGTCCACCAGGTGCTGCTCGAGCGGTACGTCGGCTCGTTCAAGCAGATCGAGTACGAGGTCGTCCGCGACGCCCGCGGGAACGCCCTCACGGTCTGCAACATGGAGAACGTCCTCGCGATGCGGGTCCATACCGGGGACAACGTCGTGATCGCGCCGAGCCAGACGCTGGACGACGCCGAGTACCAGCGGCTCCGGCAGGCGGCGCTCCGCGCGGTGGCGGAGTGCGGGATCATCGGCGAGTGCAACATCCAATTCTGCCTCGACCCGGAGAGCGAGGAGTACTTCGCGATCGAGGTCAACGCGCGGCTCTCGCGCTCGAGCGCCCTCGCAAGCAAGGCGACGGGGTATCCGCTCGCCTACGTCGCGGCGAAACTGGCCCTCGGCTACACCCTCCCGGAGCTCAAGAACCGGGTGACGGGGGTCACGACCGCGTGCTTCGAGCCGTCGCTCGACTACGTGGTCGTGAAGCTCCCGCGGTGGGACCTCGACAAGTTCGCTCGCGCGGACCGACGGCTCGGCCCGTCCATGAAGTCGGTGGGCGAAGCGATGGGGATCGGGGCGTCGTTCCCGGAGGCCCTCTCGAAGGCGGTGCGGATGACCGACCCGAGAGCCGACCTGGTCCCGCCCCGGGAGCCCCGTTCTCCGGAGGCGATCCTGGCCGACCTCGGCGCCCCTACGCCCGACGTCCTGTTCTGCGTGCTCGAGGCGCTGCGCGCCGGGATCGCCGCCGACGTCATCAGCCGGGTCTCGTTCATCGACCGCTGGTTCGTGGACGCGCTCGGGGAGATCGAGGGCGCGCATCGGGAGCTGGGGCGGGGTCCCGGAGGGGCGGTCGACGCCCGGCTCCTGCGTCGCGCCAAGGAACTCGGACTCTCCGACCGTGCGATAGGCCGGGCGGCCCATCTGGACGAGGAGGAGGTCCGCCGGAGGCGCCTCGCGGCCGGCATCCGTCCCCGGGTCCGCATGATCGATACGCTCGCCGGCGAGTGGCCGGCGCGGACCAACTACCTCTACGTTACCTACCGCGCGGACGCCGACGACGTCGTCCCGATGCCGGCCGGCTCGGCGCTCGTGGTGGGCGCGGGTCCCTACCGCATCGGCTCGAGTGTCGAGTTCGACTGGTCGACGATGAACCTGGTGGAGGGGCTGCGGGCCGAGGGCCTCCCCGGCGTGGCGGTCCTCAACTCGAACCCGGAGACCGTCTCGACGGACTACGACCGCTCGGACCGGCTCTACTTCGAGGAGATCACGCTCGAGCGGGTCCGCGACATCTTCGAGTTCGAGCGGTTCGCCGGCGTCGTCACCTGCGTCGGCAGCCAGCTGGCCCAGAACCTGACGCCGCTCCTCACGGCGTGCGGTATCCCGATCCTGGGCACCTCCTCGGAGTCGATCGACGCCGCCGAGGACCGCGCCCGGTTCGCGCGCCTCCTGGAGAGCCTGAGGATCCCGCAGCCGGCGTGGCGCGCCTTCACGACCGTCGAGGAAGCGAGCGCGTTCGCGGAGGACGTCGGCTACCCGGTCCTCGTGCGGCCGTCGTACGTGCTCAGCGGGCAGGCGATGCGGGTCATCAACGGCCGCTCCGACCTCGGCCAGTTCCTCTCGGAGGCGACGCGGGTCTCCCCCGAACACCCCGTGGTGATCACGAAGTTCGTCGAGGGAGCGGACGAGATCGAGCTGGACGCCATCTCGGACGGTACGCGCGTGCTGGTCGCCGGGATCCTCGAGCACGTCGAGCAGGCCGGGGTCCATTCGGGCGACGCGATCTTCTGCTTGCCGCCCCGCCACACGGAGGAGGAGGTCCAACGCCAGCTCCTGGACGCCGCGACCCGGCTCGCGCGGACGTTGGCGATCCGCGGCCCGTTCAACGTCCAGTTCCTGGTGAAGGACCGAGCGTACCAGGTGATCGAACTCAACCTGCGGGCCAGCCGCTCGCTACCGTTCCTCGCGAAGGCGACCGGGGTGCCGCTGCTTCGCGAGGCCGCGCGGGCTATGCTGGGCCACCCGCTGTCCCGGGAGGGCGTCGCGCCGCTCCCCCCGGGTCGCTGGGGCGTGAAGGTCCCCCAGTTCTCGTTCCTCCAGCTCGCAGGGTCGGACCCGCTCCTCGGCGTAGAGATGCAGTCCACGGGCGAGGTCGCCTGCTTTGGCCCGACGTTCTCGGACGCGCTCGTGAAGGCGCTGGTCGCGACCGGGGTGAAGCTCGTCCCGCGACGGGGCGAAGCGTTCCTCTCCGTCGGGGGGCGGCGCCTCAAGGAGGAGCTCCTCCCCACCGCGCGCCGGCTCCGGGAGATCGGCCTCCGCGTGGTGGCGACCGAGGACACCGGCGCCTTCCTGTCCGAGCACGGCGTGCGCGGTGTCCGCATCCTGCACAAGGTCTCGGAGCCGGACCGGCACCCGAACGTGCTCGAGTCGATCGACCGGGGGGAGATCGACCTCCTCCTCAACGTGCCACTCTCGCTCACCCAGGAGAAGTTCGAGCGGATGCTCGAGGACGAGTACGTCTTGCGACGGCGCGCGGTCGAGCTTGGGATCCCGCTGTTCACGAGCCTCGAGACGTTCGCCGCCTACGTGGAGGGCATTGCCTGGCACAACGAGCACCCGCTCACGGTCGAGGCGCTCTACGGGACGCCGCCCCCCTCGCCGGCGCCGCCGCGAGCCGCTCCGCCGGTCCCGCGCCAGCGCCGACGGCGGCGGCGCCCCGCCGCGGCGCTAGGGCGTCCGGGTTCAGGACGATATCGCGAACTTCGTGACCGAGTACTCGGGCACGAGCGTCGAGGTGTCGAGCACCTCGGGGATC
>JASHSP010000127.1 GCA_030038655.1 Thermoplasmata archaeon | reverse complement strand
AGCCGCGCGGCGCCGAAGTTGCGGGCGGCGCGCGCGGCCGCGCCCACGTTGCCGTCCTCCTTCGGACGGACGAGGACGACGTCGATCCGGGCGCTCACCCGGCGGTCCCCTCCGCGAACAGGCGGCGGACCATCCAGTCGGGATCGAACGGCACGAGGTCCTCGTACGCCTGGCCGACGCCCACGAAGAGGATCGGCTTCTTGATCACGAACGTCGCGCTGAGCGCGGCCCCGCCCTTCGCGTCGGCGTCCAGCTTCGTGAGGACGAGGCCGTCCAGCCCGATCGACTGCTCGAAGAGTCGGGCCTGTTCGGTGACGTCGTTGCCGCTCAGCGCGTCCCCTACGAAGAGCGTCAGCGACGGCGAGACGACCCGACGGATCTTCTTCGCCTCCTCGATCAGGTTTTCGTTCGTGTGCTGGCGACCGGCGGTGTCCACGAGGACGACGTCCACGCCCTTCGCGCGCGCGTGCTCGACGGCGTCGTAGGCCACGGCCGCGGGGTCGCTCCCCTCCTGCTGGCGGACGACCCGGATCCCCAGGCGCTCGCCGTGGACCAGGAGCTGCTCGATCGCGCCGGCACGGAAGGTGTCGCCCGCGGCGATCACGCTGCGGAGCCCCTGGGACGTGAGCCACCCGGCGAACTTCGCGACGGTGGTGGTCTTGCCGCTCCCGTTCACGCCGACGAAGAGGATGATGTACGGCTTGGGCGAGTGCGCCCGGATTCTCGCGACCAGATCGATCGGCGGCTGCGCCAGGATCGCCCGGATCGAGCGCTCGAGGCACGCCCGGATCGCCTCCTCCGCTTCCACCCCCGAGCGGAGCTTCCGGCCGGTGAGCTCCTTGCGCAGGCCCCGGCGGAGACGCTCGACTACGGGGAGGGCGACGTCGGACTGGAGGAGGACGATCTCGAGGTCGTCCAGAACGTCCTCGATGGTCGATTCCTTGAGCTTCTGGCCGAAGAAACCGTCCGAGAAGAGCGAGGCGTCCCCCGGGGCCGGTGAGGCCGGCGCGGGCGGCGGCTGCGGCCCCGACCGCGCCGCCGTCGGACTCCTCGGGGGGGAAGGGGGCGGACGCGCGGGGGCCGGCGGGGGCGGCGACGCTCCGGGCTGTTCCCGGTCGCGTCGCAAGCGGGCCTTAAGCGCGGCCCACATCGGCCGGGGCTCCCGCCGAGCGCTCCGCGGCTTCGAGTCGCGAGGAGATCTGCTGGATCCGCTCGTCGAGCGAGGTCATCTTGCCCTCGAGGTCACGGACGGCCGTGTCGATCCGGCCGAGGCGTTGGGCCAAGAGCTCCACGACCTTCGACCGGTCCATCTCGACCACGAGACCCGAACCGATCCCGATCAGGACCGGTGCGTCCCGGGCGACCGAGCCCCGGACGAACGACTCGCCACCCAGCGGCAGCAGGAATTCGGTCCCCGCCGCGGCTCGGTCGATCCCTTCCAGGCTCTCGCGCGCTCGGACGTGGTCCTGCCGCGAGGCGGTCAGGATCTGATGCTGCTGGAGGAGCGTGTTCAGCTGGCCCCGGTAGGCCTCCAGCCGCATGAGGTCCTCCTGGACCTGGCGCTCGGGGCTCGGCATCCGTCCGGCGCTCATGACGGGGCCGATTCGACGATCGACTCGATGCGGACCGCGGACCGCTTCACGGAGTGGCAACCGCCGATCTCGGAGAGCGCCCACTCGCGCGCGATCTCGGGGGTCGCCGCGTCGTGCTGCTTCGAGAACCGCTGCCAATAGCCGCGCCGGGCGTAGAAGGTCCCGCGCACGGTGTACGTCGGCATTTTCGCTTCGAACCCGGCCGGCCCACCCGGGCTCCCTTGATAAACGTAGCCCTCGGCGCCCCTCAACGGCCGGCGGTGCGTTCGGCCGCGGGCGGTTCGTCCGGAGGCGGGGAGGCGGTCTCGGCGGCCCGGCTCGCCTCGAGGCGCTCCCGCAACCGGGTCCACCGACGAACGCGCTCGCGCAGCTCCGCCCCCGAGTCGTCGCAGACGGGGGGAGCCCGCCCCGCGGAACGACGTCGCCCGGCCGAGGTCGGGAGGTCGCTCGCGGGCTCGGCGGCGCCGGTCTCCGGGTCCGTTGGGGGAGAAGGCGGGTCTAGCTCGCCAGCGTCTCCACGTTCTTCCACCGCTGCATCACCTCCGCGTCGGTCAGGCCCACGGTCGGCGAGAAGAGGACTCGATCGCCCCACGCGGCTCGAGCCGCCGGGTAGTCGTCGACCCCGATCGGCAGCACCACCCCGTCCGCCCGCACCGTATCGGCGAGACCCCCGAGGACCCTCGACACCTCCCCGGGGTCCGGGCGGGCGGTCGTGATTTGGACGGCGGGGTCGAACCGGCCGAGGACCTGCCGTGCCAGCGGTTCCCCGTCGGGGACCGCCACCAGCCCCACCCGGCATCCCCGCTTCATCATCAGGTAGGCGCCGAGGGCGCCCCGGGGGCCGTCCACCAAGGCGACGAGGCGACCGGCGACCCCGAGCGGAAGTCCTCCGGGACCCGGCGTGCGGTCGAAGTACAGGTACGTCCGAGGTCCGCGGACTTCCACGAACAGCTCGACGTCCGGGGCTCCCAGGTTCACCCGGAGGCCGCGGTCCCCGAAGCGCGCCATCACGTCCGACCCGAGGTCCCGGGCGAGCTCCTGGCTCGTGAACGGGTGACTGCCGGTCCGACGGGCACGGACGGCGAACGACGAGTTCGGCACCAGGCGCTCGTCCGCGTGCTCGAGCAGCCGATCGCGGATCGTCGCCCGGTCGGTCGGGACCTCGATAACCCGGCTCACGGAGGTGACGCCGAAGACCCGTCGGAGGACCTGCACGGCCCGGTCCGGGGCGTCGGCCTCGGCGTACAGGTGCCCCCGGTCGGATCGGAGCCGGACCGCGACCCCGTCCCGGACGAACTGCTCCACGATGTTCCGGCGGAGCGATCGCTCGAACTCGCGACGCACCGGGGGCGACTTGAGCGCGAGCTCGCCATACCGGACGAGGAAGAGCGACGACATCGAGAACCGTTAAGACGGCGGCTCCCGTAAAGCGGCTTCGCGACGGAGCAGAAAGGCGTGACGACCGCGGGCTCGGGAGAAGCGGTCGCGACCGACCCGTGGACGCCGTGGATCGCGGCGGCGTCGTCCGGGATCGTTCGGGCGGCGGGCGCGGTCGGCCTTTCGCTCCCCGAGAGCGAGGTCCGGACCCTTCTCGACGCGGAAGGGGGGCCCGAGGGGGACCTGGCGTTTCCCGTTCACCGGCTGGCCTCCCTCGCCGGAACCCCGGCGGACGAGCTCGCGCTACGACTGGCCGAGCGATTCCCCCCGACCCCCTCGCTCACCGCGCCGGCCGCGAAGGGAGCCTACCTCAACTTCCGGGTCGTGCCGGAGGAGCTGGTGCGCGCTACCCTCTCCCTCGTTCTCGAGCGGGGCGACGCGTATGGTCGGGGACCGCCCCAGGAGGGGGCGGTGTGCGTCGAGCACACGAGCGCGAACCCGACGGGCCCGTTCCACATCGGTCGCGTACGGAACGCGATCATCGGCGACACCCTCACGCGCGTGCTGCGCGCCGCCGGTGCCGGTGTCACGACCCAGTACTACATCGACGACATGGGGCGGCAGGCGGCGATGGTCACATGGATCTGGGGAAAGCCCCGCGACTCCTGGCCCGAGCCGATCCGAGCGAGCGTCGAGGGTAGGGAGGGCCCGGACGACAAGGTCGACCTCCGATGGGGCCGGCCGTACCCGGCGACCAGCGCCTACCTGAAGGAGCATCCCGGTGCGGCGGCCGAGGTGGCGGAGGTCGTCCGGAAGATAGAGTCCGGGTCCCCCCCGCCGGAGCATCGCGCGATCGCGGGGAAGATCCTCGAGGGGATGCTCGCGTCCCTCGCGCGTCTCGGGATCGGCTTCGACGAGTTCGTCTGGGAGTCGGACCTGTTGCGCGACGGGTCGGTGGAGCGGACGCTCGACCGGCTCCGAGCGTCGACCCTGGCCGTCCGGGAGGAGAACGGCGCCTGGGCGATCGACGCCGGCGGGTTCGCCCTCCCGAAGGAGTCGACCAAGGTCGTGTTCCAGCGGGGCGATGGGACCAGCCTGTACGTGACCCGGGACGTCGCCTACCACTTGGCGAAGTTCGCTCGGTTCGCCCGCGTGATCGACGTCCTCGGGCAGGACCACCGGCTCCATGCCCGCACGCTGGAGGCGCTCCTCGCCGCGATCGGCGAGTCCCACCGTCCGGCGTTCGTGATCTACCAGGACATCACGGTCCCCGAGGGGGGCCGGATGTCGACGCGCGGCGGGTCCGCCGTTTGGCTGGACCAGCTCCTGGAGGAGGCGGTCGAGCGAGCCCGCGGCGAGGTGCTCGCTCGGCGACCGGACCTTCCGGCCTCCGAGGTCGAACGGATCGCGGAGGCGGTGGCGACGGGAGCCGTCCGGTACCACATCGTGCGCGTCGCGCCGGACAAGGCGGTCCGGTTCCGATGGGAGGACGCCCTCTCGTTCGAGGGCCGCAGCGGCCCGTTCGTCCAGTATTCGTACGCCCGGGCCTCGAGCGTTCTGCGGAAGGGCGAGGCCGAGGGTCCCCCGTACCCCTTCGACCCGTCGCGCCTTGTCGACCCCGACGAGGTCGCGCTCGTCCGGACGCTCTCCCGATTTCCCGGCGTCGTGGCGTACGCCGCGCGGACCTCGCACGTGCACGCGATCGCGGGGTACGCGCACGACCTGGCGGAACAGTTCAACCGATTCTACCACGCGGTACCGGTGCTGCGCTCGGGCGCCGAGCGCGCGAGCCGCCTCGCGCTCGTGGCGGCGTCGCGCCAGACACTGCGGAACGTCCTGGAGCTCCTCGGGGTCGCGCCGCTCGAGACGATGTAGGCCCGGCCGGCGCCCTGCGGGGTAAGAGGCGCGCGCGTCCCGGTCCGGGGGCGGTTCGGTCGAGGATCACGCCCCCGCCCGGGTTCGGGTCCGGGACCGGCGGCCGACCAGCGGGTCGGTCAACCGGGCCTCCCGGAACCCGCGCGCCCGGAGCCGGCAGGCGTCGCACCGGCCGCACGGCCGGCGGCCGCCGGCATAGCAGCTCCACGTCAGGGCCCACGGGACGTCGAGCCGCTCCCCCTCCCGGACGATCTCGGCCTTGGTCATTCGAAGCAGCGGGGCGACCACTCGCAACGCGGGGCCCCTCGAGGCTCCCTGCCTGGTACCGAGGCGGGCGAGTCGCTCGAACGCGCGGAGGAACGGCGGTCGGCAATCCGGGTATCCGGAGTAGTCGATCGCGTTCGCCCCGATGTGGATCTCCGCGAGGCGGTGGCTCTCGGCGTAACCGAGCGCGACCGCCAGGAGGATCGTGTTGCGGGCCGGCACGTACGTCGTGGGTATCCGACCCGGCCGCGACCGCCCGCGGGGCAAACGCGAGGAACGACGCGTGAGGGACGACTCGAGCAGGGGGCCGAGGGGCAACCGTACGACGACGTGCCGCGCGACCCCGAACCGCGCCGCGAGCGCTCGGGCCGAGCGGACCTCGCGGGCGTGGCGCTGGCCGTAGAGGACGGTAAGCGCGTGGACGGGCGGCGAGGTCCGGACCGCCCGGGCGAGACAGGTCCCGGAGTCCATCCCCCCCGACAACAGGACGACGCTCCCGCGGGGGCGGGACGGTCGGCTCACCATGGCCCCCGCACCGCCAGGACGATCGCGGAGGCGATCGAGACGCTGGAGAGCATTCCGAGGAGATTGGTCGAACCCTTCGTCAGCCAGCCCCGATTTTCGAGGGTCTCCCCGAGCACGGAGTCGACCTGGCATCCCAGGAACCCGGCCGCGCTGACGGCGAGGAGGAAGAGGGGCACCGAGCCGACCGGGGCGCGGAACAGGACGAACAGGCCGAGCCCGACGAGCGCGGTCCCGACCGCCGCCGCCACGGCGAACGTCTCTCCGGTGCCGGAGACCCCGCCGTTCGTGCCCGGCGTCACCTCGCGGAGGGTGAGTATGCTCCGGGCGTGACCGGCGAGGACGCCGAACTCGCTCGCGAAAGTGTCGGAGAGCGCGAACCCGAGGGCGCTGGTGTAGAAGACCGCGATGAGCACGGAGTGGCCGAACCCGAGACCGCCCGCCAGCGCGAGGCCGGTCGGTATCACGATGTGCGCCAGCACGTTCGAGACGCCCCGTTCCCCGACCTGACCCTCCTGGAGGTTGCGGCCCCGCTTCTCCTCGAACTGGTAGCGGGTGGCCAGCGAACTGGCCCCGACGAACAGCACGAGCAACACGAGGTACGGGAAACCCGCGGTCACCACGATCACCCCACCGAACACCGCGGCCACGGCCCCGGCGAGCGGCGTCAGGGCGCGGCCGACGACCGCGAGCGTCGCCAGGACCACTGTGGCGACGACGCCGACGAACGAGTCGAGAATCGAGAGCATGGAGGAGCTCGCGCTCCGAGGGGGCGCGGCCTTTAACGACTTCGAGCGGGCCCGGCTACCCGCGCGCGAGGACTCGCAGGACGGCCCCGGCGAACGTATCGGCGCGGATGTCCGCCACGACCCCCCGCGCGGCGAGCTCCGCGTCGACCTCGGCCTCGTGACCCGGCGATCGAACGAGCGCGGTCACCATGCCGAGCGCGCGCCCCGGCTCGATGTCGGTGGCGCGGTCGCCGACCATGGCGCTCGCCCGCAGGTCGAGGCCCAGCTCTCGCGCGGCCCGCTCGAACAGGGCGGTCCGCGGCTTTCGGCAGTCGCATCCCCGCTCCGGTGCGTGCGGGCAGTAGTAGAACGCGTCGACCCGTGTCCCGTCGGCCGCGAGCTGCTCGTTCATGCGCGCGTGGATCCGTTCCACGTCTTCGTCCGTGTAGAAGCCGCGCTCCACGCCGGACTGATTCGTCACGCAGACGACGACCTCGCCGTGCTCGTGGACGAGCCGCAGAGCGTGGCCCACGCCGCGGAACACCTCGAGCCGGTCCGCTTCCCGCAGGTAGTGAAGGTCGGGGTCGAGGGTTCCGTCCCGGTCGACGAACACGGCGCGTCGAAGCCGCCCCCGACGGGCGGACACGGCGGGCGCAAGCACCATCCGCCCCACCACGCTTCGGGAGCCATAACGGTTCGGCTCGCGAACCGCACGGTCCGATGCCGCCCCCCGTCGACCCGGCCGCCACCGCCGCACCCGCGAGCTTCGAGGCCGCGTTCGACCGTGCCGTGGCCCCGTGGCGGGACGGTGAGGGGCCCGTGTGCATCCTCTTCTCCGGCGGGGTGGATTCGGGGCTTCTGGCGTGGGAGCTCCGCCACCGGCCGGCGACCCGTCTCTTCACGGTCGGGCGGCCGGGCTCGGCCGACCTGGGAGCCGCCGCGCTCTCCTCGGCCGAGATCGGGCTGCCGTGGACCGGGCGCGAGGTTCGTCCCGCGGACCTCGAGGCGATCCGTTCCCGGGTTTCGGGGGAGCTCGACGGGCTCGCCCCGACGGCGTTCAGCGTCTTCGTTGCGCTCGCCCTGGCGATCGAGTTCGCCCCGGAAGGGGAACTCCTCTGCGGCCAAGGCGCGGACGAGCTGTTCCTGGGCTACGCTCACTTCGCCCCCCTCAACGCGGCGGACGCCGCCGTTCGAGCGCGCGAGGACCTCGCCCGGCTTCTCGGGGTCGACTGGCCCCGGACCCAGCGGGTCGCCGACCTTCTGGGCCGGACGATCCGCGCCCCGTTCCTGGACGACGGGTTCGTGGCGGCAGCCTCGGCCGTCCCGATCGCGGACCGGATGCCGGCGGGTTCGCCCAAGAAGCTGTGGCGGGCGTTCGCGCGGCACCGAGGGGTTCCCGCGGTCGTCGCCGAGCGGCCCAAGCGGGCCCTTCAGTACGGCACCGGCATCGACCGTTGGTTGCGACGGGGCCGGTAGCCCGAGGTCACCGAACTCGCGTCCCCGCCTCGCCGCGCAACGCGCGGGGCAGGGACGGGATGTCGGTGATGACGAACTCCCGGCCGCCCCCCCGGAGGAACTGGAGACCGGCTTCGACCTTCGGGGCCATGCTGCCCTCGCCGAACTCGCCTCGGCGGAAGAGGTCCTCGAGCTCCTTCCGGGAGATCTCCCTCAGCCAGCGCTCCCCCCGCTTGCCGAACGACGCGGCGGCTCCCGGCACGTCCGTGACGATCGCCAGCGTCCCGAGCCCGAGCTCCCGCGCCACCAGGGAGGCCGCGAGGTCCTTGTCGATGACCGCCTCGACCCCCTCGTAGACACCGTTCGCGCGGCGCACGACGGGGATTCCTCCCCCTCCGGAGACGACCGGTATCCAGCCGGTCCCCAGCCCCGCCTCGAGGAGGCGGCGGACCGCTTGCCCCTCGAGCCAGCGGACTGGGCGCGGCGAAGGGACGAGCCGGCGCCACCCCCCCCGCGCCCCGTCGAACCCCATCGCCCAGCCGAACCGCTTACGGAAGGCCCTCGACTCGTCCTCGGTGTAGTACCGCCCGACCGGCTTCGTGGGATGCCGAAAGGCGGGGTCTCGGGCGGAGACCTCGGTCCGGCTGATGACGGTCAGCACCATCCGGTCGACCTTCGCCCGGCGGAGGGCGGGCGACAGCTCGGACTGGATGAGATAGCCGACCTGGCCCTGGGTCTCGGCGCCGAGGACGTCGAGCGGACGCGACGCCACCTCCGCCGACGCGAGCTCGTTCTGGCGGAGAAGGGCACCCACCTGGGGCCCGTTGCCGTGCGTGAGGACGAGCTCCCGCCCCCCCCGTGCGACCTCGGCGAGGACGGGCACCGTGGAGCGGACCTGCTTCCGAGCCGCCGTCCAGGAACCGTCGTCGCCGGCCCGCTGGAGAGCGTTCCCTCCCAAGGCGACCAGGATCCCGGGCATGCCGTCGGCCGGTCCATCCCGGAACGCCCTCAAGAGGCCGTCGGCCGACACGACACCCCGACGACCGACCCCGGCCGGCCTGGCGCGGGCGGAAGGCTAAATACCGCGCTCCCGGTTCCCTGCCGTGACGAGCGACTCCTCGTCGTTTTTCTGCCCTCTGGAGTACCGGTACGGCCGGCCGGAGGTGCGCAATCTGTTCGGTCGCAGCGCCCGCCTCGCCCGCGCCCTGAGGGTGGAGGCCGCGCTCGCGGAAGCCGAAGCCGAGGAGGGCCTCGTCCCGGCAACGGACGCGGCGGCGATCGGGCGGGCGGCGACCCTCCGGTCGGTTTCCCTGGACCGGGTCGACGAGATCGAGCGCTCGACGCGGCACGACGTGATGGCAATCTCCCGCGCGCTCGCCGAGGCGGCCGGCCCGGCGGGCCGATGGGTACACTACGGCGCGACCAGCGCCGACATCACGGACACCGCACTCGCCCTCGAACTCAAGGAGGCCGTGGCGCTCCTGCGCGAGGACCTCACGGCGCTCGCGTCCACGCTCGCGGCGCTCGCCCGTCGGCACCGGGCCACGGCCGAGATCGCCCGGACGCACGGACAGGACGGGGTTCCGTTCTCCTTCGGATACAAGATGGCCGTCGCGGCGGCCGAGGTCGTCCGCCATCGCGACCGGCTGGACGAGCTCGCGCCACGGCTCGTGGTCGGCAAGATGGCGGGCGCCGTGGGGACGGGCGCCAGCTTCGGCGATCACGCCGCGGCCATCGAGGCCTCCGTGATGCGCCGGCTCGGGATCGCCGCGGACGAGGCCCCGACGCAGATCGTGGGCCGCGACCGGATCGCCGAGCTCACCAACCTGCTGGCCCTCGTGGCGGGAACCTCGGAACGGCTCGCCACGGAAGTGCGCAACCTCCAGCGGACGGAGATCGGCGAGGTCGCGGAGCCGTTCGACGAGGCGCACCAGGTCGGCAGCTCGACCATGGCGCAGAAGCGGAACCCCACGACCTCCGAGACCGTGACCAGCCTCGCCCGTCTTGTCCGCGCCTTCGCCCTCCCCCCGCTCGAGAACATGGTCCAGTGGCACGAGCGGGACCTCGCGAACTCGGCGAACGAGCGGGTCGTGATCCCGCACGCGATCCTCCTCACCGACGATCTGCTGACCAAGCTCACGGACGTGTTCCGGGGGCTGGAGGTCGACGTCGCGCGGATGCAGCAAGGAATCGACCGGGCCGGCGGCACCGCGATGACCGAGAACCTGATGCTCGCGCTCACCGCGAAAGGATTGGCCCGGGCGGAGGCGCACGAGCTCCTGCGGACGCTCACCCGGAATCCGTCCGAGCCGCCCTCCCTGCTCGAGCGCGCCCGGGCCGATCCCACGGTTTCCCGGCTCCTGAAGCCCGACGCGGTGGGGGCGCTGTTCGACCCCGCGGGCTACGTTCGAGCCGCGGCCGCGAAAACCGACCGCGTGCTCGCCCGACTGGAACGGCGACTGAAGGAATGAACGGGCCGACGCCGGGGTGGAGCGCGACCCTCACGGTCGCGACGCGGGGACGACCGGACCTGGCCCGCTGGGTCGCACGCGCGCTGAAGCCCGAGGCGGCCCGGGAGCTCGCCCGCGCCGCGGCCCACGTGCGGGACCGGGGCGGGAGCCGCATCGAGGTGTCCGTGCGGGCCGCCGATGCCGGCGCGATGCGCGCGGCGCTGAACACCTACCTGGGATGGGTCCACCTTTCGCTTGCCACCGCGCTCGCGGCGGAGGCGAACGCTCCGGCCCCTCGCCCGAAGCGTTAGCCCGAAGCCGTTATCTTGGCCCCTCGGTGGGACGGTCCGTGGCACTTCCGGCGAAGCTTCAGAACGACCTCAAGCAGTTCCAGCGGCTCCAGCAGGAGCTCGGCACCGTCCAGCAGCAGCGAATGCAGCTCGACCTGCGGCTTCGCGAGATCGGGCATACTCTGGACGAGCTGAAGGCCGTCGCGGAGGACGCGGTGATCTACCGGCCGATCGGGGGCCTGATGGTACGGGCCAAGAGCCGCAAGGAGGTCGAAGACCTGCTCGGGGAGGAGAAGGAGACGCTCGAGGTCCGCCAGAAGGGCGTCGAGCGGCAGGAGAACCACCTCAAGGAGCGGTACACCACGATGCAGACGGATCTCACCCACCAGCTGCAGGCCGCCGGCGTCGCCACGGAAGGGTCGGGCGAGTCCGAGCCCGAGACCGAGGACTGAACCGTCGCCTACGCGGAGCGCTGCGTCAGGCGGTCCGCCACTTCGACCAGCAACGGCTTGGCGCTCGCCCGGATCGACCGGCTTCGGCGCAGCCGTCGCAGGGCCCGCCGCGTGAGCGTCGCGATCGTGCGCTCGGAGTGCTCCAAGCTCCCGGTCCCGCGGATCACGTCCCGCGCGCGTTCCACCTCGGCCGCGCTCGCATCGGGTCGTCCGAGGACCGCGTCGAGCGCCGCGCGGTCGGCCGACGACCCGTCCCGCCACGCGGCCACGACCAGCAGCGTCCGCTTTCCCTCGACCAGGTCGTTGGCGCTCTTCCCCGAGGCCCCCGCGTCGAACCCGGCGCCGAGCACGTCGTCCCGTAGCTGGAAGGCGATTCCCAGGTCCATCGCGACCGCCTCGAGGTCCCCCAGCCGGCCGACCCGCGCGCCCCCGAGCAGCGCGCCGATCTTCAACGGGGACGCCACGGTGTACACCGCGGACTTGAGGCGGTGGACGTTCAGGACGTCGCGTTCGGTCAGGTCCCCGGCACGCACGGTGCCGTTGCGAATGTCGAGGAGCTGTCCGTAGGCCGTCAGGCGCGTCATGGCGACGTACTCGTCCAGCGCCGCGAGCCGACCGGCCGCGGGGACCCGGGAGCCGAGGATCGCCGCGACGGTGAACGGCTCCTCGAGGTCGCCCAGCGTGATCCCGATCCCTTCGCCGTACTGCTCGCTCGACCCGAGCCGGCGTTGGGCCCGATGGGCCGCCTCGAGCTCGCGGTGTACCGCGGGCCCGCCGCGACGCTCGGTCGCGTGGTCGATGATGTCGTCGTGGATGAGCATCCAGCTCTGGAAGTGCTCGACCGCGGCCGCGGCGTCCAGCGCCGGTCGAGGGTCGCGTCCGGTGGCCACGAAGTAGCCGCCGAGCACGAGGATCGCCCGGAACCGCTTCCCGCCGCGAAGGGTGAACTCACGATTGACATCGAGGTACGGCCGGAGGGCGGCGGGGACGGTCCTCCGCTCCCGGGCGTACGACGCGCCCAGTCGCCGCTCGACCTCCGGAAGATAGCGAGAGAGACCCGCGAGGTCCACGGCGGTTGCCTTTGGACGACCATCGTATATAACGCACCGGAGCTTGCCCGCGGCGATGGCCACGCCCTCGTTCGTCCAGCTGGTCGGCGATCTGGTCGAAGCGATGGGCCAGCGGCTCGACTCGGCGAAGCCCATCCCCGAGGGCCTCGTCCTCCGGACGAACGACGGGTTCCTCTACGCCTTTCTGGAGGACCCGCTCACCGTCTCGCTCGAGACCGTACGGCGGCTGCTCGCGGAGGACGGCGGACGGCCGACCCGGCTCGTGGTGCTGACGCCCGGGCACCTGCCGCTGGTCATCTCCGCGGAGGTCGTGAAGGCGAACGGAACGGTCGTGGAGGGCCCCCGATTCGCGGAGCTGGCCCGCCAGCTCGGCTTCGAGAGCCTTCTGGGCGAGGAGCCGCGGGCCCGGCCCGCGGGTCAGCGCCGGCTCCTCCCCAGCGCGCAGCTGCTGGACGACACGATGCAGCGGGCGCGGACCTGGCTCGATTGGGGCGTCCCCGCCCTCGCCCTGCGGTTCTACCGCCAGGCAACCCAGATGAAGCCCGAGTTCCTTCCCGCGAAGGCCGGGGTCGGCCGCGCGCTCCTCGCCCTCGGGCTCCCGGACGACGCGGACCGAATCTTCTCGGAAGTCCTGACGGCCCACCCGGAGGACGTGGACGCCCGACTGGGGAAGGCCGCGGTCCTCGGGGCACGCGCCCAGCCGAAGGACGAGGTCGCGATGTACCGGCAGCTCTTGGAGGAGGACGAAGCCCGCACCGAGGTCCGGGCGCATCTCCTCGCCGCCCTGATCGACATGGGGGACTGGCGCAGCGCCCGGGTGGAGATCGAGGCGATGCTCGCGCGGACGCCGGAGGACCCGCAGCTTCGTTTCCTGCACGCGGCCGCTCTCGAACGGACCGGACGGACCGGACTCGCGGAGGAGGAACGCGAAGAGGCACGTCGCCTCGGCCTTCCCTACGAGCGGGAGGTTGCGCTCTGCCAGCACCTCGGACTGCCGGTACCGGCACGGCCGAAGGTCGAGGTCCCGGTCGCGCGCACCGCGGCGACCACGACGGTCGAGCCGACCCCGGTGGCGCGCGCGGAGAAGGCTCCCCGTCCGGTGCGCTCCCGTCCTCGGAGCGCGACCCCGAAGCGCGGCGCGCGCGCGGCCCCAACCCGCAAACGTAAGTAGGCCCGGCCCGAGTCGTTAGGCTGGGATTTACCGGGCATGCGCGTCGTCTCCTTGCTCCCGAGCGCGACCGAGATCGTCGTCGCGCTGGGCCATGGCCACGAGCTCGTGGCGCGGAGCGCCGACTGCGACCACCCTCCGTCGGTGCGCTCGCTACCGGAGGTGATGCGCCCGCGCGGTGGGGCGCCGGACGGGCCCTCGCGCGCCATCGACGATCGAGTCCGCGCCGCCCGCGCGCTCGGGGAGAGCCTCTACGCGCTGGACGTCGCCCTCTTGAAGGGCCTTCGACCCGACCTCATCCTGACGCAGAACCTCTGCGGCGTGTGCTCGGTCACCGAAGGGGAGGTGGACGAGGCATGCCGGGCCGCGGGCGTTCGGCCGGAGATCGTGTCGCTCACTCCGCGTCGCTTGGAAGAGGTCTGGACCTCCGTGGAGACGGTCGCGCGTGCCCTGCACGACGTTCCCGCCGGAACGGAGCTGGCCGACCGCCTACGCTCGCGCTCCCGGGCGACCGACGCCGCGAGCGAGACCCCCCGGGTCGCGGTGGTCGAATGGCTCGACCCCCCGATCCTGGCCGGGCTCTGGGCGGCGGACCAGGTCCGCGACGGCGGTGGCCTCTCGGTCGGACCGGCCCCGGGAGAACCCGGCCGGAGGACCACGTGGGACGATCTCGCCCGTGCTCTGCCGGAGCTCGTGGTGCTGAGCCCGTGCAGCTTTCCGGTCGACCGCACCGCCCGGGAGCTCGAGGAGCCCGGTCTCGCCGAAGGCGTCCGGTCCGTCCGGCCGAGTCGGGGGACGTTCCTCGCCGATGAGGCGTTCTTCAGCCGACCCGGCCCCCGCCTCGCGGACGGGGTCGAGCTCGTTCGAGGGTTGCTCGCCGGGGCCCGGACACGGTTTCCGATGGACGTGGTGCCCTGGACCGGAAACGCGCCGAGGATCTCGGCATGAGCTCGACGTTCTCGTACACGTGGACCCCGTCGACCCCCCTGGCCCGGCAGGGCCGGGTCACCACCTCGCGGACGGAGCTGATGCAGATCGGCATCGCCTACGCGGTCCTGTCGTTCTGCCTCCTCATCCTGCTCTCGGGGAGCAGCGTTCTGTTCGGTACCGGCGGGAGCGGTTTGCTCTCGGTCACGCCAGTGATCGTGGTCGTCGCGGCGGTGGCCGCGCTCACCGGGTTCGTCGCGCACGAGATGGCCCACAAGATCGTGGCCCAGCGCCTCGGTTTCTGGGCGGAGTTCCGGCTCTCTCCTATGGGCCTGTTCATCGCTCTCTTCACCGCGTTCCTGGGTCTCTTGTTCGCCGCCCCGGGCGCGACCATGGTGGGCGGGATCAGCTCCGCGGACCGCCGCAACTGGGGTCGGACGAGCCTCGCGGGCCCGCTCACGAACTTCGGCTTCGGCGCGGTCTTCTACCTCGGCGCGCTCGGGTCGTACTGGTTCGGCTCCTCGCTCGTCGGGGCGTTCCTCCTCCTTGCGTACATCAACGCCTGGTTCGGCACGTTCAACCTCTTTCCGATCGGGCCGCTCGATGGAGCGAAGGTGTTCCGGTGGAACGCGGCGATCTGGATCGGCTCGCTCCTGCTGGTGGGCGCCTTCGCGGCGGTCTGCTACCTGGCGTTCTTCGTGTACGGGACGCCGACGTTCTTCCAGCAGCTGTAGGGAGGAGCGAGGGCCTTGGGGGCGCCGACGGTGGTGGAACTCGGGCAGGAGCGGCGTCTCCTTGACCTCGACTTTCGCGACACCGAGGGGCTGGTGGCGGCCTACCTCCTTCCGCAGGAGGAAGGCTGGACCCTGATCGAGACCGGTCCCTCGACATGCCGCGACGCGCTGTTGCGCGGGATCGAACGGGCGGGGGTAGACCGGGGCGCCGTCCGTCGCGTCTTCGTCACCCACATCCACCTCGACCACGCCGGGGGTATGGGCGCACTCGCCGACGCGCTCCCGTCGGCGACGTTCTACGCCCACGAGCTCGGCGTCCCGCATCTCGTCGATCCGAGCCGCCTCGTCGCCGGTGCGCGCCGAGCGTGGGGGGCCGCGGCCGAGCCGCTCTGGGGTCCGATCCTCCCCGTGCCCCCGACCCGGCTGCGGTCGCTCCGCGGCGGGGAGCGGTTCCCGCTTCGGGACGGCGAACTGTCGGTCATCGCGACACCGGGTCACGCACGGCACCACGTCTCGTTCTTCGACTCCGGCATCCGGGGCCTGTTCACCGGCGACAGCGCGGGGGTTCGCCTCGGGCGGTCGGACCGGTTACGCCCGGCGGTCCCGCCGCCCGACCTTGACCTCGACCTCCTGTTCGGCAGCCTCGAGCGGATGCGGAGCGCGGAGCCGCAGCGGGTCCTCTTCAGTCACTTCGGTCCTAGCCCGGACGGCGCGGCCGACCTCGCCCGGTACCGTGCGATTGTGGAGCGGTGGCGGGACGTGGCGCTGGCGGCCGCGCGGGAGCGACCGGAGGCCGGATACGTGGCGGGGAAGCTCGCCGAATACGACCGTTCCGACGGGACCGGCACGCCGGCCGCCCGTTCCCTGATGGTCTCGGGTTACGACCTGGCCGCCCAGGGCTTTCTCCGTTACTTCGAGACGCGCGGACTCCTCGCCGGGGCACCCACGTGACCGGCCCCGCCTCCGGCCGGTCCTCGGCCGTGGGGATCCTGTTCCTGGCCCGCACGGTCTACGCGTTCAACTGGTACAACATCGGCGCGCTCGCGACCCTGCTCGAGCCGGCGTTCGGCATCGGCGCCGCCGAGTTCGGGATCGTCCTGGGGATGTTCCTGCTGGGGGCCGGTATCTTCCAGGTCCCGGCGGGGCTGGCCGCGCTGCGTTGGGGAAACCGGACGGTGTCCATCGTCGCGCTCGTCGTGATGGGCGGGTTCACCCTGGCCTCGGCGGCATCGCCGGACTGGATCGTCCTGGCCGGGCTCCGCTTCGGCGCGGGGGCCGGGGCCGCCCTGTTCTTCGCCCCGGCGCTCGGCCTGATCGCGTCGTACTTTCCCGAGGGCGCCCGCGGTCCGATCATCGGGCTCTACAACTCCGGGTTCAGCCTGGGCTCCGGGGTCGGGGTGATCGTCGGCGCGATCGTCGGAGAACGGTTCGGCTGGCCGTGGGCCCTAGCCCTGGGGGGCATCGCACTCCTCGCCACGGCCGCCTTCGCCACGACCTTCCTCCCGGCCGCGCGGAACTCAGCGGCGGGGCGCGCGGTGGGGGATCTGTGGCGGTCGGTGGTCCCCGCCCTCCGGTCTCGACGGCTCTGGGGGCTCGCCCTGGGCACGACCGGGATCTGGGGGGCGTTCTACGTGGCAGCGCAGTACTTCGTGGCGTTCGCGAAGGTGGCCCACCCCACGTGGTCGCTCGCGCTCGCGGCCGGCGTGCCCACGGTGATGATCCTGTCGGAGATATTCGGAGGTCCGGTCGGCGGCTGGCTGGGGGAACGCACGCGCGACATGCGGCGGATCCTCCTCTACTGGGGTGCCGCTTCGGGCGCGCTGCTCGCCCTGGTTCCGTGGATCGGCTTCGCGGAGGTCTGGCCGGCGTTCGTGTTCCTCGGGTTCGCCGACGGCGTTGTCTTCGCCGTCCTCTACCTCGTCCCCAGCTACCTGGCGGAGCTCCGGGGCGAGCGGTTCGTCTTCTCGCTGGCGGTGCTCAATTCGATCCAGATCTTCCTCGGAAGCGTCATCGCGATCGCGTTCGGCTTCATCGCCGAGTCACTCGGGTTCACGGTGGCGTGGGTCTTCGCGGGAGTGCTCGCGGTCGCGCTGCTGCCGGCGCTGTCCCTGCTGGGTCCCGTGCGGGCCACCGGCCGGACGGACCCTGCCTCCCCTAACGAGCGGGACCCCGTCGGTCCGAGCTAGCCGGCTCGACGAGCGTTACCAGGTTCGTCGGCCGTCCCTCGAGGGGGTATCCGGCCGTGAGCACGACCGGGCCTGAACCCGGAAGGCCGCACGACGCCACCAATCGCGCCGCGGCCCGGCTCAGGCCCGGAAGGTCGCTGTGCTCCGGCGCCGTGCTGGTCGAGACCCCACGGACGAGCGCCAGACGATGGCGGACTCGCACGTCGCTGGAGAGTGCGAAGATGGGACATTCGGGGCGCAGGGCGGCCACCAAGCGGGCCGTGCGGCCGGAATGGGTCGGTGTGACGATGGCCCGGGCCCCCATGCTCTCGGCCAGTTGAACGGCCGCGGCGGCGACGGACCGCTCCGCCGTCGTGTCGGCCGCCCGCTGTCGGGCTGCCCGCACCGGTCGCGCGTCGTAGGCGGGTTCGGTCGTCTCGGCGATCCGCGCCAGCCAGCGCACGGCCTCGACCGGATACTTGCCGACGGCGCTCTCCTCGCTCAGCATCACGGCGTCGGCGCCGTCCAGCACCGCGTTCGCGACATCGGTCGACTCGGCGCGCGTGGGCCGTGGCGAGGTGACCATGCTCACCAGCATCTGCGTGGCGACGATCACGAACCGACCCGCCACGTTCGCCCGCCGGACCAGATCCTTCTGCTCCAGGGCAAGACGTTCGAGCGGGACCTCGATCCCGAGGTCCCCCCGCGCGACCATGATGCCGTCCGACGCCGTCAGGATCTCGTCCGCCGCTACCAATGCCTCGGCCCGCTCGATCTTCGAAATGATGCGCACGGAGCGCCCGTCGACCCGTCGGTCCAGCCAACGCCGGGCGGCGTTCACGTCGCGCGCCGAGCGGACGAACGAGAGGGCCAGGAAGTCGACCCCCTCGGCGAGAACGGCCGCCGCCTTCTTCCGGTCCGACCGGCCGAAGGCGTCGAGGGAAAGGCGGCGGTGAGGGAGGTACAGCCCCGCCCGCGACCGAACAGTCCCACCGTTCGTAACCTCGACGTCGAGGGCGCCGGGACGGGTCCGTCGCACGACCAGCGTTACGCTCCCGTCTCCTACGAGCAGAGCGTCCCCGCGCCGGGCCTCCCGCGCGACGGTCGGGAGAGATACCCCGACCCGGCGCTCGTCGCCGGCCTCCCCCTTGTCGTCCAGTACCCAGCGCTGTCCGGTGCGAAGGAGGACCGACGGGTTCGCGAGGTTCCCCAGGCGGATCTTGGGCCCTGGCAGGTCGGCGACCACGGCGATCTCGCGATGGCGCCGGTGCGCAGCCGCACGAACTCGCCGGATCGTGGAGCGGTGCTCGGAAGACGACCCGAACGAGAGATTGATTCGGAAGGCGTCCACCCCCGCGTCGACGAGCTCGACAATCCGGGCCGACGCATGCGAGGCCGGGCCGACCGTGGCCAGGATCTTCGTTCGGCGCATGCCGGCCGCAGCGGTCCGAGCCTCTTATCCTCGGGCCCCGGCGCGTTCGACTTTAGTACCTTCCGTCGGTCCCCCGGCGTGCAGCCCCGTGGTGTAGTGGCCAAGCATGCTGGCCTTTGGAGCCGGCGACAGCGGTTCGAATCCGCTCGGGGCTACTCGACAGAGAATTGTACCTTTTCGTCGATTTCGGCCCGGCAACCCCCCTGCCCCGTCGACCACAGAGACTTGGACGAACTCAACCAAGCGTTTGCCTCCAAGCTGCGCTCCCTCCAGCTGCCACCGCCCCAAGTAGAGCCAACCGTTTCCACCGGGCCGGTTTCGGCCGGCCCGGCCCTTCTTTCGCAGCGTCGTCCGACCCCCATGCGCGGTCGATGCCGGAAGCAGGGCCTGTCAAGACAACCGACCGACCTTCGTCGATCAGTTCACCCCCCTGACCGACCGCCCGAGGCCGACCTCCGATATGTCTGTGCGAGGTGCCGTAGCCCGATCCGAAGGAACTTGACCCTCCGGATCTCGTTCTGCGGGGTCTGTGGTCTCACGCAGGGGTTCGTCGAGCTCCGCCCAGGGCAGCGCTCGCTGCCCCCCTAGACCATGCATCTGTTCCCTGTCCCGACCCCTTCCGCCCCCCTCCCCCAACCCGTCCCGTCCCGTTCCCGGTCCGGCCCGTTCGTACGGCCGTCCCGTCCGCCCGTCCCC
>JASHSP010000126.1 GCA_030038655.1 Thermoplasmata archaeon | reverse complement strand
CGAGGAGCTGGCGGCGTGGGACCGACCCGAGGCGATCCTGCTCCTCGCGCAACCGGGACCCGCACCGTGGGACTTCACGGGAGGAAGGGCCGCGGAGATTCGCGCCGGTCTCCTGCGACGAGGGGCGGTCGAGGCCCGCAGCCTCCACGAGCTGCTAACGAATCTGGCGTCGCGATTTGGTCGCTGACCGGACCCGGGGAACCGCCACCCCCGAACCGAGCGGCGCCGCGGACAACCGGGGCCCGCCCCCGCGGTGCCGGACGATCTGCTAGGCCAGTCGGGTCACGGTGACGGGCGGCGGGCTGGGGACGTCGAACTCCCCGAGAAAGCGCGGAAGTTCGTCCTCGGTGACCAACACCACGCTCTCGACGCCCAGACGCGATGCTTCGACGCAGGCCGACGCGACCCCGAACCGGAGCACCGGGGCCCGCGTGGCTCGCCCGGCGAGCAGGAGGGCTTCCAGACCGCGCGCCGCGATCAGGCGTGGGGTGCCCGCGCGGAGCCGGCGGGCCGCCTTTCGTCGGGCGACTTCGAGAAGGTCGCTCGCGCGGGGAACGACCCAGACGGCGATCGAGCCCGCCGTGATCGGGACGATCCCCGCGAGCGCCTCAACCTCCACCACCTCGCCCGCGCGGGCGGACGTTCCGGCCCGTCCCCGCGACCCGCCGCGCGCCTCGGGGGTCGCGGTGAGGAGACCGTCGACCAGTTCGAGACCGACGAGCTGACCGGGCCGAATCGCCTTCTTCGCGAGGGCCCGCGTCGTTCGGACGATTCGCAGCCGCTCGAGGCGCCGGTCGATCTCCTCGCCGAGCGTGGAAAGGGTGCCCTGGAGGGACGCTACGCCGCGGACCGTGAGGCGATACCGGCGGTCGCGGTACTCGACCCAGCCCCGCCGCGCCAGCTCCCGGTAGAGATGCGAGGCGGCCTGCACGGTAAGGCCGAGCCGGTCGGCCACGATCTTGAGGCGCGGGACGTTCTGCGTGAGGCACTCGTAGAGGAAGAGCATCTCCGTCGCGGAGCCGCTGCGGCGGAGGGCGTTCAGGCCGCTTCCGAGGTCGGACGTCGGTCGGCGCGGCATGGCTTGGGGGGACTCCGAGTCTCGTAAATCCTCGTCGGGGCGGGGGGGCCGTTACGCGGGGGCAGCCCCGGCGCGGCGCGCGCCCCGGGCGGTGTCGGCCTGGCGCCGGATCTCCTGGATCCGGTCCCGGATGCGGGCCGCCTCCTCGAACTCGAGCCGCTCGGACGCGAGCCGCATCTCCTCCTCGAGGTTGGCCAAGAGGAGCGGGAGCCGCTCCTTCCACCGCTTCCCGAGCCCCTCGACCGAAAGATCGCCCGACGGCGCCTCCTCCTCGGGGGCGAGGATCGAGCGGACCTCCTTGCGGATCGTCTCGGGGACGATCCCGTGCGCCGCGTTGTACTCGATCTGCGCCTGACGCCGCCGCGACATCTCCGCGATCGCACGCCGCATCGAACCGGTCACCCGGTCCGCGTAGAGGACGACCTTCCCGGACAGGTTGCGGCTCGCGCGGCCGGCCGTCTGAACGATCGAGGTCTCGCTGCGCAGGAACCCCTCCTTGTCCGCGTCCAGCACGGCCACGAAGCTCACCTCCGGCAGGTCGAGGCCCTCGCGGAGGAGGTTGATCCCGACCAGGACGTCGAAGCGGCCGAGGCGCAGGTCCCGGAGCACCTCCACGCGCTTCAGCGTCTCCACGTCCGAGTGGAGGTAGCGGACCTTGAGGCCTAGGTTCGTGAGGTAGCGCGTGAGCTCCTCGCTCGTTCGCTTGGTGAGCGTGGTCACCAGGGCCCGGTCGCCGCGGGCGATGCAATCCCGGAGCTCCCCGACCAGGTCGGCGATGTGACCCTTCAGGGGGCGCACCTCGACCGGCGGATCGACCAGGCCGGTCGGGCGGATGATCTGCTCCACGACCCCCTTCGAGACGCGACGCTCGTACGGTCCGGGGGTCGCCGAGACGAACACCACTTCGGGCACCCGGGCGAGGAACTCGTCGAACTTGAGAGGCCGATTGTCGCGGCAGGACGGAAGCCGCCACCCGAACTCGACCAGGTTGTCCTTGCGGCTCCGGTCCCCCTTGAACATCCCCTGGAGTTGAGGGACCCCGACGTGCGACTCGTCCATGAACACGAGGAAATCGTCGGGGAAGAAGTCGAGGAGCGTGTAGGGCGGCTCTCCGGGCTTGCGGCCCGAGAAATAGCGCGCGTAGTTCTCGATCCCCGAGCAGTAACCGGTCTCGCGGATCATCTCGAGGTCGTAGTTCACCCGGCCGTTGAGCCGCTGGGCTTCGACGATCTTCTCCTCGACCTGGAACTCGGCCACGCGCACGTCGCGTTCCTTCTCAATCTCGCCGAGCACCCGGCGGAGATGCTCGTCGACGGTCAGGAAGTGGGTCGCCGGGAAGATCGTGAGCTGGTCGAGCTCGCGGCGCTCCTCGTGGGTGACCGGGTCGAGCTCGACGATCGCGCCCACCGTCTTCCCCTCGAGGACGATCCGGTGGACCGACTCGCCCGCGCCCATCACGTCGATCGTTCCACCTCGGACCCGGAATCGACCGCGGCGCAGCTCCACGTCGTTGCGGGAGTACTTCATCCGGACCAGCTGCTCGAGGAGGGACTGCCGGCCGACCTCCTGACCGACTCGCAAACCGACGACGGACGCGCGGTAGTCTTCGGGGGAGCCGAGGCCGTAGATGCAGCTCACGGACGCGACGACCAGGACGTCCCGGCGGGTGAGGAGCGCCTGGGTCGCCCGATGTCGGAGCCGGTCGATCTCCTCGTTGATGGCGGCGTCCTTCTCGATGTACAGGTCGATCTGCGGTACGTACGCCTCCGGCTGGTAGTAGTCGTAGTAGCTGACGAAGTACTCGACCGCACTGGCCGGGAACAGGGCTCGGAACTCGCTCACCAGCTGGGCGGCCAAGGTCTTGTTCGGGCTCACGACGAGCGTCGGGCGCTGCAGCCGCTCGATGGCGTGCGCCATCGTGAAGGTCTTGCCGCTGCCGGTGACGCCGAGGAGCGTCACGAACTTCTCGCCGCGCTGGACGCGGCGCACCACCTCGTCGATCGCGGCGGGCTGGTCGCCCTGCGGAACGAGGTCGGTGGCGAGCTCGAATCGGCCCGGGAGCCGACCGGGCGGGGACGTCGGGGCCGGAGTATCGGAGGAACGGCTCATCGGAGTACCGGGAGCGGGTCGTGCTTCCCCGGGTACCCACGGGGGTCGAGGGTCACTGTCGAGAAGCCCAGCTGCTTCAACGCGAGCGTCACTTCCCCCGCCGTCGGTTCGGCGAGCAGCCGCTCGACCTCGCCCGGGTCGACCTCCACGCGGGCGGCGCCCGATCGGGTCCGTACGCGGACCCGGCGGAACCCCCGGTCCAGGATCAGGCCCTCGGCGGACTCGATCCGGGCGAGGAGCTCCCGGTCGATCGGTTCCCCCCGCGCCACCCGCGACGCGAGGCACGCGTCGGATGGCCGGTCCCAGTTCGGGAGACCGCGGGCCCGCGCGTTCGCGCGGATATCCGGCTTCGACCATCCCGCCCAGAGGAACGGGTGTGCGAAACCGGCCTCGTTCACCGCGCGCAGCCCGGGCCGATCGTCCGCGAGGTCGTCAACGTGGATGCCGTCCAGGTACTGGGCAAGCCCCCGGCGCGCCCCGTACGCCCGCAGGGCCGACCCTTCGACGGCCCGGCAGAAGTAGCACCGGTCCGCCCCGTTAGCCCGGTACTCGGGCCGGTCGAGGGGCTCGGCGGCGAGGAGCACGTGCGCGATCCCGATCGAACGGGCCACCGAGGCCGCCCGGTCGGACTCCCGTGTGGCGAGCGCGGCGTTCGAGACCGTGACGGCGACCGCCCGTTCGCCCAGCGCCTCGTAGGCCAGCGACGCGACGAGGGACGAGTCCACCCCGCCCGAAAGGGCGATCAGCGCCGGACCCCGCGACCGGATCCACGCGACGATCGCATCGGCGGACGCGCGGGGCGCTGCGGAGGAGGTTTCCATGTCGACCCCGCCTATCATCGGCGGCGTCACCATACCCTTTTCCCTGAGCCCCCGCGCAACCCCCATAGCGGGGGACCGTTTCGCCCGGTCGATGCAGGTCGTGCGCGAGGGCGAGCGGTACGTGCTCCGGCTGGACGACGGCCAGGACCTATTCGAAGCGATCTCGAGCTTCGCCCAGTGGGAGCGCCTGCGGGCCGCCGCGGTGGTCTTCGGGATCGGCATGTTCCGGAAGGCGACCCTCGGCTACTGGGACGGGACCGCCTACCAGCCCCACGAAATCGCCGTCCCGCACGAGGTGGTCGCGCTGCACGGCACGATCGCGCATGCGGACGGGAACCCGTCGGTCCACCTACACAGCGCGTTGGCCGGGCCCGACCATCGGTTGGTGGGAGGACACCTGATCCGCGCCACCGTCGGGATCCTCCAGGAGGTCGTGGTCGACACGTTTCCGGGCCGTACGTTCGGCCGCCCGATGGTCGAGAGCTTCGGGCTGAGGATGCTCGACCTCGAGCCCGGAAAGAACGCCTAGCGGCCCGTCAGCCCTTTCCGCTCACCGGGGGTCCTACCAGGACCCATGGCCGCGGACGCGCCGTTGGCAATCCCCGGGATCGATCCCCGGCTCGTCGCCGCCGTCGAGCGGCGTGGGTTCCGGGACCTGACCGAGATCCAGCGGTTGGCGATTCCCGTGCTCCGGACGAACGCCGACGCGTTGCTGATCTCCCCGACCGGGACGGGAAAGACCGAGGCGGCCCTCCTCCCGCTGCTGTCGCGGTGCCTGGCCGAGCCCAGCCCTCCGGTCTCGATCCTCTACATTACGCCGCTGCGCGCCCTGAACCGGGACCTCGAGCACCGGCTCGTCGCCCTGGTCGAGGAGGTGGGCCTGAGGACCGCCGTCCGCCACGGCGACACCCCCTCCTCCGCCCGCCTCGCCCAGTCCCGGAAGCCGTCGGACCTGCTGCTGACCACGCCCGAGACGCTCCAGATCCTCCTCGTGGGGAAGCTCCTCCGTCGGGCGATCGCCAACGTGCGGACGGTCGTCGTGGACGAGGTGCACGAGCTCGTCGGCTCCGACCGGGGGGCCCAGCTCGGGATCACTCTCGAGCGGCTGGACGCGCTCGCCGGTCGCACGGTCCGCCGGATTGGCCTCTCCGCCACGGTCGGCAACCCCGACCAGGTCGCGCGCTTCCTCGCGCCGGCGCCGCGTTCGGTGGAGGTACGCGCCGCTTCGGCGCGCCGGACGCTCGAGCTGGTCGCCCGGGAAGCCGCCGAACCGGAGGCCGCGCTCGACCCCGACCTCGTGGTCGAGCTGAAGGCCGACCCGCCGCTCCTGCGGGGGATCCGCGCGGTCGAGGCGGAGATCCGGGCCCATCGCACGACGCTCGTCTTCGTCAATACGCGTCCGACCGCCGAGGGCCTCGCGGCGCGGCTGCAGCGGCTCGCTCCGGACCTCGCGGTCGCCGTCCATCACGGGTCGCTTTCGCGCGAGGTCCGCGAGGAGGCCGAGCGCGCCTTCCGCGCGGGTTCCCTGCGGGGCTTGGTCGCGACCTCGTCGCTGGAGCTCGGGATCGACATCGGCGCGGTCGACCACGTCGTGCAGTTCGGTTCGCCCCACCAGGTCGTCCGCCTCGTCCAGCGCGTCGGACGATCCGGCCATCGGCTCGACCGGACGATCCACGGCCTGGTGCTCGCGCTGGACGACGACGACCTCGAGGAGGCGGCCGTCCTCGCCCGACGGGCCACGGACGGCCAGGTCGAGCCGCTCGCCTGGCGCACGCGCAACCGGCTCGCCGCGGCCCAGCAGATCGTCGCCGAGTTGCGGGCCGAGGGTTCCGCGGACCGGGACGCCATCGTCGCCCGGCTTCGTCGGGCGGCGTGCGTCTCGGAGCTCGAGGACGCCGAGTGGGTGGCCCTGGTCGACTACCTCGTCGCGCTGCACCTCGCCCGGGAATCGGATCGACGGCTCGGCCCGGGCCGGGGGACGCTTCACCGGTTCTACGCGTCGCTCTCGTTGATACCGGACGAGCGAACGTACCGCCTCCGTGACATCGCCACGCGACGGCTGATCGGCACGCTGGACGAGCGATTCGTGCTCACCCAGATACTCGCCCAGCCCGAGGAGATCTTCCTCCTCCACGGGCGTACGTGGAAGGTCGTGGAGCACCGCGAGGGCGAACTGCTGATCGAAGGGGTCCAGGAACTCGGTCAGGAACCCCGCTGGGTCGGAGAGGACATTCCCGTCCCGTTCGACGTGGCGCAGGAGATCGGGGAGAGCCGGCGCACGGGAACCTTCGGGTCCTATCCGATCTCTCCGGTCGACCGGGAACGGCTCGCGCGGCGACGCGCGGAGGCGACTGCCGCGGGGTCGCTCGCGACCGACCGGCGGGTCACCGTCTCCGCGCGCGCGCGGCTGGTCGTCTTCGGGGCATGCTTCGGGACCCGGACCAACGAGACCCTTGCGTTGGCCGTGGCGGGCGTGCTAACCTCGCGGCTCGGCGCCCGGGTCGAGCTCGCGTCCGTGGAGCCGACATGGTTCGTGCTGGAGCTCCCCGTCGCACTGGACGACGCCGCCCTGGTGGATGCGTTCCGCCTGGAGCCGTCGGACCTTCGGCCGTTGGTCGAGCGGCTGGTCCCCTCGGGATTCGACTACCGCTGGGTTTTCTTGAACGTCGCACGCAAGCTCGGGGTCCTGCCGGCGTCCTCGGACCCCCGCGACCTGAGGACCCTCGACCCGCTGCTCCAGGCCTCGCAGACCACCCCGCTGGGGGAGGAGGCTCTCGAGAAGACCCTCCACGATCGCTACGACATCGATCATGCGGTGGAGATCCTGCGGCGGGTCCGTTCGGGCACGATCGAGGTCGTCGGGACCGCCCCGTCGGCCCTGACCGACGGACCGCTCGAGCGTCTGCGCTGGCGCGCGGTCCCGGACGTGCCGCCCCCGACGCTCCTGAAGGCGATCCGGGAGCGGCTCGAGAGCGAACCGCTCACGCTCGTGTGCCTGCGATGCGGGTTCGTTCGAACCACCACGGCGCGTCGCTACCGCGCCGAGGGGGGGAGCCGCTGCCTGCTCTGCCGTGGCGCGCTATCGGCGGTCCTGTCGCCCCGGCGCGAGGGCGACATCGACCGCCTGTCCCGCTATGCGAAGAAGCGCCGCCGCGCCACCGCGAGCCCTCCGACCGGCCGGGCTCGGCGCGAGCGACCGCTCGGACCCGACACGGAAGCGCTCGTCCGTTCCGGCTACACCTCCGCGGAGCTACTGGCCCATCACGGCGAGCGGGCCCTGCTCGCCCTGGCGGCGCGGGGCGTCGGCCCGGAGACCGCCCGGCGGCTTCTCGCGCGACTCTATCGAAACGACGACGCGTTCTTCACGGAGGTCCTGAGGGCGGAGCGGGCCTACGCCCGCACCCGGGCCTTCTGGGACTAGCCGGC
>JASHSP010000125.1 GCA_030038655.1 Thermoplasmata archaeon | reverse complement strand
CGGGGCCGGACCTCGTCCAGGAGCCCCGCGACGACCGTGACGATCGGTTCCTCGGCCGACCGGGCCGCGTCCGCGAGGATCGGACCGATCTCGGCCGGCCCGGCGGCCGGCAACCGCGCGAGCGCCTCCTCGACCGCGGCGCGCGCGGGCGCCGGGTCGACCCCGAATTCCGTCAGTCCCGAGAGCGAGCCGCGGAGCGACTCGAGCGCCTGGGCGCAACGGCCCCGCAGCCCTTCGCCGACGTCGCGGGAGGCCGCTTCGACCGCGGTGAGCGTGTCGGGCCATCCTTCGGCTCCCCGCTCGGACTCGTCCTTCAACGCCGCGTCGAGCTGGGCGGTCGGAGCGCCGAGCAGCTCCGCGGTGGACCGCAGCTCCTCCGCGGCCCGTCGGACCGTTCGCGCCCGCTCGCGGGCCTCGGGCAGTCCGTCGGCGACCACGCGGCGGACGGTGTCCAGCGCCGCGGCCAACCGATCGTCGGTCGATGCTTCGTCCGGCGACGGCAGCTGGCGCTCGAACGAAGCGAGCCGCTCGGCCGACAGCCCGGACTCGCGGGCAACGCCGAGCGCCCGCTGACGGATCGTCTCCAAGCGGTCGCTTGCCGCCTGGCGAACCGCCGCATCGATGCGGGCCAGCCGGCCGACGGCCTCCGCCCACGCGGACTCCGCTGCCGGCTGGGCGAGCGCCTGGAGCTCCGTGCCGAGCCCCACGGGGATCGGCACGCCGAGCGACGACAGACGGCGCATCGACTCCTCGGTCCGGTGGCGGCGGGCCTCGATCGTCGCGGGGACGGTCTTGCCGAGGTACTCGAGCAGGGCGTTCGCCTGGCTCTCGAGCAGCTCCCAGTCGCTGCGGCGCGCGAGGTCCCGGAGCTCCTGCTGCCGGTCCGCGACGCCGAGCGGGGCGATTCCGAGCCGCTCGAGGGCGGCGACCCGATCGTCGACCTCCTTCTGCGTCGCTTCCGCGACCTGACGCTTCTTGCGCAGGGCCTCGGCCTTTTCCTGAAGGATCCGCGTCAGCCGCGATGAGGAGAGAGGTCCGACCCCTCCCGGACCGGACGTGCCTCTCCCCCCTTAGCCGGACCCCCCCGACATGCCGGTAGGGGGAAGTCGGGCAGCGCTTTCATGCGCCGCCCCCCTTATTAATAGAGCGAGGGAGAAGTCCGGTCGCCGGCGGGACGGTACGGTCACGCCCGCCGTTCAGGCGCGCGTGATGCGGCGCCGACCCATCGCGTCGATGTACTGGACCTCGCCTCCGGGGGCGAGCTGACCCTTCGTCTCCGCGTCGATCGGGAGGCTGAACGTTTCGTAGGTCTCGAGGTCCATCAGCTGGACCTCGGCGTCGGTGAGCGAGAGCACCTGGGCGTTCTTCTTGCCGATCACCGGGACCTGGACCTTGTGCTTTACCGGAAAGACGACGCTCCGCTTCGATCCGTCGAACACCCCGACGGCGTCGATCCGTGCCTTCGCTTCCCCGTGCTTCCCCGGCTTCGAGGTCTGGATGCTGATGATCCGGCACGGCTCTTCGTCGATGAGCATGTACCGGCCCTCCTTCAGCTCGCGCACCTCGACCTGCGTCCAGGCCATGGAAACTTTCCTCGAAGGGCGGGCATCGCCCGGCGGTGATAAGGGTTGCTCGGCGGGCGTGCCGGACTGTCCCCGCCGGTCGAACGAGGGTTTATTCGCGGCCCCGTGCCATCGCAGGGCGAGGAGGGCCGGCCGGACGGAACGATGACCGAGGCCCGCCCGGCCCCGACGGCCCGCCAGGTGGAGGAGGAGACGCGCCGGCTCTGGTCGCTGCGCCAGGTTCCGCCCGCGGACGGTTCCCTCGGCGCCTCGGACGGGCCGCTGCTCCGCCAGTTCCTCGGCACGGTCACGTCCGGCGACCCGCCCGCGCTGGTCGCGCATCGGGCGGTCGTCGCGGACGTGGACGCACGTTACCTCGCGCTCACGGGCCGGCGCGTCGTGGGCACGCTCCGGCTCCAACGGGCGGCCTCCGAGGACGCCGAACCCGGCGTCGCGCCGCTCCTTTCCGCGCTCGGGGTGTGGACGGGCGGGGCGGCCCGGGGCCGGCCGTGGGAGTCGGCCGACTGGCACGGCGAGCTCCAGGCGACGGTCGACCGGCTTGCCCGGCGCGGCGCCATGGTCGTGCGCGACGGACCGCTGCGCGTCTGCCCGAGCTGCGCCGCGCCGCGGAGCCCGGAGCGGATCATCTACCAGCAGGAGCTGGGGGACACCTACCTCGTCCGGTTCTCGGTGCGAGGGTTCGATCCGCCGGTCGACGCGCTGGCGTGGGTGGACGCCCCGTGGCGGCTTCTCGGCACCAGCGCGCTGCTGGTGAACCCCGACGTCCCCTACGTGATCGCCGACTACGCCCGGAAGGACGCGACCGCGCGGCTCCTGACCGCGCGCTCGTCCCTCGACCGGATCCGTTCGTGGCTCCCCGGGTCGACGCTGACGGTCGTCGAGGAGCATCCGGGCCGCGACCTGGTGGGCCGGGGGTACGCCTATCCGCTCCGTCACGAGTTCCCGATCGGCGGGGAGCTCAACCCGCCCGCCGGCACGATCCAGGCGGTCTCCGACGTCGGCGACACCGGC
>JASHSP010000124.1 GCA_030038655.1 Thermoplasmata archaeon | reverse complement strand
GAGGCGCTCGGTCCCGGTGGGCTGGGCGTTCTCGGGTCGAGCTTCGGAACCCTCGAGGTCGCGGCGCGCGAGGCGAGCGCGGCGAGCCGCCTCCGCGCCCGGGTCGGGACCCCGGTCTCCTTCCGCGGGAATCGCGCGGCCCGACGACCACTGAAACGGTAAGTAGCCAACGACCTAGATGCCGCGAGGGACACCGTTCCCACCGGACCGATGGCGAAGCGCGACTACTACGAGGTCCTCGGGATCCCGAAGACCGCCACTCCCGACGAGGTGAAGTCGGCGTACCGCCGGCTCGCGCGGCAACACCATCCGGACGTGTCGAAGGACAACAAGAAGGTCGCCGAGGAGAAGTTCAAGGAGATCTCCGAGGCCTACGAGGTCCTCGCGGACGACGAGAAGCGCCGACGCTACGACCAGATGGGTTTCCCCGGGGTCGAGTCCGACTTCGGCCCCGGAGGGTTCACCTGGCAGAACTTCACGCACGTCGGGGACCTCGAGGACCTGATCGGATCGTCCCCGATCTTCCGCCAGTTCTTTGGGGGGATGGGCGGGCCGTTCGGCGGCGTCGGGCGTCGGGCGGAACGACGCGGGCAGGACGTGGAGCTCACGCTACGGCTCCCCCTCACCGCCGCGGTCACGGGGGCCCACCCGACCGTCGAGGTACCACGGACCAGCCCGTGCGTCGACTGCCACGGGACCGGTGCGAGGAACGGGACCGCGCTCGAAATCTGCCCCGAGTGCGGGGGTCAGGGGCAGGTCCGGCACGTGCAGAACCGGGGTTTCGCCCAGTTCATCTCCATCGGGGAGTGCCCCCGCTGCCGCGGCACGGGCCGGCAGATCCTCGAGAAGTGCCCCACGTGCGGGGGCGCCGGCCTTACGCGCTCGACCGTGAAGATCGAGCTGAACGTCCCGCCGGGCATCGAGGACGGCGCCGTGCTCCGAGTTCCCGGGCACGGCATGGGCGGTCGCTCCGGCAGCCGCTCCGGGGACCTCTACGTCCAGGTCCTGCTCGAGGCGTCGCCGCACCTCCGGCGCGAGGGGCCGGACGCGTTCTCCGAGGCGACCGTGCCGCTCGCGACGGCTCTCCTCGGTGGCGAGATCACGATCCCGACCATCGAGGCCCATGCGTCGCTCAAGATCCCGGCCGGCACCCAGCCCGAGACCCAATTCCGCCTTCGTGGGAAGGGGTTCCCCCGACTCCCCGGTTCCGGGCGCGGGGACCTGATCGTCACCGTCCACGTGGAGGTACCGCGCTCGCTCGGCTCGCGCGAGCGCGAGCTCGTCCGCGAGGCGTTCGGTCCCCCGGTCGCGGCGCCCAGCGGCCGGCGCGACTCGATCTTCCGCCGGCGGTCGACGTGAGCGAGGAGGACGGGGGACCCGTTGCCGAGCAGTACTTCGCCGAGCGGCCTCGGTCGTCGTCCGCCCAGCGCGAGCTCAAGTTCCTCTACCGCGGCGAGCTCATCGCCTTCCGGGTGGACGCCGGGGTGTTCGCGTCCCACGGCCTCGACCCCGGGACCGCGCTCCTGATCGAGAACCTCACGGTGGCCCCGAGCGACCGCGTCCTGGACCTCGGCTGCGGGTGGGGAGCCGTCGGGGTCGCCGCGGCGAAGGCCGCGCGGACCGGCCGCGTGACCCTCACCGAAGTCAACCACCGCGCGGCGCGGCTCGCCCGCGAGAACCTGGCGCGCAACCACCTCCGCAACGCCGAGGTCCGGATCGGGCGGCTGTTCGAGCCCGTCGCGGACGACTCGTTCGACGTCATCGCCACGAACCCACCGTACCGGGCGGGACGCGAGCTAGTGCTGGAGATCCTGCGCGGCGCCCCCGGCCATCTCGCCCCCGGCGGCCGGCTCGTCCTCGTCGGCAAGGGGAGCCAGGGGATCCGGTACTACCAGGAGTGGCTCCGGTCGAACTGGGACGGCGCGGTCGAGGTCCTCGCACGCGGGTCCGGCTACCGGGTCCTGGAGGCGCGCCGGGCCCACAGCTCCCCGCCGGCGGGTGACTCCGCCCCGGCCCACTCTCGGAAGGAGGGCGATTCCTCCGAAGCCGTTAAAAGCGAAAGGATTCTCGGCGGCCGCCCCGCCATTCGAGGGGACGGACGGCCGGCTCGGTCTCTCGTTCGGTCCGATCGAACGGGGGTGCCCAGAACAGGGGAGTGAGGGTCGCGCCCAAGGACACGAAGGAGCCGAAAGACGCTCCGAAGGACGCCGCGGCGGACGCCGGCCCGGCGGAACCGGCCCCCGAGAAGGCGGCGAAGAAGGAGAAGGCCGGCGGCGCCAAGGCGAAGGACGCCAAGGAACCGAAGGAAGGGGGCAAGTCGAAGGCGAAGGCCGGTCCCCCCGCCAAGGCTCCCAAGTTCGTCTCGACCAACCCCAACTTCCGCTACATCGTTCGCGTCGCGAACTCGGACCTGGACGGCACGCGCCCGACCGCGCTCGCGCTCACGACCGTTCCCGGCGTCGGGCTCCGGATCGCGGAGACCGCCTGCCACCTCGCGCACGTCGACCCGGGCGAGCGGATCGGGGAGCTGCCCGAGCCGACCGTCGAAGGGATCGAATCGACCCTCTCCTCGCTCAGCGCCAAGGTCCCCGGCTGGATGGTCAACCACCGGACCGAACCGCTCCTCGGATCCACGATCCACTATGTCGGCGTGGACCTCGACACGCGGCGGCGGGACGACGTCAACCAGATGCGCATGATCCGCAGCTACCGCGGCGTTCGCCACGAACGCGGCCAGAAGGTCCGCGGCCAGAGGACCCGGTCGAACGGCCGCACCGGCATGGCGGCCGGCGTCCTCAAGAAGACCGCGAAGGAAGCGGCGGCCGCCGCGGCCAAGGAGGAGTCCGGCGGCGCCGGCAAGCCCGCCGCCGCGGCCGCCGCCCCGGCGAAGCCGGCGGCCGGCGCCGCGAAGAAGGAGTGATCACCGTGGGCGACCCGAAGTTCCTCCGCCGGCTGTACGACACGCCGAAGCACCCGTGGGAGGCGAGCCGTATGGAGGAGGAGCGCAAGCTCCTCGACCGGTAT
>JASHSP010000123.1 GCA_030038655.1 Thermoplasmata archaeon | reverse complement strand
GACTCGAGGTTGTACGGGAGGCGGGACTCGAGTCCGAACCGCTTGTGGAGGCTGGAGCAGAGGTCCAGCGCCTTGGACTCCTCGCCGTGGTTCAGGATGACGCGCTGCGGGCGCGGGTCCAGGGACGCCACGTAGTTCATCAGCTGCGTCCGGTCGGAGTGGCCCGAGAACCCCTCGATGGTGGCGATGTCGATCTTCACCGGGACGGACGCCTGCCGCGGCCCGTCGAGGAACGTCGCCTCGTTCATCCCCCGCTGGAGGCGCCGGCCGAACGTTCCGTCCGCCTGGTAGCCGACGAACAGCAGTCCGTTCTTTTCGTCGGCGGCCCACGACCGGAAGTACTCCATCACCGGTCCGCCGCTCATCATCCCGGACGTCGCGAGGACGATGCACGGCTCCTTCGAGTCGACGATCCCCATGCGCATCTGAGAGGAGTCGACGCGGCGGAAGATGTCGGAGAGGAACGGGTTGTCCCCCTGCTGGAAGATCTGGGTGCGGAGCATGCTGTTCAGGAACTCGGGGTAGGCGGTGTGGATCGCCGTCGCCTCGAAGATCATCCCGTCGAGGTAGACCGGGACCTTCGGGATCTTTCCCTCCCGCATCTTCTCCTCGAGCACGAGCATGACCTCCTGGGACCGGCCGACGGCGAACACCGGGACGATCAGCTTGCCGCCCCGCCCGACGACCCGCGTCGCGAGCGCGCTGAACTCCTCGGTCGCCTGCTGCCGGCTCGGCTGGACGTCCCGGTAGCCGCCGTACGTCGACTCGAGGACGAGGGTCTCGAGCCGGGGGAACCGGTTCGTCGCCGGGTTGAACAGCCAGCTTCGCTCGAACTTGATGTCGCCCGAGTAGGCGAGGTTGTGGTCCCCCTCGCCAAGGTGGAAGTGGCAGATCGACGACCCGAGGATGTGCCCGGCGTTGTGCATCGTCAGCCGGATGTCCGGGGCGATGTCGGTCGTCTCGCCCCACCGGAGCGGGATCGTTCGCGTGACGAGGTCCCGCACGTGGGACGAGTCGTACAGGCCCTTCCGCGCCTCTTGGTTGACCACCTTGATGGCGTCGAGGAGCATGAGCGTCATGAGGTCGCGCGTCGGGGCGGTGCAGTAGATCGGTCCCTTGTACCCGTACTTGAGGAGCACGGGGATGAGCCCGCAGTGGTCGAGGTGGGCGTGCGTCACGACCACGGCGTCCAGCGAGTCGAGCGGGAGGAGCTCGGGGGCGTTGAAGAACGGAGTGCGGTCCGACCCGGGGTCGATCCCGCAGTCGATCAGGACCTTCGAGTTCTGGGTGCTCAGGAGGTGCGCGCTCCGGCCCACCTCGCGGTAGCCTCCGAGCGCGGTCGACCGCGCCCAGAGCTTCTCCGGGAGCGGGTCGCGCGCGATGCGGATGCCGACCTTCTTCAGGAACGAGCGGCGGTCGTCGAACGAGTTCCTCAGGTGGATCCGGACCTCCTCCACGGTCTTCGACGGGATGGGCGGCGTCCGGACGACGGTCGGGACCCAGCCGATGCGCCGTTTGAGGTCGTTCAGCACGGAGCCGCCCCGTCCGATCGCGGCCCCCGGGTTCGCCGCCTCAATGGCGACCTCGCCGGTCTCGGGCTCGAAGAAGAGCTGGCTCAGCTCGGCTTCGGGAGGGAGGACCTCCCGGATGACCTTCTCGGCCTCTTTGGGGTCGATGAGCGACGCGGGGTCCGAGCGGACCAGGACGCGCCGGTGGAGCCGCTGGGCGATCTGGCGCAGGAGGTCGCCGCTCGAGAGGAAGGCGTCCAGCTGCTTCGTGTAGAGCACGATGTGCGGGCCTTCCAGCTCGATGTCCGTGACTTCGATGGTTTCCGGAAGGACCTCCTTGAGGGCTTCCCGGGTTTGCTCTAGGAGCGAGTCGAAACTCATTCACCGAGGAAGGGGTTGCGGGAAAGGGTTCGGTGGGGCGCGCCGCCCGCGGTCTACGGGAGGGGCGCCGGCAACGGTATCTTGAGCGCCTTCAGGCGTTTATTGATTTCGTCGTCGCCGAGCTCGCGGTATTCCTTCGGCGTGATTACGTGGACGATGTACCCGTCCCCGCTCGCGCTGTCCCGCTTCATCGCCGCGGTCAGGCCGCGCAGGGCGAGGTCGATGGCGTCCGAGCTCGAGAGGTCCCGCGAGTAGCCGTCCTCGACCAGACCGTAGGCGAAGGGCGAACCGGAGCCGACCGAGACGAATTTGTCCTCGATGCACCCGCCGGCCGGGTCGACCGAGAAGACGTGGCCGCCCTTCGCGTCGGTACCGCCGACGATCAGCCAGGCGTAGTACGGGTAGTACCGGTTGCCGCTCAGGATGTTGGCGAGCAGCGTCGCAGCGCCCTCCGCGCTCAGCGGGGCGCTCCGCCGGAGACGGTAGAGCGAGACCTCCGCCTTGAGGTACCGCGCGAGCACCTGGGCGTCCCCGACGAGGCCGGCGATCGTGATCCCGATGTTCTGGTCGATCTTGAACAGCTTCTGCGCGGTCTTGTTCGAGATCATCGTTCCCGAGGTCACGCGGCGCTCGGTGGCCAGGACGACCCCGTCCTTCGTGACCATCCCGATCGTGGTCGTGCCCTTCATGAAGCGATCCTCCTCGATCGCGGCGAGCGGCCCCTGCATCGTTCGACCTCCGTTCCCTTCGGAACGGCGAGGAGCCGACTCGGGCTCGCTATATAAGGGCTCACGGAGCGATTACTCGCGCATCACCGAGGAACCTCGCGGGAGCTCGTGGCGACGGGTCCGGGGCCTCGGCGGCGACGCGTTGCGCGACACCGATTAATCCCCGACCTTGTTCGGGGCGCCATCGCATCATGCTTCGTCACGAGGTCGTCGTGGTGGGGGCCGGCCTGGCGGGCCAGCGGGCGGCGCTCGCCGCCATCGAGGCCGGGCGCGACGTCGCGATCGTGTCGAAACTGCATCCGCTGCGTTCCCACTCCGGCGCCGCCCAAGGCGGGATCAACGCGGCGGTCGGCGCGGAGGACTCGGTCGAGACCCACATCTTCGACACGGTGAAGGGGTCCGACTACCTCGGCGACCAGGACGCGATCGAGTTCTTCTGCGGCGAGGCCGGCCCGACGGTCGTCGAGATGGAGCACTTCGGGACGATCTTCAGCCGCGCGCCCGACGGGTCGCTCGCTCGCCGGCCGTTCGGCGGGGCCCACTTCCCCCGGACCATCTACGCGGCCGACCGCACCGGGCTCGCGCTGCTGCAAGGGCTCTGGGAGCGCCTCGGGAGCGAGCGGTTCACGCTCTACGACGAGTGGGATCTCACGAACGTCGTCGTCCGCGACGGTCGGGTCCAGGGGATCGTCGCGTTCGACCGGAAGAAGGGCGACTTCGCGGAGATCGCCTCGAGCGCCGTCGTCCTCGCGACCGGGCCCGCCGGCCGGATCTACGCCCACACGACGAACGCGCACAGCTGCACCGGCGACGGGATCGCCGCCGCCTACGACGCCGGGGCGGAGCTCAAGGACATGGAGTTCGTCCAGTTCCACCCGACCGCCCTGCTCGAGACGAGCATCCTGATCACCGAGGGCGCCCGCGGCGAGGGCGGGCTCCTGACGAACGCTTCCGGCGAGCGGTTCATGATACGGTACGCGCCTCACGTGCAGGAGCTGGCGTCCCGCGACGTGGTCTCCCGCGCGATCGTGACCGAGGTCGCCGAGGGCCGCGGCTTCGCCGGCCCGTTCGGACCGTACGTCCACCTCGAGCTCATGCACCTCGGCAAGGAGAAGGTCGAATCCCGCCTCCAGGAGATCTGCGACTACGCCCGTCGGTTCGCGGGCATCGACCCCGTGACCCAGCCGATCCCGGTCTATCCGGCCCAGCACTACATGATGGGCGGGATCGGGACGAACCGGCGGGGTGAGACGAACCTCCCCGGGCTGTTCGCGGCGGGCGAGGCCGCCTGCGTCTCGATCCACGGGGCGAACCGCCTCGGCGGCAACTCCCTCCTCGAGACGCTCGTCTTCGGGAAGCAGGCCGGGATGGCCGCGGCCGCCTACGCGGCGACCGCGCCGGCCACCGCCCTGCGCGCGACCGACGTGGAGGAGGCGACCGCGCCGCTGCGACGCTGGTCGAGCCGTACCGACGGCGAGGACCCGAGCACGCTGCGGACCGAGCTCCAGCGGACGATGGACCGGTACGTCGGCATCTATCGCAACGAGGCGGACCTGATGGAGGGGATCCGCCGGGTCCGGGCCCTCCGGGCCCGGTTCGAGCGTGTGCGGGTCGTCGACCAGTCCCGGATCTACAACCTCAACCTCACCGACGCGCTCGAGACCGGCCACATGCTCGAGCTCGCCGAGACGATCGTCGTCGGCGCGTACGCCCGGACCGAGAGCCGCGGTGCCCACGCGCGGACGGACTTCCCGAAGCGCGACGACGCCCGCTGGATGCGCCACACGATCGCGCGACGCGCTCCGGAGGGACCGGCCCTGACGTACGCACCGGTGGGGTACACCCGGTGGGAGCCGACGGAGCGGGTGTACTGATGGCGGACGCGACGATCCCGGTCCCGCTCGACGTCTACCGGTTCGACCCCGCCCGCGACTCGGCGCCGCGCTACCAGCGCTACACGCTCGACCTCGCCCCGCACACCCCGGTCCTCTCCGCGCTCCTCAAGATCCGAGCGGAGCTCGACCCGACCCTCAGCGTGCGGTTCTCCTGCCGGAGCGCGATCTGCGGTTCCTGCGCGATGCAGGTGTACTCGAAGAGCCGGCTGGCCTGCGAGACGCCCGTCGGACCCGAGGTCGAGCTCCACGGACGGATCGTCGTGGAGCCGATGAGAAACCAGCCGGTCGTTCGCGACTTGGTGGTCGACCAGGCGCCGTTCTGGAAGCAGTACGAGGGGATCGAGCCGCACCTGAAGCTCGACCCGGCGAAGCCGATGCCCGCGGGGCGGACCAACCCGATGTCCCCGGAGCAGGTCGAGGCGTTTCACGACACTCCGCGGTGCATCGCGTGCGCCGCGTGCTTCTCGGCCTGTCCGGCGGTCGAGGCGGATCCGTCGTTCCCCGGACCGATGGCCCTCGCCAAGCTGTACCGGTTCGTGGTCGACCCGCGGGACACCGCCCGCCAGGACCGGCTGGTCCGGATCCAGACCGAGGGGCTCTGGCTGTGCCTCCGCTGCCACCTCTGCACCGATTCGTGCCCGAAGAACGTCCGCCCGTCCGAGCGGATCCGCGACCTCAAGGAGATGGCGGTGGCGGCCCAGGGCGCCACCGAGCTCGGGTCCCGCCATGCGGTCGGGTTCAAGGAGAACCTTCGCTCGACGGGGATCCTGAACGAGATGAAGCTCGTCCGGCAGACGTACGGCGTCGTCGGGACGCTCGGCCAGGTGGGCCAGGGGATCCACGTCTGGCGGAAGAAGCCCGAGATCACGAAGCGCCCGCACCCCATCGAGGGAGCGGAGGAGATCGAGCAGATCTACAAGGCGCTCGATGCGGAAGGGGACGGCCGATGAAGCTCGCGTACTACCCCGGATGCGTCGCCCAGGAGTCCGGCAAGGAGCTGGACATGGCGACCCGCTGGGTCTGCCGCGCGCTCGGGATCGAGCTGGCGGAGTTCCCGACCTTCTCCTGCTGCGGCTCGGGGTTCGTGGACGAGGCGAACGAGGCGCTGAACGTCGCGATCAACGTCCGGAACCTGGCGATCGCCGAGCGGGCGGGCCTCGACCTCCTGACGATCTGCTCGACCTGCCAGGGGATGCTCACGCTCGCCAACCTCCGCTACGCGGACCCGACGGTTCGTGCGAAGGTCGACCGAGCCCTGCACCCGCTCGGGATCGAGTACCGCGGGTCGGTCCGCGTCAAGCACCTGCTCCGCGTCCTGGTCGAGGACGTCGGCCTGCCCGCGCTCCGGTCGAAGGTACGTCGCCCGCTGGGGGGGCTCAAGGTCGGTGCGTTCTACGGATGCCACCTGCTCCGGCCCTCGGACGAGACCGGGGGCGAGCCGGGCGAGGAGCCGAAGTCGTTCGAGTCCCTCCTGGACGCGCTCGGCGCCGAGCCGGTCTACTACCGGGGGCGGGTCCTCTGCTGCGGCTTCCCGATCCAGTTCGTGAAGCCGGAGACCGCGAGCCGCATCGCGGGCAAGCAGATCGCCGACGCGAGGGACCACGGGGCCGACGCGATGGCGACCCCGTGCCCGCTCTGCCACATCTCGCTCGACGCCTACCAGAACAAGGCCGAGCGGGCGGCCGGGCGGTCCCTCGGCATGCCGGTCTTCCACCTCCCGCAGGTCGTGGGCCTCGCCCTCGGGGCGAGCCCCGAGGAGCTCGGGCTCGCCCGCCACCTGGTGCCGACCGATGCCGCGCTCGCGAAGATCGGACCGACCGCACGCGCGTGAGCCCGCCCGGTCTTCCGGGGTCCGGCGGTACGCCAGCGGGGCCCCGTGGGAGTCGCTCGTCGGCTACAGCCGCTCGGTGCGCGTGGGCCCGCGCGTCTACGTCTCGGGGACCACGGCCACCGACGAGCGCGGAGCGATCGTCGGACCCGGCGACCCGTACGCCCAGACGGTCCGTACGCTCGACAACGTGGAGCGCGCGCTGACGGCGCTCGGGGGCCGCCTCGGGGACGTCGCGCGGATCCGGGTGTTCGTCCGCGACTTCGCCGACTTCGACGCGATCGCCCGGGCGCTCTCCGAGCGGTTCGACCGAGTCCGACCGGCGGCGACCATGGTCGCCGTCGCCGCGCTGGTGGACCCCGCGATGCGGGTTGAGATCGAGGCGGACGCCGACCTCGGCGCCCGCACCGCGCCCCCCCGCCCGGGCGGGCTCAGGCCGGGCCCGCTGGATCGGTCGCGTCGGGCGCGCCCAGGGCCCGGGCGCCGGCGCCCTTCGTGACGTAGAGGTGGAGCCGGTCGCAGGTCCGGCGGAAGTAGCCGGCCCCCTGCGGGCCGTAGTCGCGCGCGAGGCGGGGCGCGAGCTCGTCGTCCGAAAGTCGCGGGTCGACCGCGGGCGTGAACATGCACCCGAACACCAGGAACCGACGGCCCTCGAGGTCGAACCGATCGGTCTCCGCGGCCCCGCAGAACGGGCAGGTCAGCACGGGCCGCAAGCGACGGGGCGGGAGAAATCGTTGGCGGGGAGGCCTCAGTCGATGTAGCCGAGGGACCGGAGCCGCTCCTTGAGGGCGCGCTCGTCGGCTTCGGTGAGGCCGGGCCCGCCCGGGGATTCGAGCAGCCGGGCGAGGACGAAGGCGACGAACGCATCGACCGACTCGAACGCCGACCCCTCGAGGCGCGCCTCGATCGCGCGCACGGTCTCCGCGGGGAGCCGGATCGTGCGGACGGTCTCCGACGGGGTCTGGCCCGGTGTCATGCCCGATGCCGTTCGACGCGCGCCGGTAGATAGAGACTTCGTGCCGGGCTCGGTCATTCCCACTCGATGGTCGCCGGCGGCTTGTCGGTAATGTCGTAGAGCACCCGCACGACCTCGCCGGCGAGGTCGCGGGTGATCCGCTCGGCGATCTTCCCGAGGACCGCGCGCGGGGGCGAGGCCGCGGTGGCGGTCATCGCGTCGACCGAATCGACGATCCGGACGCTCACCGCTTCTCCGAGCACCCGGTTGTCGCCGGTCACGCCCACGGTGCGCGTGCCGAGGAGGACGGCGAAATACTGCCACGGCCGCGGCATCTCCTTCGCTTCGACCGCCCGCTCGACCTCCTCCTCCACGATCGCGTTCGCGACCCGCGCCCGGCGGACCCGCTCGGCTGTGACCGGGCCGTCGACCCGGACGGCCAGTCCCGGTCCCGGGAACGGCTGGCGGTTCGGTTCCGGGATACCGAGGTGATGCGCGAGGGCTCGGACCTCGTCCTTGTATAGGTCCCGCAGCGGCTCGACCAGGACAAGGCGGGTCCCCTTCGGCACGCCGCCGACGTTGTGGTGGGTCTTGATCGTGCTGCGGAGCTCGCCGCCGCTCTCGATCCAGTCCGGCGCGATCGTGCCCTGCACGAGACGGTCCGCCCCGAACCGGCCGGCCTCCTCCTCGAACAGGCGGATGAACTCGGTGCCGACCCGTCGGCGCTTCTCCTCGGGGTCGGTCACGCCGGCCAGGGCCCCGAGGAACCGGTCGGAGGCCGCGACGACATCGTAGCGGAGACCGCTCGAACGGAACAGCTCGCCGACCCGGTCGACCTCGCCCTGGCGAAGGAGACCGGTGTCGACGAACACCGCGCGCGCCCGATCCCCCAGGGCCTTCTCGGTGAGGAGCGCCGCCGCGGTGGAATCGATCCCGCCGGACGCGGCGATGATCGCTCGGCCCGGCACCTCGGCCCGCAGCCGCTCGACGGCCTGCCGGGCGAACGAGGCCGGGTCGTTCACGGCCGGTCCCCGGCGGGCGCCGACGGCTCCTCCCGCCAGCGAGCCCGGTACTTCTCCAGGCGCGGGAGGAGCTCGGGGTACTTCAGGGCCAGGATCGAGACGGCGAGCAGGGCGGCGTTCTCGGTGGCGTCCAGGCCGACCGCCGCCACCGGGATCCCGGGGGGCATCTGGACGACCGAGAGGAGGCTATCGAGCCCGAGCCCGCGGTGGAGGGGAACGCCGATGACGGGTTTCAGGGTCCGGGCGGCCACCGTGCCGGGGAGCGCGGCGGAGAGGCCGGCCATCGCTACGAACACGTCCGTCGCCGGATCGCGCGCCAGCCGGTCGACCTTCTCGGGCGTCCGGTGGGCCGAGGCGACCTGGACCTCGCAGGGCACCTCGAACTCCTCGAGCCGGGCGCGGACCTTCTCGGCCAGCTCGAGGTCGGACCGGCTGCCCACGAGGACCGTGACCTTCACGGCGCCGGGGACCCCCGGGCGGAGAAAACCTTTGGTGCGCCAGTCCGCGACGTCCCTTCTTACCCCGCGGTGCGTGGGGCGCGCCGATGGAGTTCCGGCTCCACGGGGGCGGGCGGTTCCGCCGCTGGCTCGGTGCCCGGTTCGGAGGCGACCAAGCCCTCGGGGACCGGCTGCTCCGTCGCATCATCCACGTGTCGGGGGCCGCGGTCCTGCTGTACTTCGTCATCCCGAGCGGATTCTTCGTCGTCGCGTCGACCGAGGAGATCCTCCTCGGTCTCCTCGCCGCCGTCCTCGTCATCGAGGTCCTCCGCCTCGCCTTCGGGCTCGAGCTCGCGACGGTGCGGGAGTACGAGAGCCGCCGGGTCGGGGGCTACGTCTACTACTCCGTCGCGCTCACGGCCGCGGTCCTCCTCTTCCCCGAACCGATCGCGGCCGCGGTCGTCCTCGGCACCGCGCTGGTCGACCCCCTCATGGGGGAGATCCGCGAGCACCCTCGAGCGCACCGGCTCTACCCGTCGGTCCCCGTCGCGCTGTACGCCGGCCTCGCGTTCGTCGCGCTCGTGGGGATCGGTCGCTGGCCGGTCGGGACGAGCGCCCTCCTCGCGGTCGCGGCGGCCGCCGCGGCGGTCGCCTCCGAGCGGCCCCGGCTCCGGTGGGTCGACGACGACCTCGTGATGACCATCGTGCCGGCGCTCGTGCTCGTGGCCCTCGGGATCGTGGGGCTCCGCCTGCCCCCGTAGGGGGGCGCGCTCAGACCACCGGGGTCAGGATCGCGTGCGGGGCGCCCTTCGACGTGTCGACGCTGATCGCGTAGATTGTCGTCCGCGGGCGGATCCCGTAGATGCACGGGGCGTTGTCGATGTTGATGATCCGGAAGTAGGTGTCCATCATGTTCAGGATCTCGCTCGAGACGAGGAGCCCGGGCTTGAGGAGGCCGATCCCGAGGTTCCCGACGTGCTTCGTGCGGGAAACGCCCTGGAAGTACATCCGGATCGCCACCTGGTCGCCCATCAGGCTCTCGAAGGTATCGAACGCCATGTACTCCATGAACGGCTTCCGGTCGGGGCCGGCGACGGTCTTTTCGGCCATGACCATCGCGCGCGCGGCCTCGTCCCGGCCGAACCGCGCCATCGGCAGGATGAACGGGTCCTCGGTCTCGTTCGCGGTGTAGTCGGGGATCCGGACCCGGGTATCGAACTGCGTCGGCGGGACGTGGCGCACGAGCGTCTCGCGCAGCTTGTCGGGCGACTCGCCCGCCGCGAGGACCGCGATGATCCCCCGGCCCTGGGCGAGGAAGTTCAGGAACGTCGGGACGAACAGCATGTAGTAGTCGTCGATGCCGACGTTGACGTCGACCTCGAACGCGTTGAAGCTGCCCCGCCGGAACCCTCCGCCCAGGAGCTCGTCGAACGTCGGGATGCCGGTCGAGTAGAACCGGTCCGGGTCGGTCACCGGCGTCCACGGGTCCTCGTTCGCCTTGCCGCTGGGGGCGGAAGAGAACCCGAGGGCCGCGAAGCGGCCGCCGGCGAGGGTGACCGCGTACCGTGCCTGGCCGATGTTGGTCGCGCGGAGCTTCTCGAGCCGGAGGTGCCGGACGCGGCGTTCGTCCAGCTCCTCGCGCTGGATCGAGATCAACCCGTCCACGAGGTACTCGATGCCGCCCGCCTCGGGCTTCTCGAGGATCATCACGACGGCCGTGCTGGACCCCTCGACGAGGTCCTTCTGCAGGGCCATCACGAACTCTTCCATCTCGAGACCGTACTTGTGGGTCACCCCCTCGAGCGAGTCGATCACGAGGAGCGACTTCTCCGGCAGGCCCTTCTCGATGCGGTTGTAGACGTTCTCGACTTCCGGCATCGGGCTCCGCTTGAGCAGCGCCACGAGGTGCGTGCGGTCGACGCGGGTCGGCGGACCCCGCTCCTGGCCGAAGCTGCCGAGGACCTCCTTGCCCGCCCGGATCTTCCGCTGCTCGCTCTCCGGGAGCTCCGACTGGCGGCCCTTGCCGCCGGACTGGATCGCGTCGAGGAACAGTTTCGCGGCGTCCAGGACGCGCGACCGCATCTCGGCGGTCTTGAGCCACGGGAACTGCCGGTAGAGCGCCTCGTCCCCCACGCGGGTGGAAAGGTAGAACGACCGGTTCGGCTGGCCGATCCGCTCGAGGAGCTCGAGCCCGAACGTCGTCTTCCCGGTGCCGGCGCCGCCCTTCACGATCAGGGAACGGCCGCCCTTCCCGCTCAGGAACGACACCACTTCGGGGGGAACTCCCACGGTCGCACTCCCGTTGTCGCCACTCATGTTATCCTCGGGGAGCACGGGCGGAGCGAGGGTCCCGGAGCCCAGCGAACCATTCCGTGTCCCACCTCGAAATGGACACGGTCGGAAAGTAAAGCTTTCCCTCGCTCCGCAGAGCGCGGTCCTAGGGTCCCGCGGCCCGGCGCGCCGTCCGGCGGGCCTCGTCCAGCGCGCGCTCGAGGGGCGTGCCGGGTTCGCCGACCGCCGTCGCCGCCGCCGGGTTGCCGCCGCCCTTGCCCGCGAACGCCGCCTTCGCCGCCTCGACCACGGACGCGGCCGAGATGCCGGGCGCGGTCGAGCCCACGAAGAGGACCCCCCGTCCGTCCCGCTCCCCCGCCAGGATCGCCACCCGGCCGGCGACCCGGCCGAGGAGCCGCGAGAGCTCCATCAGCTGCGCGCGGTCGAGGTCGAGGCGCGCGGTGACGACGGTCGTCCCTCCGACCGCCTCGGTCCGGGCCGGGTCGGCGAGCAGTTCCTCCGCGGTGGCGGAGAGGTCGTCCTTGGCCTTCGCCCGCGCGGCGTGCCGCGTCTCCTCGACTTCGGCCAGGAGCCGGTCGATCCCGTCGGGGAGATGGTCGACCGGGACCCCCAGGCGCCGCGCGGCCTCCGCGAGGATCGCCTCGTGCTCTTCCCTCAGCTCGAGCGCCCGCTCGCCGCTGGCGTACGTGAGCCGGACCACGCCGTCCTGGATCCGGTCCACGCCGAGCAGCGAGATCGCGCCGACCTCGCTCGTGTGCGTACAGTGCGTTCCGCCGCACGCCTCGACGTCGAACCCCTCGATCTCGACGATCCGCAGCTCCTTGCCGGGGACCGCGCCCCCCTGGTAGAGCGTGAACCCGAACCGCCGTTCGGCCTCGTTGCGGCTCTCGAAGTAGCTCTTCACCGGTCGGTCCTCGCGGACGATCTCGTTGACCCGGCGATCGATCCGCCGCAGCTCCTCCTTCGAGAGCGGCTTGTAGTGCGTGACGTCGATCCGGGCCGATTCGGGCGCCTTGTACGCCCCGGCCTGCCATACGTGAGGGCCGAGGATCTCCCGGAGCGCCCCGTTGAGAAGGTGGGTCGCCGTGTGGTGCTGCATGAGCTGCGTCCGGCGCTTCGGGTCGACCTTGCCGCGGACCCGCTCGCCCGCCCGGAACGGCGCGTCCCGCTCGAGCCGGTGGAGCACCCACGGCCCCTTCCGGGCGACGTCCACGACCTCGAGGTCCCCCAGGTGGCCCCGGTCGGCGACCTGGCCGCCCCCGGTCGGGTAGAAGTACGTCCGGTCGAGGACGACCCACGGGCCGGCCGCGTGGACGACGTGCCCCTCGAACGACAGGGTGTGCGGGTCGAGGTAGTACAGCACCTCGGTCGGCGGAACCGCCCCGGGGACCTCGGGGAGCCCCTCGGTCCGGTCGATGTAGTCGGTCGTCGGCCGCTCGGATTCGTGCCGCGCGGCGACCTGCGCGTAGAAGTCCTCCGGGATCGCCGGGGGCCTCTGCAGCTCCTCGACCGCTACGTCCGGCGGGACGCCCAGCGAGTCGTACCAGGCGAGCAGCTGGTCGCTGCCGATCTGTCCGCCCTCGGAGCGAACTCGCTCTTCCTGACGTCGTATCGTCTGCCGGGCGCGCTGGATCGCCTCCGCGTACCGCTCGATCTCCGCCTCGACCACCCGATGCAGGTCGTCCCGGTGCTCGCCGATCTCGGGGAAGTCCCGCGCGATGTCGCGGCCGGCGCGGTCGAGTATCGCGAGCAAGCCGGGCGGGTCCGGCACCTTCGAGAGGATCCGGATCGACCGGCGCAGCAGGAGCCGGGCGAAGTACCCCTCCTTGCTGTTCGAGGGGACGACGCCGTCCGAGAGGATGAAGTTCAGCGCGCGCGCATGATCGATCAGGATCGCCGACTCGCGGGGAGGGAACGTTCGTCGGAGCTCATCGTACTCCGCGCCGAAGACCGCCTCGTACGCCGTCCGCGAACCTTGGCTCGCCCAGGTCAGCCGCTCGAGGCCGTATCCCGTGTCGACCACTGTGAGGGGCATCGGCGTCAGCGCCTCCCCGTTCCGGACGTACTCCATGAACACGAGGGTCGCCAGCTCGAGCCCCGAGGCCCCGACGCTCAGGGACGGCCCGAGGTTCCCACCGCCCTCCCAAACCTCCTCTTTGTACGTGATCGACCTCGGGTCGGCGCCCAGCTCGCCCGAGAGAAGCTCGTGGCACAGCTCCACCGTCCGCTCCTTGAAGTACACCTCGTGGTCCGGCCGGTTGAACGCGTGGTGGGCCATCATCTCGAACAGGGTCATGTGGCGTCCGCTCCGCCCGACCTCCTCGAGGTCGATGAACCGCAGGACCGGCTGCGAGATCGTCAACGGGTTCGCGGGCGGCGGGATCGCCCCGCTCGTCACCCACGGCTGGAAGTCGTAGA
>JASHSP010000122.1 GCA_030038655.1 Thermoplasmata archaeon | reverse complement strand
CCCGCGATCGTGGCGATCGATTCGAGGGTCGCGCCGTCGGGCGGATCCTTCCGCGCCACGAGCGCGTTCGCGATCGGCACCGCGTCGTCGGCGCGCTTCAGCCGGAAGAGCACCCGCACGTGCAGGAGCTGCAGGGCGACGTCGTCCGGAGCCGCCGCCACGGCGCGCTCGACCACCTCGAGCGACTCGTCGAAGCGCGCGAGAGCTGCCAGAATCTCGGCGCGGGAGCGGAGGAGGGCGAGGTCGTCCGGATTCGACTTCAGCAGCTCGTCGCACGCCGCGAGCGCCTGGAGGTCCCCCCCGCGCGCGGTCGCGAGGTCCAGCTTCGCGCGCAGCACGTGCGGGTCGTGCGGGGCGAGCTTGAGCGCCTTGTCGACATACTGCGTCGAGGTCGCGTCCATCTCCTGGGCGCGTAGGTACGCCTGGGCCGCTTCGTCGTTCCTCGCGAGAAGCCGCAGGGTGTCCCCCCGCGTCGCCCAGAGCCCCTTGTCGTGCGGGTTCGCCTCGAGCGCCTGATCGACCAGCTCGACCACGGACGGCAGGTTCTCGTTCAGCGCGAGGAGGATTAGCGCCTTGTGATGCAGCAGCGTGGACGAGCCCGGGCCGAGCTTCAGCCCGAGGTCGATGGCCCGTCGAGCGAGCTCGGGGCTGGAGGCGCGGTAGAACGCCATCGCGGCCTCGTCCAGAAGGCCGGCGACCTGGCTCCCGTCCTCCCCCATCGCGCCGGCATGGTGCTCCGCGGCGGCGAGGAACGCCTTGAGCGCCTCGACGTACCGTCCCGGATCGTCCGCCGACTCGAGCGCCTCGGCCGCGTGGAACCGATCCCGGACCTCGTCGAGCGGGGACGGCCGGCGGGTGGCGCGCGATGCATGAGCCATGAACGAACTTTGACCGCCGTGACGCGATAAATACGTTCGCGCCGAGGGGCCCGAAGCGCCGGGGTCCGCTTTAAGGACGCCGAAGGCTCCGAGGAGGCGTGGCGGTCCGACGGGCGCACCGCGCGGCGAAGAAGTCGATCTTCGACCCGGTCCACGGCCCGATAGCGCTCGACGGCGTCGCGCTCGGTCTCCTGGGGACGTCCGAGTTCCAGCGGCTCTGGGGCGTTCGCCAGACCGGGTTCGCCCACCTCGTCTTCCCCGGGGCAAACCACACCCGCCTGGAACACTCGCTCGGCACCTACTGGGTCGCCGGGCAGATGGCCGCGCGGCTGGGCCTTTCCGCGGAGCCGTCGGAGAGGGTGGCGGTCGCCGCGCTGCTCCACGACCTCGGCCACGCCCCGTTCTCTCACACCCTGGACGGCCCGATGTACGAGGTGCTGGGGTGCTCGCACGAACAGGTCTCGCGCGCACGGATCGTGGGCGACGACCCCGGCTGGCCGGTCGACCCGCCCGAGATCCCGGCGGTGCTCGACCGATTCCACCACGACCCCCGCGAGGTCGCGGAGCTGATCGACCCCCCCGCACGGCCCCGGGCCCCACCCCTCCTGCGGGCGATCCTGCACGGCCCGATCGACGCGGACCGGATCGACTACCTGCAGCGCGACGCCCACTACACCGGCGTGGGCCACGGGGCGATCGACGCGGTGCGCCTCCTCGACACGCTGCGACCGCTCCGGGGGCGCCTCGCGTTCGCGGAGAAGGGCCGCAGCGCGGTGGAAGGGTTCCTCGTGGGCCGTACCCTAATGTATTCCACCGTTTATTACCACAAGACGGTCCGGGCGGCGGAGATGATGGCCCAGGCGGCGGTCGAGCGGATGCCCGGCTACCCGGACGAAGCGCGGGAGCTGTTCGGGCTGAACGACGGCGAACTCCTCGTCCGGCTCCGCGCGGCGGGCGGTCCGAGCGCCTCGCTCGCCGAGGGTCTGCTGCGACGCCGCCTGTTCAAGCGCGCCCACGGCTGGCGCACGGTGGCTCCGTCGGCCCGTGCCGGGTGGCGGCGGCTCGAGCGCTCGCCGCCGGGACGTCGGGAGTTCGAGGACGCTATTGCGGACCATGTCGGCGGGTCCCCGGGCACGGTGCTGGTCGACCTCGCCGGCCTGGATCCGCGGACGGAACCCGGAGAGGACTGGGAAGGAATGGGGCTTCTCGTGGGACAGGAGGTCACGTACCCGTTCCGCGGGCCAGGCCCGTGGCGCGCGCTCGCCGACCGAGCCCCGGCCGACTGGGCTGTGAACGTCTACGTCGCCCCCCGGCACCGCGAGGCGGTCGGGCGACTGCTCGCCCGGGTCCGCGTTCCGGACGAGCTCCCGGGCCGCTGAGGCCCGTCGGGCGGGTCGCCGGCAGCGGCCCGGATCGTTCGTGGGCGAGGATCCGCTGCCAGTGAACCTCGCTCACGGGCACGACGGACAGCCGCGAGAACGTGAGGAGCGCCAGCCCGTCCAGGGCACGGTCGGTGCGAAGCTCGGCCAGCGACACGGCCCGGCGCAACGGCCGGATCGGCCGCACGTCGACCGTCCACGACCCTCGCGCGTCCTTCGGGTCCGGCCGGGGCGCGGTCGTGACCTCGGCGATGCCGACCGCGCACCGCTCCGAGCCCGTGTGATAGAACAGGGCGAGGTCCCCGACGGCCATCCGCCGAAGGTGCCGGAGCGCGAGAGCGTTGTGGACCCCGCTCCACTCCGTGGCCCCGTCGCGGACCAGATCCGGCCAGCCGTAGTCGGACGGCTCCTGCTTCAGAAGCCAAAAGTGCATGGCCGGGGGTACCGGAGCGGGGCCTAAGGGTTGCGCACCGCGGGTCAGCCGACGACCAGACCCTGCGGCGTGATCGCGAACGGCCGGCGCTCGGGATCGTGGGCGCACCCGCGCATCCGGAGGACTTTGATCTGCCGCACCGAGCGGTCGCCGATCCACTTTCGGGTCAGCAGGATCTCTCCCCGCGACAGGATCTCCTCGGGGGCGAGTACGGCCGGGTCGCCCGGCGTCACGGTGATGAGCGTGGTCACGCCGAGCTCGGCGAGGAACCGGAGCAGCGACTGGATCTCCGTCCGCTCCGGCTGGATATCGTTCGAAGACCGGACCGCGAACCGCCGTATCGAGGTCATCGAGTCGACCACCACGCGTCGGAACGGCGTCCCCGCCATCTGCTGACGGAGCTTGAGGTGGATCGACTGGATCGATATCTCCTCGACCAGGTCCGACCGCTTCGTGTCCTCCGCGATGTCGCGCATCGATCGGAGGTCGGTCATCGTTCGGATCTCCTGCACCGCGGCCGTCCGCTTGAACGCCTTCAGCCCGGGGTTGGCGTCCAGGGTCTTCACGGCCGAAACGTCCCATCCGAACGCCCGCACGTTCTCCACGATCTCGGTGGGCGGTTCGTCCGCGGCGACCAGCAGCACCTCTTCGCCGTTCCGGATCCCTTCCAGGAGGAACGAGAGGGCGAGGAGCGTCTTCCCGCTCCCGGACCCTCCCGAGATGAGGTAGGGGCGGCCGGCGAGCAGGCCTCCGCCCAGCATCCGGTCGAGGCCGGGGATCCCCGTGCCGACGCGCTCGATGTTCCCGATCCGCCCGTCGCTCACGGTGCGTTCTCCGCGGGAGGCGAAGGAGCGGCCGGGGCGGGGGTCGGCGGTTCCGGGGTCGACGTCTCCGACCCCGTCGAACCACCCGGATCATCGGGAGCCGAGCTGCCCGAGTCGTTCGGCGCCGGGGTCTCGACCATTGCCGCGACGACGGGGGGGGCCCGGCGCTTCCGGGGCGCGCGGCGCTTCGGCGCCGCCGCCGGGCGTTCATCGGACGGCGTCCCCTGGACGACCGCCCCGGCGGGCTCGATGGTTCCCGTCGCGGGCGGCGGCGCAGCTCGGCGACCGCCGGGCGCCCGCTTCCGCCGCGGAGCGGGCGCCGGGCCGGAGACGGACGGGGTGGATCGAGAGGACCGGCCCGTGCGGGCGGGCGCAGCCGGCCCGGCGGGCAGACCCGCCCCCGTGTGCGCGGCGGGCCCCGACGGCGAGGGTTCGCGGGTAGTCGTCTTGAACAGCGTCGGCAGGGGCGGGGGTTCGGTAAGAGCCCGGACGGGGATTTCCCGTCGGAGGGCGGACGGGGCCCCCGCTTCCGATACCGGCACCCGGTCCGCAGCGAGGTGGGCACGGGCGCTGGGACCGGAGGTCGTTCCGGCCGGGGGCGCCGGAGGTTCGTTGGCACGTCCCCCGGCTCCCGCGCGCGGGGCCGTCACTCCGGCCGCCCGGGCCCGAACCGAGGGTCGGTGACTTCCGTGTACTCCGGCGGCCGGCATCGGTTCGCCGTCGACCAGAGGATGCTCGCCCGGTGGGGGGGCCGCCAACGGGGGCGGCACGCTCACGGTCGGGCGCCCGGCTTTGGGGGACGGCGCGGGAGGCGGGGGGGCCGAGGAGGGGCTCCCACGCTCGTCCGGAGGGGGAGGGGGCGGGACGGCCGCCTCCGTGGCCGAAGGAGCCGGCGGACCGGGCGGCGCGGCCGGGGCGGTTTCCGCGGGAGTGACTGCCGGTCGGGGTTCCGCGACCGGGGCCGGCTCGACCGGCGCCGCGGCTTGGCGGGGCTCGGAGAGCGGCTCGGCAGGGCCGGCGAGCGATGGTGCTGCGGAGGGCTCCGCGGCCGGCGGTGCCGCGACGGCTGGCACCTCGGGAGGGGCAGGGGCTCCGGGTGCCCGGGGCCCCGTCTCGCCGGGCCCGGGCGGGGGGAGCAGACTTAGGACCGAGCCCAGCTGCTCGGACAGCTGGCCCCGCTCCGGAAGCCGGGTCGGGGGGAGACCGCCCCGGACGGCGTCGGCGCGCTGCACGATCCTCTGGAACGCCTCGCGCTGGGACTTGTCGAGGGCGCGTTCGGTCGGCGGGGCCTGAAGCAGCGACTCGGCGAGGGAGATTGTCAGGGTGGAGACCCGCGCCACGTGCGCGGTCAGATCCCCCGACCGCCCGTTCTCCGCGGCGTCGAGCGCGGCCGCGACTTCGGTCCGGACCCGGCTCACGTCGACGCCCAGGGTCACGAGGTCCCGCACCTCCTCGGCGAGCGACCCCAGCCGACCGGCCGGCGACTCCACGACCTCGCCCAGGGCCGACTCGACCAAAGTCGGGATCACGACCGAGAACGCGGGCTCGACGATCCGCCGCGTGTCGCGCGAGATCGTGAGGTCGAGGTTGATGTCCAGCCCGCCGGGGCCGATGCGGTACGGGTGCAGGCGCACGTCGTGCGAACTCCCGCGGAACTTCTCGACGCCGATCGCGCGGACCGTGGTCCCTTCCAGCTCCCACCGGAACAGTCGGATCTCGCCGCGCGCGAGGCTCCGCTCGGCCGACTCGACGTCCTCCAGCGGGGACTCGACCGTGAGCAGGCTGGTCGTGCGCAGGTTCGAGAGGAACCGGAGGAACGCCTGGGCCCCCGACATCGGCTCGATCCCCTTCATGCAGAAGTACTGGAGCGCAGTCAGGGAATCGATCACCATCCGGACGTACCCGCGCCGCTGGACCTCCGTGCGGAGCAGCTGCTCGAGCGCCGAGATCGTCACCTCGACGCTCGTGAACTCGGGGGTCTTGCGGATCTCGGGGGGCACCCGGCCGAACGGGATGACGTCCCGGACCGACGAGATGTCCTTGAACGGAATGTGCTCGTAGCGCATCACGTCCGGGATCGCGTCGAACACGTCGATCCGGTCGACCTCCGCGCCGAGCGCCCGGTGGTCGGCCCGGACCTCGTTGGGCGGGTCCTCCACGGTGACGTACAGCCCCGGCTCGCCCCGACGGATGCCTTCGCGGAGGAACTGGAGCGCGAGCGTCGTCTTCCCGGTGCCCGACGGCCCCACGATCAAGTACGGCCGGTGCGGCATCAGGCCGCCCTCGAGCATCTCGTCGATCGCGGGGATCCCGAACGGGACCCGCGGCTCGACGCCACGGGGACTTGCCCTCGATTCAGGCACGGTGGGTCTCTGGGCGGGCGGTGCGCCGGGAGCGGCCGCCGCGCGCAATGCATGGGCGGGTAGGATTCATCTACTTTCGCGCGCGGCGGCGGCCCGGGCGCAAGGGATATCTCCCAAGGCGGGCCGCGGCCTCCGTGCCGAAGCGGGATGCGCCGGGCGTCGCGCGGATGAGGGCGCTCGCGGCCGACCTTCCGAACACCCTGCGGCGCGGTTTTGAGGCGGGGCGCGAGTTGGCCCTCCGGAACGGCGAGGTTCCCCCCACCGTCTACGCCGTCGGCATGGGAGGCTCCGGCATCGCCGCCGACTTGGCCCGGGGGATCCTCGAGGCGGAGAGCGGCTGGACGCTGACGGTCGTCCGCGGCCCGGAGCTGCCCCGGTCAGTGGACGCACGGTCCCGCGTGGTGTTCGTGAGCTACTCCGGGGAAACGTCGGAGACGATCCGCGCCTACCGGGCGGCCGGCCGCGCGGGCGCCGACCGCACGGTGGTGACGTCGGGGGGTGTTCTGGCCGAGCGGGCCGAAGAGGACGGGGTCCCGATCCTCCGCGTGCCCCCGGGCTTGCCGCCCCGGGCGGCCGTGGGCCACCTGTTCGGCGGAGTCCTCGGGCTGCTCGACGCGGCGTTCCCGGAGTCGAACGACGCACGGGTGGCTCGGGTCGCCGACCGGGTCCGAGAAGCGATCGGCGACCACGCCCGACCGGGCGGACCGGCCGCGGTCCTGGCGGAACGGATCGGCGGCCGTCTTCCGTTCGTCTACGCGGAATCCGGGTTCGTCTCGCTCGCGCGGCGCTGGAAGACGCAGTTCGAGGAGAACGCCAAGCGGCTGGCGGCGTTCGACGAGGCCCCCGAGCTGTTCCACAACGCCGTCGCGGCGTGGGATGCCGTGCCCCGGGCGGACGCCGAGCGGCGCGCGGCGATCCTCCTCGAGTGGCGGGAGTCCGACCCCGCAATCGGTCGGGGGATCCGGTACCTGGAACATCTCCTGAGGTCGCGCTCGGTGGTCGTCCTCCGCGTGCTCCTCGAAGCCGAGGACCGGCTGGAGGCGACGGTCGCCGGGATCTCGCTGGGCGATTTCGCGAGCCTCTTCCTCGCGGAGCGCCACCACGTCGACCCGTACCCGGTCGACGCCATCGCCCGGATGAAGACCGTCACCGCCGTCGCTGCGGCCGGGGCCGCGGGACGGCGCCCCCGGCGCGCGGCCCGCCGGAGGAGTGGTCGGGCCGCACCGGGGCGCGCGCGCTAGACCGGACCCGCCCCGAGTCTCCGGTCCCCAGCGACGTCGTCGTCGGCGCGTCCCCCGCAGCGGGGAGCCCGGAACGAGCTCGCGGATTCCGTGCCGACACCCGCTCCGGGAGGAGAACCCGGTGCCCGGCAAAGGCCATATTCGAGCCCAAATGCTGACGGACCGGGTGCTGAGGTAGCCTAGCTCGGCCAAGGCGCCAGATTCGAGATCTGGTGATGCGTATGCATCGCGGGAGTTCAAAGGGCGGTCGCGGAAACCCCGCGACCCCGGAAACTCTCCCCCTCAGCGCTCCTTCCCGGGTGATCGACGTGGACGTCGAGATCGTGCGCGCCGGCCGCTCCGTGCGCCGGCGCCTGACCGTCCCCTCGGGCAGCTTGGTCCGCGAGGCGCTCCGCCCGCTCGGCCTCGCGCCGGAAGGATGCGCGGTCCTCGTGGACGGGACGTCGATACCGCTCGACACCCGCCTCACCGCCCCGGTACGGCTCACCGTCGTCCCGACATTCTCGGGCGGCTAGGCCGGCCCCCGCACCGCCACGCCTCGGGGCGAAAGCGGTTAAGAACGCCCGGTTCGTCTGTTCACCCGTCAGGGGCGGATCGTGGGCGAATCGTGTCCGGTCTGCGATCAGGCGGTCCCGACCGGGGCGTCCCGGTGTCCCACCTGCGGGTTCCCGACGGCGCTCGTGTCGCCCGAGCTCGGGCCCCTGCTGGCCCGCGGCGACCCCGGCGAACCCGCCAACGGGTCGGCCGCTCGGCCCGCGGACTCCGTTTCGACCCCCCTGCCGCCGCCGTCGCCCGAGGCCGAGCTCACGGCAATCATCGGACGTTCGCTCGCCGGACGGATGGAACTCTTGCAGCCGCTGGCGCGCGACGCGCCCGACGTCACGAGCGAGCTGTGCGAGGCCGCTCTGAGCGAAGCGGTCGGGCACACCTCCGAGGCGCTCGCGATCCTACGCAGCGCGCAGGGGCGACTCGAACGGGAGAGCCGGCGCACGATCGAGAAGGCCGTCACCCGGCTGGACGAGCGTCGGCGCACCCTCGAGCGTTCCGGCCTCCGGGTCGACGTTCCCGAACTGCCCCCGTCGGCCGCCGCGATCGACCGCGAGAACCCCGAGGACCTCCTGCCCCGGCTGCTCGAGGTCGACGCCCGCCTGAGCCGGTTCGAGTCGGACTGGAAGGGGGTTCAGGGGCTCCTCGAGCAGATCGACTCCCTCCAGACCGCAGCGGAGAGCCTGGAGATCGGGCTCGGTGACATTCCCGACCGCGTCGCAGCCGTACGACAGACGCTCGCCTCGGAAGGAGTGACCGAGGAGGGCCTGGACCGGATCGTCCTGGAGGCCGCCCGGGTCCTGATGGACCTTCACGAAGCGGTGCCGGACGCCCTCGGCGAGGAGCTCCGGCGGCAGAACGCCGCCTTCGCCCAGTTCCCCGACGGTCATCCTGGCGTCGACTCCGCCCGGCGCGCCCACGGCCTCGCGAGCCAGCACCTCAAGGAAGGGCGCCTGCCCGAAGCGATCCGGGGCGTGGGCGAGGTCCGCTCGATGATCCACGCCCTCGGACTCCCGCCCCCGCAGGAGGTCGAGCCACGGGTCCAGATACCGGCCCCGCCGCCGGCAGTCGCCGTCGCGCCGCCGGAGGTGGTCGTCCCCGCCACGGTCCGAGTGACCCCGCCCCCCGCCCCGATACCGCCTTCCGCGGCACCCGCTCGGCCGGCCGCGACGCCGCGGCCCCTCACCCCCGAGGAGGAGGCGTTGCTGGCGAACCTGACGATGAAGGCGCGGAGCCTCGCCGGCCGAGTCCGCAGCCTCCCGGCCGATAGCCCCCAGGCGATCGACGCCGCCGCGCGCATCCGCGAGGCGACTGAACTGCTCCGGGCCCGGCGGCTGCCGGAGGCCGACATCGCCTTAACGCGCCTTATGCGGTCCCTTGCCTACCGGGAGCCCTCTCCCTAGGAACCATGCCGGCAACCTCCCCGTTCACCGACCTGCGGCACCGGCTCGAGCCGGTCGAAGAGCACGGGCGGGCGCTCCAGGCCGAGGGACTTCCGTTCCCCACGATCCAGATCCGGGACCTGTTCGAGGCGGCCGTCCGAAACGGGTCGGTCGAGGACGCGAGCCAGGTCGTCAAGCGCGCGGAGACGCTCCTCGCCCGGGCGACCCGCGACTGGGTCTGGATCCGCGAGCTCCTCAACCACGTCGACGAGCTCCGATCGATCGCGGAGACGATCGGCGTCGACATCGCCCACGTCGACTCGCGCGTCGGCAACCCGCGCGAGCAGCTGATGTCCGAGCCCCTGAGCGTGACCTCGCTCCAGAAGACGGCCGCGGGCGCGACGCTCGCCCTCGCGGTGCTGACCGACGCGGTGCCGAAGTTCTGCGTCCACGAAGCCGAGGCGCTCGGGGTCTCGATCCGACGGGCGCGCGACCGTGGGGAGGACGTCACGGACGCCGTGGCATCGTTCTCGCGGCTCCTGCGCTCGCTCCAGGAGGACAACCTCCCCCTGGCCGCCGAGCGCCTCACCGAGGCACGGCGCGTGGTCGCGCGCATTCCGCGAGCGCCGGCCGTCGCCCCCCTCTCGTCGGGCGAGGAGGAGGAGATCCTCCTGGAAGCCCGCAACCTCGCCCGCCACCTCCACCGAATCCGAGGGCGCGCGCGGGACGCAACGACCGCCGCCCGCCTGATGACCCAGGTCCGGCACGCCCTCAGCGAAGAGCGTCGCCCGCGGAGCCCCGAGGACGAGATCGAGGCGCTCTGGAACGAGGTGGACCGGCTGACGAAGCAGAAGAAGCTCGCCGGAGCGGGGCCCCCGCTCGCATCCGACGCCGCTCGGGACGAGGGTGAACCGGAGTACGAGCCGGAAGGGGAGCTCGCCGACGAGGCAGCGGACGGACCCGAAGCGTTCGATACCGATTCCGAGCCGCGCCCCGCGCTCACGGTCGAGGAGGAGCCGGCGCCCGCGACCCCTCCGCCACCCCCGGCCGCTCTCGAGCCGACCCCGGCGGAAGCGACCGCCGTGGCCGAACCGCACGAACGCACCCCCGACGAGGTCGCGGAAGCGCGGGCCTCCGCGCGGGTCGCTTTCTACGCGGCGTACGTTCCGCCCGAGCCGCCGGGCGCTCGCGAGGAAACGAAAGAGGCAACCCCGTCCGGCGGGGCGCCGCGCCGGACCCGGTCGAAGCACCGCGCCTAGGGCGTTCGAAACGGCTTTATACGTTCCGCAAGTGGCTTATAATACTTGTCGCGGGATCCCGCCCGTCTCGCATCCCGAGTGGTCGGCACGGTGGTCGCGTTCACTCCGTCTGGATTTATCACGGCTCGAGCCCCCGGCCCCGACGTGGTGACCGAGGGCACGCGCGTCGCGGACGCGCGCGGCGTTCTGCGCGGCAAGGTCGTCCGCGTCTTCGGCCCGGTCGCGCGACCGTACCTCAGCATTCGCCCGCAACGAGTTCCCGCCCCGGCGGAGGGCGCAGCCCTCCTGGGCGCCGGGCTCCTGATCGAGTGAACCCCATGAAGGAGGCCACGAACCCGCCGGCCGAGGCGCCCTCCGAGCCCGACGGCGGACCCAAGAGTCCCGGAGACCTGGTCGTCTCGACCCGGTGCACGAGCTGCGGTTCGACGCATCTCACGCGCGATTACGAGCGGGGCGAGCTCGTCTGCGACGAGTGCGGTCTCGTGCTCGAAGAGGCGATGATTGACCAGGGGCCCGACTGGCGCGCGTTCGACGCCGAGCAGGGCGAGAAGCGGGCGCGGACCGGCGCCCCGTCCACCCTCACGATCCACGACAAGGGGCTCTCCACCGAGATCGGGTGGAAGAACCGTGACCCGTATGGCAAGTCGATCCCCACGCGCAACCGCGCCCAGCTCTACCGGCTCCGGAAGTGGCAGCGCCGCATCCGTGTCTCCAACGCCACCGAGCGGAACCTCGCGTTCGCGCTCGCCGAGCTCGACCGGGTCGCCTCGGGGATGGCGCTGCCGCGCAACGTCCGCGAGACGGCGGCAATGATCTACCGCAAGGCGGTCGGCCGGAACCTGATCCGGGGACGGTCGATCGAGGGCGTGGTCGCGGCGTCGCTCTACGGCAGCTGCCGCCAGTGCAACGTCCCCCGGACGCTCGACGAGATCGCGTCCAAGTCGCGAATCGGGCGGAAGGAGATCGGCCGCACCTACCGGTTCATGACGCGCGAGCTGCACCTTCGCCTCATGCCGACGCGGCCGCAGGACTACATCCAGCGGTTCTGCTCGGAGCTCAAGCTGAAGGGCGAGATCCAGTCGCGCGCGAACGAGATCCTGAAGGAGGCCACCGACCGCGAGCTCACGAGCGGGCGGGGACCGACCGGGGTCGCCGCCGCAGCGATCTACATCTCGAGCGTCCAGTGCGGGGAACGCCGTACGCAGCGCGAGGTCGCCGAGGTCGCGGGGGTCACCGAGGTGACAATCCGCAACCGGTACAAGGAGCTCACCGAGAAGCTCAACCTACGCGTCGTCCTCTGACCGTGACGCGGCCGCTCCCGATTGCCGTCCTCGTGTCGGGGGAGGGGACCACCCTCGACGGCCTCGCCGAGCAGGTCATCGGGGGCCATCTGCCGGCCCGCATCGTGCTCGTGGTGTCGGACCGCGCCCACGCCCCCGCGATCGAGCGGGCGCGGCGTCGCGGGCTCCCGACCCTCGTCCTTCCGTCGCGGGGCGAGGCGCCGGAGCGCTGGTCGCATCGTCTCTCGGAGGAGCTCGACGCGAAGGGCGTGGAGCTCGTCGTCCTCGCCGGTTTCTTGACGATCCTGCCCGCGACGTGGGTCGACCGGTGGCAGGGCCGCGCGATCAACCTCCACCCGTCCCTCCTGCCCCGGCACGGCGGGCCCGGGCTGTACGGCGAACGGGTCCATCGGGCGGTGCTGGCCGCGGGGGACCGCGACACCGGGGCCACGGTCCACCTCGTGACCCGCGACGTCGACCGCGGCCCGACGATCGCCCAGGAGCGGATCCCGGTGCTGCCGGGCGACACCGCGGCGTCGCTCCGCGAGCGGCTGCATCCCCTCGAGGTCGCGTTGCTCGCCGCGACCGTTCGGCGGTTCTCGGAAGGGGCGCTGCCCCTCCCGTACCCCGAGCGGGGCGCCGCCGGCGCCCCCGAACGGCGCGATCGCCCCAGCCCGCGCGGCTGACCGGTCGCCGGCGGTTCAGGCGAGCAGGTCGGAGAGCGGGACCGACCGGAACGGCAGCTCGATGTTCACGCGGTGCCGCGTCGACTTCGGCGGGAACGGGTGCCCGTTCTCGGCCCGCCGCAGGACCTCCGCCTTCTGCATTGGCCCTCCGCCGCGCCAGTGCTCCACGTGGATCACGTCGCTCTCGTAGTCGAACACCCACGCCGGGATACGCTTCGCCCCCATGCGGCGGAGCGCCTCCACCCGGTGGTGACCGTTCAGGATCACCCACGAACCCTTCGCGACCCAGATCGGGTCGGCGAACACGCCGGCCTTGCGGATCTCCGCCCCCAGCGGCCCGAGGTTCGATTCCTGCACCCGCTCGTGGCCCCGGAGCCGCTCGATCGGCACCAGGGCGAACTCGTAGGGCGGGCTCATCCGGCGGTCCCCTCCCGGGCCTCGGCGACCGCCCGCCGGACGTACACCGCCACCATTCGGCGCCGGTAGTCGGGGAGCAGGAAGGTGTTGTGCACCGGGCGGACGCTCTTCCCGATCGCCTCCGCGAGCTCGCGGAGGCGCGCGTCGTCGAGCGTGCGGCCCACCAGCGCGTCCGTCAGGGTGTCGAATCGGCGCGGCCGCGGCTCCGCCCCGCCGACCGCGATCCGGAGCTCCTCCACCCGGTCGCCGGTCCACCGGCCCGCGACCGCGACGCCGAGCTCCGGGAAGTCGTACGCGGGGCGCACGCGGAGCTTCTTGTACCGGCCGCGCCGGCCTCGGGCGGCGCGGGGCAGGTGGACGGCCACGAGGAGCTCGCCGGGCGCGAGCGTCAGGCGGCGGACCCCGTCGCCCTTCGCGTCGTAGAGGTCGGCGAGCGGCAGGCGCCGCCGACCGGCCGGCCCGGCGACCTCGACCTCGGCGTCCACGACCATCAGCGCCGGCGCGAGGTCCCCCGAGTGGGTGGCGTAGCAGACCTCCTTCTGCGGCACGACGTGGCATCGGTCGCCGTCCGCCTTGAGGCAGAAGCCGAGGCTGGCCCGCCAGAAGTAGCTCTGGTTGAAGAAAAAGCAGCGCGTCTCCAGCAGGAGGTTTCCTCCAACCGTTCCGCTCGCGCGGACCAGCGGGGTCGCGACCTCGCCGACCGCGTCCGCGACCGACGGCCAGGTGGCCGCGAACGCAGGGTCCCGCTCCAGGTCGGCGAGACGTGCCATGGCGCCGAGCCGGTCGGCCGAGAACCCCCGAAGCTCGTCCACGTCCTCGAGCGCGACGAGGTGGGGCTTGAGGTTGAGGTGCATCTTGTAGTTCGGCAGGAGGTCGGTCCCGCCGGCGAGGAAGTCGAACCGGCCGGCGAGCGCGCCGGCCAGGCGGACCGTCTCGTCGACGGTCGTCGGGCGGTGCAGCTCGAACGGGTCCAGGTGCATCCCGCTACGCCCCCTTCCACCGGCGCCCTTCCTTCGCGCGCAGGTCGAGGCCCTTCAGGACCCGGTCCGGAGTGATCGGGAGCTCCAGGAACCGGCAACCGACCGCGTCGTAGAGGGCGTTCCCGACCGCCGGCAGCGTAGCGATGAGCGGCCCCTCTCCGGCCTCCTTGGCCCCGAACGGCCCCTCGGGATCGTCGTCCCCGACCAGGAGGATCTCGACCTCGGGCATCTGCTGGGGCGCCGGCACCTTGTACTCGAGCAACGACGGATTGAACAGCCGCGAGGCGCGGTAGTTCATCGACTCGCCCATCAGCTGGCCCAGGCCCATGTGGATCGACCCCTCCACCTGACCCTCGACCGCGAGTCGGTTGAGCACGCGCCCGCAGTCGAACGCGGCCCAGATCTTCTCGACCCGGTACTCGCCGGTCTCCACGTCCACGTCGACCTCGGCGACGTAGGCGGAGAAGGTGTACGCCGGGGCGGTTCCCGCCCGGGCGCCCTTGAAGGTACCGCCGAGCGTCGGAGACCGGTACGCGCCCGTCGCCTGAAGGGCCCCGGTCGACTCCATCGCGCGGTGGAGCGCGTCCAGGAACGGAACGCCGGCGTCGGGGCGACCGACCGGATGGATCCGCTCGTGCCCCACCTCGAGGCCCTCCGCCGGCACGCCGAGGAGCGCCGCGGCTCCCGCGACGATCTTGCCGCGCAGCTCCTCGGCCGCCTCGCGGGCGGCGTTGCCCATCATGAACGTCACGCGGCTCGAGTACGAGCCGATGTCGATCGGGCTCACGTCCGAGTCAACGCGCTGCACGTGGACGCGCTCGAGATCGACCCCGAGCACCTCCGCGACGATCGCCGCGAGCAGGGTGTTCGATCCCTGGCCGATGTCCGCCTGCATCGAGTGCACCGCGATCCCCCCGTCCATGTCGACCTTGAGGTGGACCGTCGATTGGGGCATCTTCGGCGTGAAGTGGATGGGGCTGTTCGACCCCGAGATGTAGAACCCGCACCCGAGCCCGACCCCCCGCCCGAAAGGGAGCCGGCGGAACTTCGAATCCCATCCGCTCCGCTCGCGTGCGACCGCGAGGCACTTCAGGAACGAGGTGGAGGTGATGCGGAACTGGTTCACGGTGAGCGAGTGGGGCGGGAGGGCGTTGCGCGCGCGGAGGTCGAACGGGTCGACCCCCGTCTCCTCGGCGAGGCGGTCGAGCGCGACCTCGACCGAGTAGCGGATGTTCGTTCCGCCGTGGGCCCGCATCGCGCCAGAGGGGGGCTTCGTCGTGTAGACCCGGCGACCCCGGTACCGGAAGTTCGGGACCGTGTACGGTCCCATCGCGAGGACGCCGTTGTAGTACGTCGTGACGGTGCCGAACGAGCTCCAGGCCCCGCCGTCGATCACGGCCTCGATGTCGTACGCCAGGATCCGCCCGTCGGCGTCCAGGGCGATCCGGACGTCGTTCTGCGTCGGGTGGCGTCCGTGGTTCGTGAAGAAGACGTCCTCCCGGTCGAGCAGCATGCGGACCGGCCGTCCGGTCTCCACCGCGAGCGCCGCGCAGACGATCTCGTGCGGGAGCGGGTCGGACTTTCCCCCGAAGCCGCCGCCGACCTCGGGCTTGATGACGCGGATGCGGTGCATCGGGATCCCAAGGACCTCCGACAGCGACCGGTGCAGGTAGTGCGGGACCTGGGTCGCGCTCCAGACGGTCAGCCGCCCGTCGGGCGTCGCCTCGGCGAGCGTGACGAGCGGCTCGGTGAAGGCGTGCGTGACCCCGACGAACGAGCCACGAACCCGCACCGTGCGCGCGGCGCGCGCGAACGCCGCGTCGACGTCCCCGAAGTGCTGGACCACCTCCTTCTGGACGTTCGTCCCGTTGAGGCCCCGGGCGTGGATCGGTTCGGCGACCTTGCTCAGCCCGGTCTGGGGATCGGGGTAGTCGGCCAACGGCTCGACGTCGATCCGGATCTTCGCGAGGGCCTCTTCCGCGGTCCGCTCGTCCCGGGCGGCAACGGCCGCGACGATGTCGCCGATGTACCGCACCTTCCCGACGGCGAGAGCGGTCTCGTCGTGGGTGATCGGGAGGACCCCGAACGGGGTCGGGTACTTCTCTCCCGTGAGCACGGCGAACACGCCGGGGGTCGCGCGCGCCGCGGCGACGTCGATCGAGCGCAAGCGGGCGTGGGGCCACGGGCTCCGCAGGAGGCGGCCGACCAGCTCGCCGGGACGGTGGATGTCGTCCGTGTACTCCGCCCGACCGGTCACCTTGAGCGGGCCCTCGACGTACGGGATCTTGGTCCCGAGGAGCCGCAGGGGTCGCGACGGTCCGGACGCCATCAGCCGGAGCTCCGCGACGCGGCCGCGATCGCGTCCACGATCTTGATGTAGCCCGTGCACCGGCACAGGTTGCCGGAGATCGCCCGCTCGATCTCGGCGCGCGTCGGACGGGGGTTCTCCTCGAGGAGCGCGGTCGCGGTGACTACGAACCCCGGGGTGCAGAATCCGCACTGGGTCGCGCCGAGGTCGACGAACGCCCGCTGCACGGCGGAGAGCCCCTGCGGTGGGGTCAGCCCTTCGATCGTCGTGACCGAACGACCTTCCGTCAGCCGGGCGAGCGTGAGGCAGCTGAGCGTGGGGCGCCCGTCGACCAGGACCGTGCAGCACCCGCAGGTCCCGAGGTCGCAACCGCGCTTGGTGCCGGTGAGGTGGAGATCATCCCGGAGCAGGTCGAGCAGGATCCGGGCGTCCTCGCACGGCACCTCCTGGGGGTGGCCGTTCAGGAGAAACTTAACCCGGGCCTCGGCCGACATCACCCTCCGCCGTCAGTCTCCGAGCCGCACGCGCGGAACTACGTAAGCTCGGGGGGTGGAGGTCGCGGATCACCTCGGCGACCACGCTGACGGCGATCTCCGCCGGCGTCTGCGCGCCGATCGCGACCCCCACGGGGGACCGGACCCGGGCGAGCGCCTCCCGCGACACACCCGACTTCCGAAGCCGGTCGAAGAGGTGCTCGCGCTTGGCCGCGCTCGCGATGAGGCCGATGACGTTCGGGAACCGCGCGAGCGCCTCGGCGAGGACGGCTAGGTCCTTCAGCGCGTCATACCCGAGCAGGTAGAGGTGGGTGAATTCGGCGGGCTCGAACGTGTCGAACACGTGGCCCGGTGCGGCCACTTCCAGCCGGTCCGCGTCGGGGAACCGGTCGCGCCCGACGTAGTCCGGGCGATCGTCGGCGACCGAATAATCGAACTCGAGTGCGGGCAGGAGCGCGGCCACCGCCTGGGCGACATGTCCCCCGCCCCAGAGGAGCAAGTTCGGGCGCGCCCCGACGTACTCGAGCGCGATGTCGACCGTCCCACCGCAGAGGCTGGGCAGTCCCCCCGCACGCCACCCGGCCAAGTCGAAGTGGACCAGGTCGCCGGCGCGCCGCTCGAGGGCGATGCCGGAAAGCCGCTTCACCTCCTCTTCGAGGGCCGCCCCCCCCACGGTGCCGAGCGTTGTGCCGTCCGACCGGACGATCATGCAGGCCCCGACCTTCCCCGGCACTGACCCCTTCGCCTGTACGACGGTCGCCCTCACGAACGACTGGTGGCGCTCGATGAGTCGAACCGCCTCCCGGGCCGTCCGGCGGTTCATCGGAGGTCCCCCCGGCTCTGGAATGCGTCGAGCGCCTCGCGGTACCCCTCGGGCGTGTCCACGTTGGTCAGAACGCCGGGGTCCTCCACCGCGACCCGGCGGACCTGCGGCCCGAACTCCGGCAGCAGAGCCCGTATCGGCGCGTCGGGTCGGAGCTCCATCAGGTCGTTCCGCACCCACGACCGCCACAGGACAGGGTGGCCGCCCCGGCCTTCGTAGGTCGGGATGAACCAGACCCCCAGCAGATCGGTGTCGCGGGCGCTCAGCAAGGCGTCGACCGTACGCGCGGCAACGAACGAGTGGTCCACCGGCCAGAACAGCACATCCCGGTCGTCGGGGATCGCCTCGAGACCCGCCTGGATCGAAGCGGTCCTCCCCTCGCGCCATCGGTCCGCCACCACGACCGACACGTCGAGGCCGCGCACCTCGTGCGCGATCGCCGTCGCGTGGGCTCCGGCGACCACGACGACCGGATCGAATCCGTCGACGAGGCAGATGTCGGTCAGCCGTCGGACCGCCGTCCCTTGGCCCGTCGCGAGGAGAGCTTTCGGGTACCCACCGAATCGACTGGACTCGCCGGCGCTCAAGATCATCGCCGCGGTGGTCATCGGGGCGGTGCGGACCGACCTCCCGACGGACCGGCTCGCGGTGCGGGACCCTCGCGACGACCTTCCGCTCCCGCCGCCTCCCCGACCGGGTCGGCCCGCGATCGACGACCGGTGGACGACGCCCCGTGCCGCAGCACCGCCCGGTGGAATGTCCGCTCGACCTTTAGCGCTTCAGGAGGGCGGGGCCCGGGCTAGGGCCGGTACGGCCGGCTCCCACCGCCGAGGAGCGGGCCGTTCCGCTCTCGTTACCTTAAATAGGCGGGCCGGGTGGGCGCGCCGCCCGATGACCCATCCGAACGACGTGCCGACGTCCGCCCTGCTCCCGAAGCTCGCGGCCGAGCTCAAGAACCGGAACGCGGTCGCGCCGCCCCCTTGGGCGGACTTCGTGAAGACCGGCGTCCACAAGGAGCGCGCGCCGGAGACGGAGGACTGGTGGTACCTGCGGAGCGCTTCCGTCCTCCGAAAGATCTACCTGAAGGGTCACATCGGGGTCACGCGCCTGAGCGCGGAGTACGGCGGGAAGCGGGACCGGGGCAGCGCCCCCTACCACGCCCGCTCCGGGTCACGCTCGGTCGCCCGCGAGATCGTCCAGCAGCTCGAAAAATCCGGCCTCGTCCAGCGGTACAAGATCCAGGGCCGACGGGTCAGCCCCGAGGGCCAGAAGCTGCTGGACCGGGTGAGCCGGGACATCCTCACGGCGCTGGCCGCCGAACGCCCCGCACTCGCCAAGTACTTGTAGCGCCCCTGCCGGAACACGGGAGGCTGAAGGCATGGCATACTCCGAGGACGCCGAGCTCGCGGAACTTCGGCGCCGGCGCACCCGGCAGCTGCAGGAGATGCAGCTCTCGGAGAACGCCAACGCGCAGGCCGCGTACGCCCAGCAGGAGTCCGAAGCGCAGCGCCGCGAGGCCGAGCGGGCGGAGATCCTGCGGCGCGTCCTCACCCCCGATGCGCGCGAGCGGCTCGGCCGGATCCGGCTGGCGAAGCCCGAGGTGGCGTCCGCCGTCGAGCAGCAGCTCATCGCGCTGGCCGCGAGCGGACGGATCCAGCGGCCGATCGACGACCCCACGCTCCGGGCCCTCCTCGAACGGATCGCGCCCGAGCGCCGGGAGATCCGCATCACGCGACGTTAGGTAGGGGGTACATCATGGCGAACCGCAGGAAGAGCCACGCGCGAAAGGTCCGTTTGTTCCGCGTCGTCAAGACGAACCGGCGCGTGCCCGCCTGGGTCATCCAGCGGACGAACCGCAAGGTCACCCGCCACCCGAAGCGGCACACGTGGAAGCGGGGCCACTTGCATAAGTAGGAGGATCGGACCGTGGCAACCAAGGAGACCCCCCGCAACGTCGAGGAGCTCGAGCGCGAGTACACCATCCCGCTGCGCGCGAGCCGCCACCAGCCGTCCCGGCGCCGCCGGGCGGGCCACGCCCTGCTCACCGTCAAACGGTTCGTCGTGCGCCACATGAAGGGAAAGCCCGAGAACGTGTGGATCGACCCGCGGCTCAACGAGGAAATCTGGGAGCGCGGAATCCAGCGCGTTCCGAGCAAGGTCCGGGTCAAGGCCATCCGGTTCGAGGACGGCCTCATCGAAGTCGACCTCCTTGAGACGGAGTGAGCCGACCGGGAGCCCCCGCGCGTGCCGGTCGGTCGCACGCTCTTCGGCGGGAGCCCCTACCTCGGCGTCTTCGTCCGGGCGAACGAGCGGGCGGCGATCGCGCCCCCCTCTCTGTCGGGCGCGCTGGAGCGCGAGATCGAGCGCGTGCTCGGGGTGTCGACCGTGCGCACCACGGTGGACGACAGCGAGCTCGTGGGGGCGTTGGTCGCCGGCAACTCGCACGGGTTCGTGGTCGGCGACGCGGTTGACGCGGCGGAACGGAAGGCGATCGAGTCGATCGCGCGTGTGACCCTGGTCCGCCACCGGCTGAACGCGATGGGGAACAACGTTCTGGCCAACGACTCGGGGGCGCTCGTCCACGCCGAGTTCTCGAACGACGTGGTCGCTGCCATCGGCCGCGCGCTGGGCGTCCCTGCCGAGCGCGGCACGGTCGCGGGTCTGGCTACGGTCGGCATGGCCGGCGTCGCGACCAACAAGGGTGCCGTGCTCCACCCGAAGGCGACTGCCGGCGAAGCCGCGAAGGTGGAGGAGCTCCTCCGAGTGCCCGTCCACCGGTCCAGTGCGAACTTCGGGGTCCCGGTCGTGGGCGCCTGCCTGGTGGCGAACTCCCGCGGGGTGATCCTGGGCCGGCCGACGACCCCCGTGGAGATCGTCCACATCCAGGAGGGCCTGGCCCTCTTCGACTAGCCGCGGGAGCCGCCGGCCTCAGGTCCCGCGCTTCCGCTTCATGTATCGCGTGGCGTACCCTGCGATACGGTTTGCCAGCTTTTTGTGTGTCACCGTCATCTTGCCCTCGACGACCGCGCCGAGGTCGGTGAGCTCCAGCACCTTCTGCTTGTTGTGAGCGAAATCTCCGCCAAAATCGGACGGGTAGTGCCGGATAAGGTCGATCGCGACCCGCTTGATGTACGTTTGGCGGATGTTGCCCATGCGGGCGAGCGCGACCCGGGTTGCGTTTATAACCGTTGCCGCGGGCCAGCGGCCGACGTTCCGGACGGTTCTCTCCGCCGGTGGAAGGCCGACCGCGTGCGTAGGAAGTCACAAATACCCTCTTCGGGGTTAAACACACCGTGGACCGCGGGAGGCCCGGCCGGGGTTACGCCTGGGACCGAACGTAGGGCGCCGCTACACGGGGCGCGGTCCGACACTTGATGCAAGAAGCGAGCGAAGCCATCGCGGTGCCCGTTGTGCGGGAACGCAATGTCCTCTTGCTAGACCTCTCGAAGAGCATGCTCGCCCCGCTCCCGGACCCCCAGGGTTCCCGGGGGGAACGGCAGAAGATCGAGGTCGCACGCACCGCCGTCTACCGCATCCTCCACGACGGAGCGAAGGCCGGGACCGCGTTCGGCCTGGTCACCTTCACGAACACGGTCCGCGTGGCGGTGCCCCTCGGGACCATCGAAGGGGACCACCTCCCGTACATCGAGAACCTGATCTCGCTCCTGACACCGAGCGGTCGCTCGGCGATCTGGGACGCGATCGGGGTCGGTGCCGACCTCCTGCGCATCCCCGAGGCGGGCGTCCGCGGGAACCTCGTGCTCGTCACGGACGGGTGGGACAACGCCTCGACCCGGTTCGGCGTCCGCGACACCCCCGGCGCGCCGCTGCGCGAAGGGCTCACCGACCTCGTGCCCCACCTCCTTCCGGAGCACTCCGAGGTCAACCTCCGGATCATCGGCATCGGCGAGGGGGCCGAACGGGACAAGGGGGTCGACGGGGGGCGCATGAACGCCTTCCTGGGCCAGCTTCGGAGCCGCGCGGCGGCCCTCGGAATGGGGGGGACGTTCCTGTTCCAGGAGGTCCGGACGGGCTCCGAGCTGTTCGCCCAGATGGTCCAGGCGTTCCTCGACATCACGTACGGCGACGACCAGGCGCTCGAGGAACTGCACCCCGAGGAGCTCGCGCAGCGGGCGGCGTCGGCCGCGATGGCCCTCAAGGCGCCGGCCGAGCACGGGACCGTCACGCGGCTGCGCAGCGAGCGCGCGACCTCGGTCGCCGCGGGCTCGGCGACCGCCGTCCCCGGCGCCTCCGAGCTCGAGGTCGGAGTCCTCTCCACCACGGGCGGCGCGCCCGCCTACCTTCGGGACCGGTACGGCCCGCTCGGGGAGGTCGTGGAGGCGTACATCGCGTCCAACTACGACGAGGCGCTCCGCCTCCTCTCGGTCGGGTCCCGGTCCGTGCCCCCGGTGAGCCGCCTGTACTGGGAGGCCCGGATCCACTTCGCGCGCGGGGCCACGGACGAGGCCACCCGCGCCCTCCTCGGCGCGTGGGAGGAGGCGGAGAAGCTGCCCCCCGCGACCCAATCCCCGGTGCTCCGGCGGCTCGCCCTCCTGCAGGCGAGGATCCAGAACGACAAGGAGACGGAGACGCTGGTGCGCTTCCTGGACGACGCGCAGCAGCGCCTCAACGGCGCCAAACCGGCCGTCCGGGAGCGGCTGCAGGACCTGTTCGGCCGCCTGCTGGAGCTGCGCGGAACGTACCAGCTGACTCGGCTCTCGGGCGCGGGCGATCTCCAGGACGCGGCGCTGAAGCACGAGGCCGCGGTCGAGGAGGTCTTCAGTCGGCTCCAGGACGCGCGGCTCGAGTTCGCGGCGGCGGACGCGGCGATCGAGGGCGCGCTCGACTTCATCGAGATATGCCTCGCGGAGATGCGGTAGGGTAGCCTCGGATGCCGGAAGTCAAGGTCACGACCCGAACCCGGCGGTCCGCGGCCTCGCGCCACGAGACGAAGGCTCCCGCCGGCGACTCCGCGCGCATCGCCGTCGTCGGGATCCCGGCGTCCGGCAAGACCACCTACTTCCGGTTCCTCTCGGGCCACTTCGGCCTCAACCTGCCGATCCTGTTCGTGCCGGCCCGTGCCGACGGCGGAACGCTCCCGATCTTCGGCGACCTCGAGAACGACGTGGCGCTCGAGGAGACCACGTACGAGACGACCGACCCGACGGATCCCGAGGGCGGGCTCGAGACGACGACCCGCTACTACGTCAACCGCCCGATGGAGGACCGGCGCAAGCTCTGGGTCGAGCTCTCCGCCGGCCGCGAGGACCAGGGCGTGCTGACGAAGTACCCCCTCCCTACGAAGTTCAACCAGTTCGTCGACATGCGCCTCCGGTTCCGGTACGGGGCGCCGGAGGAGGTCACCGGCTCCAAGCCGCTCGAGCTCGAGACGATCGACGAGGCCGGCGGAATCATTGCCGACTACTTCACCTACGACCGACTCTGGCTCAACTCCGCCCAGGGCGAGGTCAGCGAGAAGACCTGCCGGGTCATCCCGCACTTCGACACCTGGCGCCCCGACCGGCAGGACCTCTGGCGCCGCGGCCTCACGCTCCTCGGACGGTTCGTCTACGGCGCGGACGCGATCATCCTCCTCCTGTCCCCCGCGCTCACCTCCCTCCGCGACCAGGCCCAGCAGGTGAACCTCGCCCGCGGCGTCTTCCGCTTCGTCCGCGAGCGAAAGATCCCGCTCGTGATCGCGATCTCGAAGGCGGACAAGCTGAAGGAGTTCTACGCGGAGATCGACCAGTCGGTCCGCGAGCGGACCTTCCACAGCCACTTCGATTCCGTCGACTTCCTCCTCCGGCGGGACGGCGCCGGGATGGGCACGATCCTCGTCGCCAAGGAAGGGCGCGGGATCTCCACGAAGGAGGACGTCTTCCTGATCTCGAGCGCGGTCTCCACCGGCGAGGGCCACCCGATGTTCGTGGGCGAGGGGGGTCAGCCGTCGTCCGACGTCGGGACCCCGACCCTGGGCGTGCCGATCATGGTCAACACCACCCTCCCGCTCGCCCGGGCCTGCGAGCGGATCTTCTCGAAGCGGGCGACCGAGGGAGGTTGACGGTGGCCGACGAGGTCGGCGTCGCACGGAAGGTCACGCCGGTCGCCTCGGTCTGGTGCCGCCAGGTCGACAACGAGGCCGAGAGCCCCGGCTACACGGCGATTCCGGACGAGTTCCCGGGCCGCCGGGAGACGCTCGACACGATCCGGATCGTGGGAAACCTGACGATCAACGTCGCCGACACGCACGACTACTGGGATCCTTCGCCCACGCAGTCGCTCTCCTTCTACCCGAACCTGTTCCTCTACCCGGCGGCGGGCGGTCGGTACACGTGCGTCGGCCGGATGTTCCTCTCCACCGAGGACCGGCCGCGGCTGGGGATGAAAACCCTCGTGTACACCACCACGGACCTGTACGAAACGGCGGAATTCGGCCCGACGATCCTCCGGGCGTACGGGAGCATGGACGGCCACGCCGTGGCCCGACGGCCCGCGGTCCCCCCGGACCCGTCGATCTTTCAGACCGTCGGGGAGGGGTTCCTGTTCCACCGCGGGTCGACCGAACCCGTCGTCGTGGTCGCCAGCGAGCAGTGGGAGTCGGTGGCCGCCGCGGTGCTCGAGGTGCTGGGCGCGATGCCGTCCTCGCTGGTCGCGATGGGGGCGTTCCTCGTCTTCCCGTACTTCCTCCCGGCGACGAAGATCGACATGCACGAGTTCGCCGAGCAGCTGCCGCTCGCGCTCGCCGTGATGCGGGTCCCCCGCTCGGAGGCCGCGGGCGACCGGCACGCGAAGCGGATCGCCAGCTGGGAGGATCAGCCGGTCACGCTCCGCGACCTCACGAAGCCCGCCCCGACGGGGAAGACCCGGGAGACGCTCCCCCTCGTCCTCCAGTACGTGCGCGACGACGACGAGACGAAGAGCTACGAGGTCGCCCGGCGGGTCGACACCGTCGAGTTCCCGCGCCTCGGCCGGTCGCTCGGGGACGCCGAACGCCAGACCGGGCGCGAGCACCGGAAGGAGATGTGGCGGATTGGTACCGCGATGGAGACCGCCGCCCTCCTCCTCAGCAAGCCCCGGGGCCGCTCCCTGCCCGTCTCCAACGAGACCGCCAAGCGGGCGAACGCCTACCTCGAGGCGAAGCCCGGAGAGAGCCCGATCCTGGTCCCGACCCCCCCTCCGGCAGCCGGCCCCGGGGCCCCGGCGCCGGTCCCGACCGCGCCCTCTCCCGGGGTGGGGACGAGCCTGCCGGCCTGGCTCCGCGGTCCGGCGACCCCGGTCCCCGTTCCGGGAGAGTCGGCGGCCGGCGTTCCCGTCTCGACCAGCGACGACCCTTCGATCCTCCGTGCGCCCGCCGCCGGGTCGGCGGCTTCC
>JASHSP010000121.1 GCA_030038655.1 Thermoplasmata archaeon | reverse complement strand
CGATCAGCTCCGGATAATGCGCCAGGTCGAGGGCGAGGAGGTACCGCTTCCCGTCGGTCCGCACCTGGTCCGCGGTGAGCGCTTCGTCGAGGAACGGCGACTCCCACTGGAACACCCGCTTCTTCTTGCGCGCGTAGGCGAGGATCCCCGGCGACCGGCCCGGGATCGGCACGGCCCCCGGGAAGCGTGGGGCAATCGCGGTGAGGAGGTGGGCGGTCCGTGTCGAGACGACCAGGGTCCTTCCTTCGGCCGCCGCCGCCTCGTAGAGCGTTACCAGTCGGTCGACGTCCCGCGGGTAGGTGCAGGCGAGCGCAAGGGTGGGCCGCTTCGCCAGCACGGAATCGACCGCCGACCGGACCCCCTCCTCGCTGAGGTTGCGTCGCGGGTCGGGACCGGCCCGCGTCCCTTCGATGAGGAGCGCCTCGGGATGCTCCCGCGCGGCCGTCTCGAAGAACGCGTGGGTGTCCGCCGCGCGCGGGCCGTGGTGCCGAAAGTCTCCCGTGTAGACGACCGTCCCTTCGGAGGTCCGGACCAGGAAGCCGTAGGCGAACGGGATCGAATGGTCCACGGGGAACGGCACCACCTCGATCCGTCCCACCTGGACCGGCGAGCGGTCGGCGGCGATCCGCCACGGGTGGTCGCCGTACTTCACGACCGGGCTCGCCCCCTGGATCGCGTCGAGCAGGTCCTTCGTGCCCGCGCCCACGAAGACGGGGATTTCCGGGTCGATCAGTCCGAGGTACCCGGCGTGGTCGAAGTGAGCGTGGCTCACGAAGACCCCGTGCACCTCGGGGGCCCGCCACGGCAGGTCCGAGTCCGCGAGCGCCTCCCGGGAGTAGAGTCCCTCGACCCGGGGAAGGAGGTCGAACTCGAGCCGGTCCTTCACGGGGCTCGTGGACCGCGGCTGGAGGTAGCCGGTGTAGTAGTCCTCGTACCGCGGAGAGAACGACGGGCCGAAGTCGAACAGGATGCGGTCCGGGCCGTCCTCGATGAGGATCTTGTTGCCGCCGATCTCCCGGACCCCGCCGAGGAACGTCACCGTGGGGGTCCGCATGCCGGAGCGGGCATGGGGCGGGAGGTAATCCGTTGCGTCGGGGCGCACGCGAAGATATCTGCCCGCGTGCCCCGGGCGGGACGAGGCATCCCATGGGGCTCCTGTACACGGGGATCCGAGTGACCGACCTCGACCGCTCGATCCGGTTCTACACCGAGGGCCTCGGCCTGGTCGAGGGGACGAGGGGGCGGATGAGCCACGGCGGCACGTTCGTTGGGCTGACCGACCCGACCACCAAGGCCGAGCTCGAGCTGAACTGGTACCCGCCGGGGTCCGCCTACGATGCACCGTACGTCGCGGGCGAGGGGCTCGACCACCTCGGGTTCGAGGTGGAGGACGCGCCGGCCACCGTCGCGCGCCTCGTGGCCCTGGGGGGACGGGTGGCCGTCGAGCCGTGGCTCGAGCAGGGACGCTACTGGATCGGGTTCGTCCAGGATCCCGACGGGCTGTGGATCGAGCTCCAGAGCGCGCTGCCGGACGCCTAGCGCGCCTTGAGCACCTTCTTCACGTTGGGGTGCTCCTTCGTGAAGATCTTGCCCCCGCAGTTGTCGCACCGGACGCCGAACAGGTTCGCGTCCGACGGGAGGGCCTCACCGCAGCGGATACAGCGGAACATCGTCCGGTGTCGACCTCGTGCGGCGCTTAAGAGTTGCCCGCGACGGGGGCCTTCTCCGTCCGGACGATCGGGGGTGGTGCCGCAAAGATGTAGGCGTTGGAGGCGAACCGCGTGCCGCAGCGGCGGCACTCGAAGATCCCGCTGGCGACGCGGTGAAGGGTGTTCGTGGAACACTGGGGACAGGGTGCAGGCTTCCGGCGGGCCCGGTCCATCTCCAGCACGCGCCGGCGGATCCGGATGCCGTACCGGGACCCCATCCACCCGGTCGATCCGACCTTCTTCGTGCGCTTGCTCATGACCGGCCCCCCTTGATCAGCGTGCGCAGCCGCTCGCCGTGCACGAACGCACGGCGCACGATCGATTTGACATCGTCGGGCGAGAACGCCCCGACCAGCCCCTTTTGCATCGCCACGACCCGGCCCGTCTCGTCGGTCGCGACCGTCAGGCGGCCCTGGGCGGCGTGCTCTTCCTCGAACGTCGGGTCGACCATGATCGTGTCGCCTAACCGGACGAACGTGCACTCGATCGGGACGTGGACGAGGTCGAGCGGGTAGTCGGCCTCGGCGACCGCGAACCGCTTCGCGGGCACGGTCGAGTTCGCGAGCGCGGTCACGGCCGCGAGCAGGGCCGCGTCGATCAGGTTGCCCGCGTGCTCGAGCACGTGGACGTCCACGTAGCAGACCCAGGTCTTCTCCCCGGGGGTCACGCACAGGCGGGTCAGGTCGATCGACTCGGCCGCCCGGATGGCCCGGTCGACCACGCGCGAGACCTCGATGGCCCCCGGCTGGGGGGGGCCGGGCTCGAACGTCGGGCTGGAGAGCGGGATCAGCTCCGCGTTCGTCGTGAGGACCCCCGCATTGGGGGTATCGGGGAACGGCTTGCCCGGCTCGAGCTTGATCCCCGCGAGAACGCGGGTCTGCCCCAGCCGAACGAGCGCGCTGCCATCGGCCGTGGAAACGAACCCCGGCTCGGTCGTGATCGGTCGGTACTCGTCCGGGCCCCGCCCGTCGAGACGCCGGCCCTCGGCGGCGAGGTCGAGGATGTGGGTGGTCAGGATCTCGGCGACGACCTCCTCGCTCATGCGGAGCCTCCGACGACCGGAGTGAGGGCGTAGCGCTCGCGGAGCGCGCCCTTCATGCGGTCGTAGATGTCGCGGCAGCCCTTGACCCCGAGGTCGAGGGCGCGTCCGAGCTCCTCCTCGGTCATGTGCCCTTCCATCTGCAGCAGGACGAGTCGACCCGATTGCGGGACGAGGGCCATCGGCAGGTCCGCCTCGCCGAAGTTGTCCTCCTCCTTCTTGAGGTCGAGAACGATCTGCCCGGCGACCTTCCCCACCGCCACGGCGGGCACCAGGTCGACCATCGGGATCCCGGCGTCGGCGAGCGCAACGGAGGCGGCGACCAGTCCGGCGCACCGCGTCCCGGCGTTCGCCTGCAACACCTCGATGTAGACGTCGATGCTCGTGCGGGGAAACTCCTCCGCGAAGACGACCGACTCGAACGCCTCCGCAATCACCTTCGATATCTCCTGCGACCGCCGGTCGAGCCCGGGCCGCTTGCGCTCGTCGACCGCGAAGGCGGCCATGTTGTACTTGCACTGGATGACGGCCTTGTTGTTCTGCTGCAGGTGGCGGGGATGGACCTCCCGGGGTCCGTAGACCGCGGCCATCACCTTGTTCTGCCCCCACTCCACGAACGCCGAGCCGTCCGCCTGGTGCAGAACGCCGGCCTCGATCCGGATCGGGCGAAGTTCGTCGAGGCGTCGCCCGTCCAGCCGGAGCCCCTCGGGGCTCAGCAGGACCGGGACGTCCTTTGCTCCTACGTTTCCCATGATGTTGTCTCCTTCGATTCTACAGGTCCTCGGTGCGGAACGAGGGCGGCGTATCACCGTCCGCCCCTCCCCAGGGGCGGGCGTCGGGTTCGTCGGACCTTCTCCGCTCGTGGGCCGGCGGGGATCGGCGTTCCTCCGGCTCGACCGGCCCGTCGGGGGCGGTCGACCGGAGGTAGGCCTCGACCTCCTGGGTGAGCCCGGAGCGCTGGCCGTTTTCGTCGATCATGCGAAGGACCTCCGAGACGCGGCGGATCGCCTCGGGGGACCCGTCGATCCAGATCCGGCCGTTCTGGCCGATCGCGATCCGGGCACCCGTATGGCGGGTGATCGTCTCGACCATCGACCCGCCGCGCCCGACGACCCGGGGAATGCGCGCCGGCGAGACCCGCACGAGGGTGCCGCCCTCGAGCTTGCCGAGTCCTTCGCCGGCCATCGTGACCCCGATCCGTCCGGTCGCCTCGAGGTTCTCGACCCGGACGACGACCGCGTCCCCCACGCGGAGGTACCGGTCCGTCTCCCCGACGTCGATCTGCCAGGGCGTGCCGGTCATGTGGAGCGGCGCCCATCGGGGCGCCGCGATGTCGAGAAGCCAGAACGTGGTCTGGACGTCGGTGACCGTCCCGACGACGACGTCGCCCGCTTTCGGGATGTACCGGCCCGAGAGGGGGGTGACGTGTACGAGCGGGGGGCGGGTCGATACCAGGCCCAGGACGCTCGCGTAGACCTTGCCGCCGACCCGGTACGTGCCCGGTCCGGGCTTCAAGCCCTGACTCGGGACCTCGTCCCCGGGAAGAACTAGTATGCGATCCCCGGAGGGATGCGGGGGAGAACCCTCGCGGCCACGCGCGCGGTGGCCCGGCCGATGACCTCTGGACATTTTGGTTGCTGCACCGGCCCGCCCGACCGGAGTGGCCTATTTAACAAGACCCGTCTCGGCGGTGCCCTTCGTGCGGGCGCTCAGCCGCTCGTATAACTCGGTCTGTACCCCGGCGGGAATCTCGACGATCCCGACCCATCCCCCGTTCGATTGCCACTCCTCCTGGAGGAGCCGTCCGAGCGCCTTGATGTCGCCGATCACGCGGGGGTAATGCTGGGCGGGAAGTCGGACCCGCACCTTCACGACGTCCAGCCGGATCGGGATGAGCGGGCGCAGCTTGTCGAGGACCTCCGGGACCTGGGCCTCGACCGGGCGGAACGGGTCGATGTGGACCTTCGCCTCGGCCATCGCGGCCTCGATGCGGGCCGGCGGATGGGGCGCCCCGGTCTGCGGGTTCATCGCGTTCCGCGCGATGGTCGCGACGACCTGGCGCCGCTTCGTCTCCTGAAGCTGGCGACGCTGGTCGGTGGTGACCTGGACCTCCCCCTTCAGCACGATCTGCTTCGCGATCGCCCCGATGTCCCGGGTGTGGAACGTCCGCTCGAGATGCTCCTCCGAGATCTTGTCGCCCTTCTTCGCGTCCTTGAAGACGTGCTCGAGAGCGAGCTTGTCGGCGAGATCGACGTCCTTGCCGTCCTTGAGGTCCTGGACCGCCACCGGGTCGACCAGGACCTCGAATCGCGACCCTCCCGTCTCCCAGCGCGCGATGACCGCGTCCTCGACCTTCACCATCGGAAGGTCCCTCCGGGTCGGCTCGCCTAGGAGCGGGCCGACCGTCCGGTGCTCCCGGCCGGAGGAAGGCGCTGGGCGAACTTCTGGATCTCGTCCGAGCCGAGTCGGGACATCCCGTCACCCTGCTGGATCGTACAGACCTCGACCTGGGCGAGGCTACCGCCCTCGTCCAGGCCGGCGCGAAGCCCCTCGAGCGCGAGGAGGATCGCCGCCTCCCGGTCCAGCCCGGGCTTGTACTTCTGCTCGAACAGCTCCATAACCGGACCCTTGTTGCCCCCAGTGCTGGCGGCCTTGAAGCTCGTGAGGGAGCCCGACGGCTCGGTCTCGAAGAGGTGGAGGCCGGCGTCGTCGTATCCCCCCACGAGGAGCGCCGTCCCGAACGGGCGCACCCCGCCGAACTGGGTGTACTGTTGCTTGTAGTCGCAGATCCGGCGAACGAGCATCTCGACCGACATCGGCTCGGAATAGGTCACGCGGTTGACCTGGGCGGCCAGCCGGGCGTAGTCGACCAGGACCCGCGCGTCCGCGACCAGCCCGGCCGTGGCGCACCCGATGTTCTCGTCGATCTGGTGGATCTTCTCAAGGCTGGCCGCCTCCGCGAGCCGCGGGTTCGGGATCCGACGGTCCGCGATCAGAACGACGCCGTTCGAGTAA
>JASHSP010000120.1 GCA_030038655.1 Thermoplasmata archaeon | reverse complement strand
GCCCGCTCGACGGCGGAAGCGAACTCGTCCAGCTCGCGCTTGGATTCGGTCTCCGGCAGCTCGATCATCAGCGACTCTTCGACCAGGGACGGGAAGTAGATCGTCGGGGCGTGGACCCCCTCGTCCAGCAGCCGTTTCGCGAGGTCGAGCGTCCGCACGCCGCGCTCCCGAAGCGGAGCGCCCGAGAGGACGAACTCGTGCTTGACGAGGGTCCGGAACGGTCGCGGCAGGAGCTTCCCGAGCTTCGCCCCGAGATAGTTGGAGTTGAGGACCGCGCGTCGGGAGACCTGCTTCAATCCGTCCTCCCCGTGCGAGATCGCGAAGGCGTACGCCCGCACGTCAAGGCCGAAGTTCCCGTAGGCCGTCTTGATCTTCCCGATCGACTTCGGGCGGTCGTAGTCGAGCCGGAACCGTCGGCCGGACTTGACGACGCGCGGCACGGGCAGATACGGCGCGAGCTTCTCGCCCGCCGCGAGGACCCCCGCGCCGGGGCCGCCGCCCCCGTGCGGGGTGGCGAACGTCTTGTGAAGGTTCACGTGGGCGACGTCGAATCCCATGCGGGCCGGGTTCGTCACGCCGAGGATCGCGTTGAGGTTGGCACCGTCGTAGTAGAGCAGTCCTCCGGCGGCGCGCACCGCCTCGGTGATCTCGAGGATCTCGCTCTCGAACAGGCCGGCGGTGTTCGGGTTCGTCAGCATGAAGCACGCCGTCTTGCTCGAGACGGCGGCGCGCAGCGCGGCGAGGTCGACGCACCCGTCCTTCGAGGGGATCTCGCGCGTGGTGAAACCGGCCTGGTGGGCGGACGCGGGGTTCGTTCCGTGGGCCGTGTCCGGCAGGAGCACCTCGGTCCGCTCCCCGAGCTCGCCAAGATCCCGGAAGTACGCCTTCACCATGAGGAGCGCTGCATACTCGCCGTGCGCGCCCGCACCCGGCTGGAGAGAGACCTCCGGAAACCCGGTGACCTTCGACAGGGTCCGCTCGAGCCGATAGGTCAGCTCGAGCGCTCCCTGGACGGTCGACTCCGGTTGGTAGGGGTGGATCTGGGACGCCCCCGGGCGGCGGGCGAGGACCTCGGAGACCTTCGGATTGTACTTCATCGTGCACGAGCCGAGCGGGTAGAACGACGTGTCGATCCCGAAGTTCATCTGCGAGAGGCGGGTGTAGTGGCGCACCACCTCCGGTTCCGCGATCTCGGGCCATCGGACGGCCCGCTTGCGGCGGAAGCGTTCGGGCACGGACGCGATCCCCGGCGGCGGAGACGTCGGCGGGGGAACGGTAAGCTCCCAGAGCGCGGGCTCGTCGTACCGGGCCTGCTGGAACGTCATGCCCGGCCCCCGGCGGACGCCCAGGCGCGGGCCGCCGCGGTGTACCGCTGGATCTCCCTCTCGCCGACCGAGTCCGTGGCGGCGACGAGAATCCTCTCGGGCGAACGGGCGGCGCTGGGCCGCGGGTCGGCGAGGGAATGGCCCCCCAGGATCCTCCGCCGGCGGAGCCGCTCGAGGAAGGCGGAGGCGGTCCCCCGGCTCAGCTCGACAGTGAACTCGCCGAGGTAGGGCGCGTCGAAGCGGGGGGCGAGGATCCCGTCGATCCCCCCGAGGGACGTGGCGAGGGTCCGGGCCTTCTCGGACAGGGAGGCCTGGAGCGTCGCGAGGCCCCGCGGCCCGACCACGCTGGCGTAGACCACGAACGCGAGGGCCATGAGCGACTGGTTCGTGCAGATGTTGGAGGTCGCGCGCGATCGCCGAATGTGCTGCTCGCGCGTCTGGAGCGTGAGGGCGTAGGCGGGGCGTCCCTCGGCATCCACGGTTGCCCCCACGATACGCCCGGGCGCTTGCCGCATGAGCTCCTTCCGGCAGGCGAAGAGGCCCAGCAGGGGGCCGCCGAACGACGGCGCGATGCCGAACCCCTGGCCTTCGCCGACCACGACGTCGGCCCCGTAGTCGCCCGGGGGCTCGAGGACCGACAGCGAGAGGGGGTCCGCTTCCACCACGAGCGGAATGTCGCCGAGCATCGACTTGAGGTCGAGAACCCCTTCGTCCAGGTGGCCGAACCCGTTCGGAACGTCCGCGAGAACGCCGAAGACGTCCTGGGCGGCGACCGCCCCCCGGACGAACTCGAGGTCGAGCCGTCCGGTCCGCGCGTCGTACGGAATCTCCTCGACCGTCAGCCCCGGACCGCTCGCGTAGTTCGCGAGGACGCTCTTCTCCTCCCAGGGAAGGCTGGCGGGGACCAGGAACCGACGCCCCTCGTGCGCCCGGCGGCAGAGCAGCAGCGCCTCCCCTGCCGCGGTGGCACCGTCGTACAGGGAGGCGTTCGCGACGTCGAGCCCGGTCAGCTCGATCCAGAGGCTCTGGAACTCGAAGAGGGCGCGGAGCATTCCCTGGCTCGCTTCGGGTTCGTAGGGTGTATACGACGTGTAGAACTCGCTCCGAGAGACGATCGCGTCGACGGCGGCCGGCGTGTACCGGCAGGCCACGCGGCCCCCGAGGAAGGTCGCGAACCGCCCCGTGGGGCGGTTGCGGTCGAGGAGCCGGTCGATCTCGCGGACGACCTCGGGCTCATCCCGTCCCGCCCCGATCCCGAGCCGGCCGATCCGGGCCTTCTTCGGGACGTCGGCGAACAGGGCGTCCGTGGACGGAATCCCTAGCGCCTCGAGTAGCGCCGCTTCCTCACCGGGCTCGTCCGAGATCCAACGCGGCATGAACGACCCCCCGGTGGGGTCCGACCGTCGCGTCCATAAGAGCGTTAGCGGGGCCGCCCGTCCGCGTGTCGATCGGCCGACAAAATCGTGCCGATCGGAACGCGCTCCGCGGGCCGAATCCTGCCCCGGCCGGAGCCGACCCGCCGGCTCGCGGCGGCAACCCTATCCGCCCCGGTCGCCGTGCGACGGGCTCCCGTCACCATGCCGCAGTCCCCCGTGATCTCCCGGAAGAAGGCGTCGGCCACCTTGGCCCGCCCGCCGCCCTCGGTGTCGATCCTCGACATCGCCTTCCGACGCGGCTCGTTGGTCACCCCCCACGGCAAGACGAAGCCCGAGCGGGACCGTCTGCGGGCCGAGCTGAAGATCGTGCGCAGCTCGGCGACGATCCTCCGGCATCTGCGCCTCGAAGCGAAGCCGGTCCGCGAGGCGATGACCCTCGATTTCGAGAGGACGCTGGTCGCACGGCGGTTCGGCTCGGGGGCGGGCGAGCGCGCGCTCACGCGGCTCGAGCGCGCCGAGCAGCGCATCCGAGGGCTGACACGGGACGCCGTCCGCGAAACGCATCGGGCGCCCAATCACGAGGCCCTGGGGGCGGCGGTCCGGGCGTTCTACGGGCGGATCTCGAGCTTCGTACGGGAGATCGACCCCGACATCGAGCGGCTCCGCGAGATTGCCCGGTACCTGTACGAACGTCCGCACCTCGTCCCCGGCACCCTGACCCTCGTGGTGGCCGGATTCCCGAACGTCGGAAAGTCGTCGCTGGTGGCCCGCCTCTCGAGCGCCCGGCCGAAGGTGGCCGACTATCCTTTCACCACCCTCTCGATCGCGGTCGGGCACGCCGACCTCGGCTTCGACCGGCTTCAGGTCGTCGATACGCCGGGTGTTCTCGGCCGGTCGGACCGGACGAACCCCGCGGAAGCGGAGGCCGAGACCGCCGTGGAGCGGGCCGCGACGATCGTGCTGTTCGTCCTCGACCCCACCGGCTCGTCCGGCTACTCGCTGGCGGAGCAGGAGTCGCTGCTGGGTCGGTGGCACGAGACCTACCCGACCGTTCCGATCCTCCCTGTGGAGACGAAGTCCGACCTCTTGAAGCGACCGGGGGACCGACTGCGGGTCTCGGCGGCGACCGGCGACGGAATCGAGACCCTCTGGGCGGCGATCCGCGCCCGACTGCCGCCCCGGACCGAGCCGGCGGAGCCCGAGGCCCCGCCGGAGCGTTCCGAGGAGCGAGTTCCGTTCACCGAGGCGGACGACGGCGGGGACGCCGGCGAGACCCCCGCGCCCCGGGCCCGGAAGCGTCCGCGGGGACCGGCCCGATGACGTGGCTCAAGTCGGGGGTCGCGGTCGAGGCCCTCCCCGAGGTCACCCCGCAGGAGGTCGTGCTCGGGAGCCAGACCCTCGTCCTCGTCCGTCTCGGGGGCACCGTGCACGCGCTCGACGGGACCTGCCCGCACCTCGGCGGACTCCTCGCCGAGGGCCGCGTCGAGGAGGCTCGCCTGGTATGCCCGTTGCACGGTGCGACGTTCGCGATCGACACCGGCGCCGTGATGGCCGACCCGTTCGGCGTGACGCCGCCGGAGGGAGCGGTGGAGCCGCTCCGCCGGTACCCGACCAAGATCGAGGGCGGGATGGTCGAGGTCGGCGTGCCCGGTCCGGACCGCGCCTAGAGCGTGAACGACTTGCCGTTCGTGGGGAGGACGACGTCGCAGCTCGGCTCGAGCGCGTCCCGGAGCGCCTCCCGGTGGTCGCCGTGCATGAGCACGACCGTCTTCGCCCCCGAGTCCTGCGCCAGCCGGACCAGGTCCGAGTGGCCCGCGTGCGCGGAGAAGTCGAACTTGGCGATCTCGCACGACGGCCGCACCGTGGTCTCGTCGATCGTGAGGGTCCCCTCGTCCAGCAGCTGCCGGCCGTTCGACCCGTCGACCTGGAATCCCGTCAAAAGGATCGAGGAGTTCGCGTCCCGGTAGAGTTCGCCGACGTAGAACAGGACCGGGCCCCCGTCCAGCATGCCGCCCGTCGTGACGACCACGTCGGCCTCGCGCAGCGCCTTCCGCCGGTCCCCGGGGTGCTCGACGACGTGCACCCCGTCCAGCGCGTGCCGGAACTTCGGGGCGTCCGCGAGATACTCCGGGGCCGCCCGGTAGATCGTGTTGACGGCCCGTGCCATGCCGTCGAGGTAGATCTCGAAGCCGGAGTGCGCGAGGGTCATCAGCACCTCTTGGGCGCGTCCGACCGCGAACGCGGGGACGATCGCCTTCCCCCCCCGCTCGACCGTTTCCGAGATCTTGTCCCGGAACTTTCGCTCCGTCTCGTGCCGGTCCGGGTGCTCGCGCCCCGCGTACGTCGACTCCATCACCAGGACATCGCACCGCGCCGGCTTCGCCCCGCCCACGAGGCGAGTGGGTATCGTCTGGACGTCGCCGGTAAACAGGACGTCCTTCTCACCCCGGTAGAGGTACATCGTCGCTCCCGGGATGTGCCCGGCCGGGGTGAGTTCGACCTCGATCCCCCGGTGCCGAAACGTCTCGCGCCGCCCGACCGCCGTGAATCGGGCGTGCATCGCATGAATGTCGGATCCTGTGTAGGGCGCGAGGTACCCCTCGAGCCGAGCGATCTTGAGAGAATCCTTCGTGAGCAGGTCCGCGACCGCGATCGTCACGGGGGTGGCGACCAACCGAGCCTTCGGAAGGCGGCTCAGGATCGGAACCATCCCGGAGTGGTCGAGGTGCGAGTGCGAGAGGAACGCCACGTCGATGTGGGTCGGCGCGGGCCGCGGGTAGGTCGGCGGGTCGGTCGGAGTCAGTCCGTAGTCGAAAAGGAGCGTTCGGCCCTGATCGTGGACGGTCAGGCCCAGCGACCCGACCTCGGTCGCACCGCCGAGGAAGCGCAATTCCATTGCGAGGTCGAAGAGGCCGTTCAGATAACGCTGCCTTGAGGAAACCGACCCGGGTCGCGGTCAAAGGCGTGATTACCGTGGCTCGGGTGGCCGGTCCGTGACCGACCCCGACCCGCCGGAGCTTGGCACGCTCTACCGGATCGGGCTCGCGGTGCAGCAGGTGGTGCGCGGGTCGAAGGGGTCGCCCCATCGCGCGGACGTCGTGGCGATGGGCGCCGCCGGCAGCCCGACCGAGGAGCTGGACCGGCTCGCGGAGGCGGAGGTCCTGCGGATGCTCGACGTGGAAGGGGTCGATTGGAACGTCCTCTCCGAGGAGATCGG
>JASHSP010000119.1 GCA_030038655.1 Thermoplasmata archaeon | reverse complement strand
CCGACGCGCGCGCGGGTCGTGAGCCGTCCGCCCGGGCTGCCGGGGCCTGGCTCTGGTGAGCGGGAGGCGCCGGGAGGGCGCCGTCCCGATGCGTCCTTCGTGACTTCGGGCCGGACCTTCCGGGCGTCTCCCCCTCCGAGCCCCACCATACCGGGGAGAACCGATGCACGGTAAGCAGATCCGACTGAAGCGCCTCTTTCCCGACCCCGTCCGGAAGCTGTTCTCGGTCCCGCTCGACCACTCGGTGTCGATGGGCCCGATCGACGGGCTCGAGCGGCTCGGGCCGCTGGCCGAGGAGCTGGTCGCGAACGGGGTCGACCTCCTGATCGTCACGAAGGGCTCCGTCCGCGAGGTCGCCCCGATCCTCTCGCCCGCCACGTACCTCGGGGTCCACGTTTCCGCCTCGACGAGCCTCGGGACCACCTCCGACCGCAAGGTCCTCGTGGGCACGGCGGAGGAGGCGGTGGGGCTCGGAGCCGACCTCCTCTCCGTGCAGGTCAACTTCGGGGTCCCGGAGGAACCGGAGATGCTCCGGGACCTGGGCCTCGCCGCCGACCAGTGCCGCCGGCTCGGCCTGCCGCTCCTTTGCATGGCGTACGTGAAGAAGGCCGGGGGCGGGACCCCGGACGAGCTTCGCCACGCCGCCCGGGCCGCGGCCGATACCGGCGCGGACATCGTCAAGACGAGCTACCCCGGGTCCGCCGAGGAGTTCGCGCGGATGTGCCGGACCACCCCCGTCCCGGTGCTGATCGGGGGAGGCGTGAGGCTGGACAACGAGGCAGCGTTCTTCGCGATCGTCCGGGAAAGCATGGCCGCCGGTGGCGCGGGGATTTGCATCGGGCGGAACCTGTTCCAGCGACCGCCGGTCGGACCGCTCGCGGGGCGAATCGCCGGGCTGCTGCACGGACCCGGATAGGAGCCCGACGGCATGACGCGGGACCGGGTCCTGATCGCGCCCGAGGCCGCGGACGAAGGCACGCGGGCCGCGATCATCGACCGAGCCCGGCAGCGCGGTTTCCGTCGGTTCGTCCTTCGCTCCGCGACGGACGGGGGTTCCGTGCCGGGGGAGGAGACGGTACGGCGCACCGGCGACCGCCTCGAAATGGGGAACTCGGACGGGGCCGTCACGATCCATCGGGTCGGGGGGGTCGAGGACCTGGACCGGGTCCTCGCCGGAGCGGCCGACGGCTCGACGGTCGCCGTGGAGTGGACCGGGGACCGGATCATCCCGCTCGAGAACGCGATCGCCCGGCGCGGCAGCCGATTCCGATTGTGGACCCTGGCGCGGTCCGCGGCCGAGGTGCCGGCAGCGCTCGGGGCCCTGGAGCACGGGGCCGATCGCGTCGTCGTGACCGTCCGCTCGGTCGACGAGGTCGACCGGCTGGAGCGCGCACTCGAAGGCACCCTCCCGAGCGATCTCGCGTGGATCACCGTCCCCGCGGCCTCGATCCGCACCGCGGGAGTCGGGGACCGGGTCCTGGTCGACACGACCTCCCTGCTGCGGCCGGACGAGGGGCTCCTGGTCGGGAGCGCGGCGGCCTTCCTCTTCCTCGTCACGAGCGAGGCGGTCGGGTCGGCGTTCAGCCGGCCCCGACCGTTCCGCGTCAACGCCGGCGCCGCCCACTCGTACGTGCTCATGGCGGACGGCACGACACGGTACCTCGCGGAGCTCGCTCCCGGGGATTCCGTGTTCGCGACCCCGGCCCGGGGTCCGGCGCGGAGCGTGCGGGTGGGCCGCATCAAGATCGAGCGCCGGCCCCTCGTGATGGTCACGATCCGCGACGGGGAGCGGGACCGCACCGTGTTCCTTCAGGAGGCCGAGACGGTCCGGCTCGCCTCAGAGAACGGGCCGGTCGCCGTGACCGAGCTGCGCCCGAGCGCGCCGCTGCACGGCGTACGGATGGCCCCGGCGCGCCACCTCGGAACGGAGGTCCGGGAGACGATCGAGGAACGATGAGCGAACGGATCCCCCGCATCGTCGTCAGCCTGCCCGCGCGCTCGGCCGAGGTCGCGCGCGCGGAAGCGGAGCGGGCGAACGCCGCAGGGGCGGACCTCGCCGAGGTCCGACTCGACCGGTGGTCGTCGGCTGAGCTCCGGAACATCGCCCGCCTGTTCCCGTCGTCGCTCCCGCTCCTTGCGACCTACCGTTCCCGTGCGGAGGGCGGGGAGGGGTCGGACAACCCGTCGGAGCGCGCCGCGCTCCTCCAAGGGTTCGTGGCGCACCCGTTCCGATGGGTCGACCTCGAACTCGCGCGGGACATGGCGCTCGTCCCGAAACTGCCGCCGTCCGAGAGGATGGGGCGGATCGTCTCCTCCCACATGGGACCGGCCACGCCGGCAGCCTGGTCAGAACGGATCGAGCAACTGGTCGCCCTCCCGGGAGACGTGGGCAAGATCGTCGTCCGAGCTTCGGTCCTCGACGCCCTGCGGGAGCTCATCCCCCGGCTTCCGCCGCCGGGAAAGGCCGCTCTCGTCGCGCACACGGTCGGAGCGTCCGGTCCGCTGCTCCGCGCCCTCGCCCGGCGGCTCGGACTCCCGTTCGTCTTCGCGAGCCTCCCCGCGGCCGGCGGGAGCGAACCGGTCGAGCCCGGTCAGATTCCGGTCGACCGGCTGCGTCCGTTTCTGGCCGGGGATCCCTCGGCGCCACTGTTCGCGGTCGCCGGACGGCCGGTGGCGCATTCCCGGAGCCCCGGCCTGCACTCCGCGTGGATGCGGGCCGAGGGCCGACCCGGGATCTACGTCCCCCTCGAGTTCGGGACGGACGAGGAGCTCGTCCTATCGCTCCCGTACCTCGCGGCCGAGGGGTTCCGGGGGATCAACGTCACCCAGCCGTTCAAGTCGATCGCCTACGAAGCGGCCACGACGGCGAGCAAGGGAGCGGAGTCGTGCGGGGCGGCCAACTGCCTCACCTTCCGGGACGGGGCGATCGAGGCGGAGAACACGGACCTGGTGGCGATCCTCCGACGGCTCGATGAACTTCGAGCGAACGGCCGTTGGGACGGCAGGACCTTGGGCGTGATCGGCGCGGGGGGCGCGGCGCGAGCGACCCTCGCCGCGGCGCGGGCGATGTCCGCGGAAGCCGTGGTCTGTGCCCGACGTCCGGAGGCGGCGGCCGCCCTCGCGAAGGAGTTCTCCGCCACGGCCGGACGGCCCGGCGAAGCACGGCCGCTGCCCCTCGTCGTGCACGCGACGAACGCGGGCCGCGACGGCGCCGGTCCGCTCGAGGTGCCCGTCGGGCCGTGGGTCGGCCCGGGGGGCCACGTAATCGACTGGGTCTACGACGCAGCGGAACCGGTCGTGCGAACGGCCGCGACGGCCGCCGGGGCCTCGTACGAGGACGGGTGGCGCCTTCTCGTCTATCAGGCGGCCGAGAGCTACGCCCTGTGGTGGGGGAGCGACCCCGAACCGAGCTCCATCGCGGACGCCCTACGGGAGGGCGGATGCGCGGCGTAGGAGAGTCCACGGCCGCGATCACGGTCGTGAACGCGCTCTCGACCGGGATCGGATGCGCGGTCGGCATCGACCTCCGGGCCCGCGCGGAGGTCGTCGTGACGCCCGAGACGGCGGGCCCCGTCCTCGAGATCGGGCCTCCGACATCGCGCACGCCGCTGGTGGAGGCGTCGCTGAGCGCCGCGGTCGAGGAGTACCTGCCCGACCGCCACGTCCGCGCCCGTCTCGAGATCCGGTCCGAGATACCCGTCGCGATCGGGCTCAAAAGCTCGAGCGCGGTGAGCACCGCGACCCTGCTCGCCGTGGCGCGGGCGGCCGAGGTACCGGCTCCGGTCGCCGAGGTCGCGCGGCGATCGGCCGAAATCGCGCGGCGGGTCGGCGCGAGTGCCACGGGCGCGTTCGATGACGCGCTCGCGGGACTCACGCACGAGATGGTCGTCACCAACAACTACACGGACGAGCTCATCCGCGACGTCGCGGTGGAGCCGGGCCTGGAGGTCGCGCTCTGGATTCCCCCGGGCGCCCACCGGCCATCGCCGAGCGTGCGACACCGGTTTTCGGCCGATGATCCGCTCGGGGCCCAGGCCGCGGAGGCGGCGCTACGGGGCGAGTGGTGGACGGCGATGGGTCTCAACTCCGAGCTAGTGGAGCGCGCGATGGGATACGCGTACGCGCCGTACCGCGAAGCGGTGGCGCGGGAAGGGGCGCGGGGGTCGGGAGCCTCGGGGCTGGGCCCGGCCTTTGCCGCGGTGGCGCCCCGGGAACGGATCGACGCGGTCCTGGCCTGCCTCCCGCCGTCCGCGGGCGCCCGTCGGGCGATCCGGTTCGCGTCGGCGAACCGTTCGTCGGAGGGCCGCGGTCCATGAACGTCGTGCGCCTGAAGCCGGGTCCGGTCTCGGGAACGGTGCGGGCCCCTTCGTCGAAGAGCTACACCCATCGTGCGCTCGTGGTCGCCCACCTGGCGCACCGCGCCTACCGGGTCGAGTCCCCGCTCGTCTCCGACGACACGATCCGGACCGCGGGGGCGCTCTCGGTTCTCGGTTCGCGCATCGCCGCGGAACGGGACGGGTGGGTCGTTGAGCCCGCCCCGAACGGAACCCGCCGGTCGCGCCGACGCATCGACTGCGGAGAGTCCGGAACGACGTTGCGGTTCGTCACGCCGTTGGCGGCCCTCGCCGACCGCCCGGTCACCCTCGTCGGGAGGGGCCGACTGCCCGTCCGGCCGATGGGCGCCCTCCTCGACGCTCTGCGGGAGCTCGGCGTGAGCTCCGAGATCCCCGGAGACGGGCGAACGCTGCCGCTGCGCGTGCGAGGTCCCCTCCACGGCGGCGCGGTTCGAGTCCGGGGGTCCGAGAGCTCGCAGTACCTCTCGGCCCTCCTGCTGGTCCTCCCGACGGTAGCCCCCGACTCCGTCGTCCGCGTCGTGGGATCGCTCGTCTCGGAGCCGTACGTCGAAGCGACCCTGTCGGTCCTGAAGGCCAGCCGGGTCCGGGTCACGGCCCGAGGGAGTCGATACGTAGTCCGTGGGGAGCAGAAGTTCCACGGTCGGTCGTTCCGAGTCCCCGGCGACGCCTCCTCGGCCGCGTACCTCTGGGCGGCCGCCGGCATCGCCGGCGGACGGGTCTCGGTGAAGGGAATCTCCGACCGGTGGCCCCAGGCCGATCTCGCGGTCCTCGACCTCCTCGAGGGGTACGGGGCGGTGGTCCGTCGCGAGAAGAACTCGGTGACCGTGCGGGGCGACGAGCACCGGCCGTTCCGGGTCGACCTCACGGCGTCGCCCGACCTGTATCCGCTCGCCGGCGTCCTTGCGGCCACGGCCCGGGGAGAGAGCCGGCTCGCGGGGGCGAGCCACGTGGTCCACAAGGAATCCGATCGCCGCCGTGGCACGATCGCCCTCGCGCGGGCGATGGGCGCGACGGTCGGGTCGCGGTCCGGGGCGCTCGTGATCCGCGGAACGTCCCGACCTCGCCCGTTCTCCCTGCGCGGGCTCCTCGACCACCGCATCGTGATGAGCGCGGCGGTCGGCGCCCTGGCCGCGTCGGCCCCTTCCACCGTCGCGGACGCCGGGTCGGTCGGAAAGTCGTTCCCGACGTTCTGGGAAGTGCTCCGCGGGCTCGCGGGGAAGGAGGCCGTCGCATGATGCACTTCGGCGAGCGGTTTCGGGTGACGATCTTCGGGTCGAGCCACGGCCCGGAGGTCGGCGTCACGATCGACGGGATCCCTCCGGGGACCCCGATCGATGCCGCGGGCATCCAGGCCGAGCTCGACCGGCGGCGACCGGTCGGTCGGCGGCTCGCGACGCGGCGACAGGAGGAGGACCGCCTCGTTCTCGACGCCGGGGTCGACGACGGGCGGGCAAACGGTCGTCCGCTGCGCGCGCACGTCGCCAACGAGGACGTACGGAGGGAGCCGTACGACCGGATGCGCGACACGCCCCGGCCGGGCCACGCCGACTTTCCGGCGAGGATGCGGTATGGCCCGGACGCCGACCTCTCCGGCGGCGGGATCTTCTCGGGACGGATGACGGTCGGCCTCGTCATCGCCGGGGCGATCGCCCGGTCGATGCTGGCGCCGAAGGGAGTGTCGATCGCAGCGTTCACCCGGTCGATCGGGGGGGTCGACGCGACGGTGCCGGACGACATGCCGCTCGCCGAGCTCGCCCAACGGGCCGGTACCAACGAAGTCGGTTCCCCCGACCCGGACGCCGCGCGGCGCATGGAGGAGGCGATCGGGGCCGCACGGCGCGAAGGCGACAGCCTGGGCGGTGTGGTCGAGGTCCGGGTCACCGGGGTTCCGGTCGGGCTCGGCGAACCGTTCTTCGACTCGGTCGAAAGCGTCCTCGCGCACGCGCTGTTCTCGGTGCCGGCGGTCAAGGGGGTCGAGTTCGGCGCGGGGTTCCGGTCGGCCCGCATGCGGGGGAGCGAACACAACGACCCGTTCGTCTGGGACGGCGGAGCGATCCGGACCGTGTCGAACCACGCCGGAGGCATCCTGGGCGGGCTCGCAACCGGCATGCCGATCGTCGTGCGCGTGGCGGTGAAGCCGACGGCGTCGATCGCCCGACCGCAGCGGACCGTGAACCTGGCGACGCGGGAAAGCGCGGAGCTCGTGGTGACCGGCCGACACGACCCGTGCATCGTGCCCCGTGCGGTGGTCGTTCTCGAGTGCGTGACGGCGATCGGCCTGACCGACCTCGCCGTCCGAGGGGGGTTTCTCGCATGAGCGAGCGTCGCCTCCCGACCGCGATCCTCGGGGCGAGCGGCTACATCGGCCAGCATTTCGCTCGCCTCCTCGCCGACCATCCGGACTTCGAGGAACCCCTCCTCGGGGCGGGCCCCCGGTCCGAAGGGACGACGTTGGGCGACCTCTGGCAGCTCGCGGAGCCGCCTCCCGCGTCGCTGCTCGACCGCCGATGCGCGCGTCTGACCCCGGCGGCCCTGGAGCGGCGGGGAGTTCGGGCTGTCTTCTCGGCGCTGCCGTCGGGGACCGCGGGCCCGCTCGAGGCGGCGCTCGTCCGACGGGGGATCTCGGTGTTCTCGAACGCGTCGGACCATCGGATGGACGCCGACGTACCGCTGCTCGTGCCCGAGGTCAACGCGGCGCACCTCGCGCTCGCCGAACGCCGTCGGCCGGGACGCGGGGTGCTGGTCACCAACCCGAACTGCTCCGCGGCGGGCCTGGTGGTCGCCGTCGCTCCGATCCTGCGGCTCGTGCGTCCTCGGGCGATCCACGTAACCACCTACCAGGCGCTCTCGGGGGCGGGGTACCCCGGCGTGCCGTCGCTCGCGATCGCCGACAACGTCGTCCCGTTCATCCCGGAGGAAGAGGAGAAGCTCGCACGGGAGACCCAACGGATCCTCGGCCGGCTGCGCGCCCGCCGCATCGCACCCCTGCGCGTGCCGCTGTTGCCCCATTGCGCGCGCGTGGCCACGCGGGACGGCCACCTCGAGGCGGTCACGATCGAGGCGCAGCGCGAGCCGACCGCGGCCGAGCTCTCGGCCGCCTGGCGCGCCTTCGACCCGCTCGCGGGCGACCGTCTGCCGACCTCCCCGCATCCCCCGGTCGAGCTCCGTCGCGAGCCGGATCGGCCGCAGCCACTGCGCGACCGCTGGGCGGGCAATCCCGCCCGGGCGCGCGGCATGGCCGTCACGGTGGGACGCGTCCGTTGGTCCCCGCCGTACCTCCGGTTCTTCGTACTGTCCCACAACGCGGTGCGCGGGGGCGCCGGGGGGTCCGTGCTGAACGCCGAGCTCGCTCGGCACCGGGGCTACCTTCCGGCCGGGGGCCGGTGACCCCATGCCGGTCGGGGGACCTCCGCTCGTCGTGAAGTTCGGCGGGGCATCGCTCGCGAACCCCGACAAGGTGGTGGCGGACATCCGCGCCCTGCGGCGGAGGAGCCGCGACGTGGTGGTGGTCGCCTCGGCCCGCGAGCGGGTGACGGATCTCCTGTACGAGGCGCTCGAACACCCCCGGTCGGCGGCGGTCCATCGGCGGAACCTCGCGGAGATCCGCCGACGCCATCCCGGGCTGCCCCTGGCCGGCCGCCAGCGCCTCGAACGGCTGGCCGGCCTCTTCGCCCGCCTCCAGGCGACCCGGGCCCCCGACCCGCCGCTCGCCGACCGGGTGCTGAGCCAGGGGGAGCGGCTCGCCGTCCACTGGCTCTCCGCTCGGCTCGGCGAGGCCGGCATCCCGGCGGTGCCGGTCGAGGCGGACCATCTCGGCCTCATCACGGACAACGCCTACGGGGCGTCGTGCATCCTGTTCGACCGGTCCCGCCTTGCGGTGCAGCGGGGGATCGGACGGATCCTCCGTCGAGGCGCCCTGCCCGTCGTCACCGGCTACTTCGGCCGAAGCCTGGAGGGACGGGTTGCGACCCTCGGCCGAGGGGGTTCGGACTACACCGCGGCCGGACTCGGCGCGCTGCTCGGGTCGACGCGCGTGGAGCTCGTGAAGAGCCACGTCGCGGTCCTTTCGGCCGACCCGCGCGATGTGCCCGAGGCGCGCGCGATCCCGAGCCTCTCGTTCGAGGAGGCCGAGGAACTCGCCCAGTTCGGCGCCCGGGTGCTCCACCCCCTCACGATCGAGCCGGCACGGACCCACGGCATGGTCGTGCAGGTCCGCTCGCTGGACGACCCGACGCTCACGACGACCATCGGGCCGGCCCGCGCGGGTCGCCGGAATCGGGCGATCACGGTCCTCCGGCCGCTCCGGTTGCTCCGTCTGAGGGTCCCGGGGGGTCGGCAGCGACCCGGAATCGTGGCGGAGGTCGCGCAGGACCTTTCCGGCGCGGGCGTGAACGTCGTGCAGCTGTTCACCTCCTCCGCGCTCCTGTGCCTCGTCCTGGCGCCGGAGTCGGTGGCGGCGGCCCGGCGGGCGCTCGCTCCCATGACTCGGGATTCGGCGGTCGTCGTCGAGGGACCGTTCCAGGTCGCGCTGGTGACGGCGATCGGGGACGGGGTGTTGAACGACCTCGACCGCCTGCCCGCCGACGCCGTGCGGGGCGCGGAGGGATTCAGCGCGACGCCCCGAGCGTTGTCGCTGGCCGTGCCGGACCGAAGGGCGGGCACCGTCGTCCGCGCCCTCCACGACGCCCTGGTGACCCGGGAGGCGCCGTGACCGACCCGTGGACGCTCTTCTCGAAGGGGGTGGGTTCGTCGGAGGTCGCCGGGTACTTCGAACGGGCGGGGTCGGTCGGTGTCCCCGGGACCGCGAGCTGGTTCTACCGCGCGGCCGCCGCGCGCACCCTCGACCGTTCGAGCGACCCGAAGGAGATAGCGCGGTCGACCGCCCGCTTCCTTGGCCGGCACCGTGCGGGAGCGGTTCTCGGGTATCTCGGGTTCGACGCGGTCGGACTCTTCGAGCCCGCCCTGCGGGAGTTTCCCGGCGGCAGCCCGTTTCCGCTCGGCGAGATCGCGTTCGTCGAGCGGGTCGAGACCGGCCGCGTGCCGTACCGGATCCGACGACTTTCGGGAGCCCGGCTCGTTCCTAGACCGCTCTCCGACTCCCTATCACGACCCGCCTACGAGAGGAGCGTCCTCCGCCTCGTGGAGGACATCCGCGCCGGCGAAGCGTTTCAGGTCGTCCTCGCCCATCGACGGTCGTGGCGGCGTCCGTCCGACCTCGTGCCCCGGGCGGGCCGCCTCCGGGATAGCGAGCGGTACTCGCACTTCTACTACCTTCGATTCGGCGACCGGGAGATCGTGGGGGCGACGCCCGAGTCCGTCGTCGAGGTTCGGGGCGCGGAGGCGTTCGTCAACCCGATCGCCGGCACCCTTCCGGCGTCGCCGTCGGTCCGTCGCCGGCCCCTGCTGTCGGACCCGAAGGAGCTGGCCGAGCACCGGATGCTGGTCGACCTCGCCCGCAACGACCTCGGCCGGGTCGCCCGTCCGGGGACGGTCCGGATCGTCGAGCTCGAGCGGCGAACGCAGTACGCTCGTCTCGAGCATCTCGTGAGCCGCGTGGGCGCCCGCGTGCGCCGCGGCCTGGGGCCATGGGAGGTTCTCGCCGCCACGTTCCCGGCGGGCACGGTCAGCGGCGCGCCGAAGATCCGCGCCACGGAGCTGCTCCGCCGGGAAGAGCGGGCCTGGCGGGGTCCGTACGCTGGCGCGGTCGGCTGTCTTCGTCCCCGCGACGGGGCGGAGTGGGCCCTGGCCATTCGGAGCGGGTTCGCGGCGAACGACCGGCTGTACACGGCGGCGGGAGCGGGGATCGTGCACCGGTCGCAGCCCGCTCGGGAGTTCGACGAGACCCTTCTCAAGCTGGCCCACGTCGAGCAGGCGCTGGTCGGGGTGGCCGCATGAGGGTGCTGATCGTCGACCACGAGGACTCCTTCGTCCACAACATCGAGCAGGCGCTCTCCCGCCGCGGCGTGACGATCCGGTGCGTTCGGTCGCGCTCGCCCGACGACGAGGCGGTCGCCTTCGACCCCGACGCCGTCGTGCTCTCGCCGGGTCCCGGCGCCCCGGGGGACCGGGAGTTCACGCGACTCTCCCGCTCGCTGCTCGACCGCTGGGAGGAGGAGCGCCCGTTCTTGGGCGTGTGCCTCGGCCACCAGCTGATCGCCGAACGCGCGGGGGCGCGCGTCGTCCGCGCGGCCGAGCCGGTCCACGGAGAGACCACGCGGATCCGCCACGACGGCCGGGGCCTCTTCCGGTCGGTCCCTTCCCCGCTCGACGGCGCCCGCTACCATTCGCTCGTCGTCGACCCCCGCACCGTCCCGGCGTCCTTCGAGGTGTCGGCGTGGGGGGACGGCCACGTCGTGATGGGTCTCCGACACCGCATCCACCCGACCGAGTCGGTCCAGTTCCACCCGGAGTCGTTCCTCACGCCCACCGGTCCCCGCATCCTGGCGAACTTCCTCGACGAGGTTCGGCGGTGATCGCCTCCACGCTCGCCGCGCTCCTGCAAGAGAACCCGATCCCGTCGGGAATAGCCCGCCGCACCTTCGACCACCTCGTCGACGCCCGGACGACCGACGCCGAGCGGGCCGCGATTCTCGTCGCGCTCGCGGCCCGCCCTCTCGGCCCCGGCGAGCTGGCCGCGTTCGCGCGGGAGATGCGACGGAGGGCGACACCGTTCCCCCTCCCGCCCGGCGACGCGCCGATCGACCTCTGCGGCTCCGGGGGCGCCCCGCGCCCGACGTACAACGTGTCGACCGTGGCCGCCCTCGTGGTCGCCGCGACGGGGGCTCCGGTCGTGAAGCACGGGAACCGCAGCGCGCGCGGCCACTGCGGCTCGAGCGATCTTCTCGAAGCGCTCGGCCTTCCGGTCACGACGTCCCGGGCGTTCGGCCGCGCGACCTACCGCGCCCACCGTCTCGCGTTCCTCCACGCGCCGCTCTACCATCCCGCCACCGCGGCGGTCGTGCCCGTACGGCGCCTTCTGGGCATTCCGACCGTCTTCAACCGGCTTGGCCCGCTGTCGAACCCGGCCCGCGTCCGCTTCCAGGTGGTCGGTGCGCCCGGACCGGACCTCGCGCGGACGTTCGCGCACGCTTTCTCCCGGCTCGGCGTTCATCGGGGTCTCTCCATGACGTCGGCGGAAAGGTGCGACGAGTTCTCCCCGTCGCGGCCCACGACAGTCTTTCTCTGGGACGGTACTATCGTGCGCCGTCGGGTCGTGCGTCCCGCGGCCTTCCTCGAACCCGACGAGCGAGCGGGGTCGTGGGCCTCGATGACCCCCCCGGACGCCGCCGAGGAAGCGGAACGGATCCTCGCCGGTGGCGGGGGCGCCCGCCGGGGCTCGATCCTGCTGACGAGCGCGGCCGCGCTCTGGGTCGCGGGGCGAGCTACCGGGCTCGCGCAGGGGGTGGGGCTCGCCCGCGAAGCCCTGGACGACGGGCGGGCCGAGTCGCTGCTCGGCTCCCTCCGACGCATCGCTCGAAGCCACGCGTCGGGAGTGCGGCGATGACCGGCTTTCTCGAGGAGATCGTGCGAGGCGTGCGCGAGGATGTACGGTCGGAGGTTTACGACCGCGGACTTCCCCCCCGCCCGCCCCCACGACGCCCGAGTCTTCGCGCGGCGATCGAACGCGACCGCGCGCGCGGCGCGATCGTCGTGGAGTTCAAGCGGGTCTCGCCCGGGCAGGCCGATCCCCGGCTGCCGGCTCGGTCGGCGGAAGAGTTCGTCCGCGCCGTCGACCCGGCTTCGCCCTCGGGTTACTCCTGCCTTGCCACCGGCCCCCGGTTCGAGGGGTCGCCGCACGACGTCGCGGACCTCGCCCGGTGCACGCCCCGACCGGTCCTCTTCAAGGAGTTCGTAATCTCAGACGAGCAGATCGAGGTCGCGGCCCGCGCCGGCGCCAGCGCGATCCTGCTCATCGCCCGCCTCGCGGCGGAGGGCCATCTCGACCGCCCGCTGGCCGAGCTCGCAGACGAGGCGCACGACCGGGGGCTCGAGGTGCTGCTCGAGCTCCATCGTAGCGCGGAATTAAGTTGGGTCGAAGGCGTGCGGGCGGACGTGTTCGGTGTGAACGTCCGGGACCTGGACACCCTTCGGTTCGACCGGCCGACCGCGCTGCGCACGCTCGCGGACACGCGCGCGGCGGGTCTAAAGCCGCTTCTGGGCCTGAGCGGGGTCACGACCCCGAGCGACGCCGACGCCTTGTGGGACGCGGGAGCGGACGGCCTCGTGGTGGGTACCGCCGTCGCCCGGTCGAGCGAGCCGGCCACCTTCCTCGATTCGCTGCGGAGGAGCCCGGGGGGAAACGAGGCATGAAGACGTTCGTCAAGTTCTGCGGGCTGAAGGACCGCGAGGCGGTGGCCCTCGTCCCGTCGGGCGGAGCGGCCGGCTTCGTGGTCGAGGTCCCGGGGTCCCCCCGCAATCTCTCGGTGGAGGCGACGGCCGCCCTGCTCGAGCACGTGCCCGCCGAAGCGGAAGCGTGGGCGGTGGTCGTCGCGCCGAGCGCGGCGCTCGTCCACCGCCTCTTCGACGAGGCCGGCGTCGACCGCATCCAAGTCTACGGTGCGATCCCTACGGGTCTCGAGTTCCTGGAGGTCCATCATCTCGTGCCGTCCATGGCCATCCTGCCGGAAGCGGGCGACGCCGAGCTGCCGAAGGTGCCGCCGGCGGAGGATTACCCGCGGATCCACCTCGATGCCGCGGGCCAGCCGCTTCCCGGCGGCAGCGGGGTCCGCCCGGATTGGACCGCTTGCGCGAAGATCGTCGACAGCAACCCCGGGAGAAAGTTCGTGCTGGCCGGGGGTCTCACGCCCGAGAACGTCGCGGACGCGCTCGCGACCGTGAACCCGTGGGGGGTCGACGTCTCCTCGGGGATCGAGCGCCAGCCCGGCGTCAAGGATCCCGACAGGATGCGGGCGTTCCTGGCCGCCGTCGAGCGGTTCGAGAGCGGGCATGCCTAGGCGGTACGGACCCTACGGTGGCGCCTTCGTCCCCGAGACCCTGGTACCGGCACTCGTCGAGCTCGAGCGGACCTGGACGGAGGCTCGGGCCGATCCCGCGTTCCGCGCCGAGCTGACCCTCCTTTCCCGCACGCTGGGCGGTCGTCCGACGCCGCTTTACTTTGCCCGCAACCTTACCCGACGGGCCGGCGGGGCCGAGATCTGGCTGAAGCGCGAGGACCTGGTCCACGGCGGGGCCCACAAGTTCAACAACGCGCTCGGGCAGGGGCTGCTCGCCCGGCGCATGGGCAAGCCCCGCCTGATCGCCGAGACCGGCGCCGGCCAACACGGGGTCGCGACCGCGTCGATCGGAGCCGCCCTCGGGCTCGAGACCGAGGTGTACATGGGCGAGGTCGACATGGCTCGCCAGCGCCCCAACGTGGAGCGGATGCGGCTTCTGGGCGCGAAGGTCCACCCCGTCACGACGGGGAGCCGGACGCTCAAGGACGCGATCAACGCCGCGCTGCGCGACTGGATCGCGAACGTTCGGACGACCCACTACCTTCTCGGTTCGGCGGTCGGCCCCCACCCGTTCCCCTCTCTCGTGGCCGACTTCCAGAGCGTGATCGGGCGCGAAATCCTGCGGCAGTCGCGCCAATCGTTCGGGGCGCTTCCGGACCTCGCCGTCGCGTGCGTCGGGGGCGGCTCCAACGCGATCGGGACGTTCCGCCCGATGCTCCGGACCAAGGTCGCGTTGCTGGGGATCGAGGCGGGGGGACCACGAGGCGGTTCGCGGGGCGCCGCGTCGCTCTCACATGGACGGCCGGGCGTCCTGCACGGGGCGTACACCTACGTCCTCCAGAACCGAGAAGGCCAGGTCGCCGACACCGAGAGCGTCTCCGCCGGTCTCGACTACGCGGGGGTGGGGCCCGAGCACGCGTGGCTACGCGACTCCGGCCGCGTAACGTATCGGGCCGTGCACGACGACGGGGCCCTGACCGCCTTTCGCTGGCTCGCGGAGGAGGAAGGGATCCTTCCCGCGCTCGAGCCCGCGCACGCAATCTACGCGGCCGTCGGCGAGGCCCGCCGACGCTCGGGACGGGAGCGGGTGGTCGTCACGCTCTCGGGCCGGGGGGACAAGGACCTCGAGGTAGTGCTTGGAGCGCTTCGACGCGGCGCTTAGGTCGGCGCGCGCCCTCGGGCGGCCCGTCGTCGTCCCGTACCTGATGGTCGACCGCCGGCGACGGTCGGGCCTCGCCGGCGTGGTCGACGCCCTGGCCCGGGGCGGCGCCTCGGCCCTGGAACTCGGCTTCCCGTTCTCCGATCCGATCGCCGACGGCCCGACGCTCGAAGCGGCGGCCGGCCGAGCCCTCGACCACGGCACGAGGTGGTCCGACCTCCTCGACCAGGTGCGGGTTGCCGGTGCTCGCCTCCCGACCGCGGTCATGACGTACGCGAATCCGGTGCTATACCGCGGTCTGCGCTCGGGCATGAAATCCCTTCGGCGCGCCGGAGCCGGAGCACTGATCGTGCCGGACCTCTCGTTCGAGGAGGCGGGCCCGTGGATTCACGCGGCGCACTCGGCGGACCTGGCGCTCGTACTGTTCGCGGCCCCAGCGATCTCACCCCGTCGGGTCGAACACATTGCCCGACGCTCGCGCGGTTTCCTCTACCTTGTGTCCCGCTACGGCACGACCGGGCGTGAACGCCCCGCCGGCTCCGCGGACCTGGCGCCCCTCGTCCGAGCCTCGCACCGGGCTGCCCCGGAGCTTCCCGTGCTGGTCGGCTTCGGAGTCCGCGACCGCGCGAGTGCCGTCCAAGCCTTGGCGAGCGGGGCGGACGGAGTGATCGTCGGCAGCGCCCTCGAGGAGCGGCTCGAGCTTCGACCTCGCACGACCCAGATCGTTCGATTTATCCGCACCATCGCCTCCGCCCGCGGTACTCCGCCGGCGGGGGTCGCACGGCCGCGGCGCGCGCGAAGACCGTAGGCGGGCGATGGGCCCGAAGCCGCGGCTCCGATGGCGTTCGGGCAGTCCCTAGCGCCCGGGACGCTTGCTCTCGTCCGGGCTTTGGCGCGGACGGTCGCCGGGAGCGATCGCGGTGAAACGCACCCAGGGGAGAAACTGATTCGCGCGGAGGCAAGAGAGTCACTCCGAGAAGCGCGGGTCGTCACGACGCCACGCCGGCAGCCCTACCCTCTGCGACCGATCGGGAACGCGCCCTGGGGCCCGGCCCCGTTCGGTCCGAGCAACGGACCGGTACCGGGCCGGGCGGCTAGACCCCGTCGATTCCGCTCCCGTCGCGCCCGGGGGGACCCTACCCTCAGGGTGCGAAGAAGACGACTTGGTAAATCGTACCCGTGGAGAACCCCTTGTCGTACGGCACCAGCGTTAGGCTTCCCGGAAGCGCTGGGTACGGCACGACGTAGCCGGAGGGCGGGGTCACCGTGAACGAGAAGGTCCCGCACGACGTGGCGGCGTTCGGAAGGGTGAAGGTGATCGACCCTCCGAGCGCCCCCACTACGCCGACCTTGGTCATTCCGTCGAACGTCACGGACCACCTCGACTTCGCCGGTAACCCGGACTCCCAGAACACGACGGAGTAGCTGCAATATAGCTCACTGAAGACGATCCCCACATACCCCTCGCCGTAGGCCAGCGGCCCGGAGTACGGCACCGTGACGTTTCCCGAGGACGGGTTCGCCACGTAGGCACCGGACTGCCGGCTGAGGACCCAGGAGTAGACCCCGGGGCACAGGTTCGTGAACGTCAGGGAGTTCGTGTTCGAGCTCACGGTCACCGTCGGACCCCCGCTGGCCGGAGTGAGCGACACGGCCCACCCGTAGGCCAGCCCGTTCACCGTCAGTCCCGTTTCGTCAAACGTCGCGGTGTCGTTGCAGCCGCTGTGGATGACCGTGGACGGCTGGGTGAAGAAGATCACCTGGTAGATGACGCCCGTGGAGAATCCCTTGTCGAACGGCACCAGCGTCAGGTTTCCGGGCAACGTGGGATACGGCACGACGTATCCCTTCGGGGACGTCACGTTGTAGTAGTACACGCCGCACGAGCTCGCCGAGTTCGGAAGGCTGAAGGTGATCGAGCTTCCGAGCTTAGAAACGGCCGCACCCTTCGTCGCACCGGCGAAGTTAACGGCCCACTTCGACTTGAGCGGAAGTCCCGACTCCCAGAACACGATCTTGTAGTCGCAGTACGCCTCGCTGAAGACGATCCCGATGTATGCTTCGCCCTGGGCGAGCGGGCCGGAGAACGGCACGGTAACGACACCCGAGGACGGGTTCGCCACGTAAGCACCGGATTGCCGGCTGATCACCCAGGTGTAGTTCCCCGGGCAGACGCCCGTGGCCGTGACCGACTGGCTGTTGGAGCTCAGGGTGATCGTCGGTCCTCCGCCGATGGGGGTCAGCGTCACCGCCCATCCGTAGGCGAGTCCGTTCGCGGTCAGCCCGGTCTCGTCGATCGTCACTGTGTCAACGCACGGCTTGACGAATACGACCGGAATGTACAGTTCGCCTCCGGGGGAACTCACGGTCAAGGTGAATGTCCCGGACGCAGGAGTCGCCGTGTAACCGGGGGGGGTGCTCACGACGTAGGTGTAGTTGGTCCCGTTGCACAGCCCCACGAACGTGATGTTGGTTCCGGTCAGAAGGCCGGTGGACGTCATCGTCACGGTCGTCGTCATCGACACTCCGTTCATGACAACGTCCCAGGTCGTCCCTACGGGGAGGCCCGACTCGTTGAACGTCACCGTGTCGTTGCAGGTCGGACAGTACTCGAGCGCGACCGCGTACTCGCCCCACGACTCGTTGACGGTCAGGTTGACCAACGGATTGTACGTCCCGCCGCCGCTCGGCGTCGAGTACGACTCGGCGAACAACACCGTGTTGGCTCCGGGGCTGTAGGCCCTCCCGGGGCAGGCGGAAGATGGAGGGGCGTTGACGCATTCGAACTGAGGCGTCTGGGGCACCGTCGGCGAGAACCCCTGACCCGTGTAGCTCGCCACGATGCCGAGCACCGTCTCGGCCGCATTGCACCCCGTGAGGGGGGTGGAGAGGCTGGCCAGGGTACCTCGGCCGAGGGAGTCACCGTACGTGCAGAGAACCGCGTTCTGATAGTCAAAGAGAATTGCGCTCGCCGATCCCGCCCAAGCGCCGTTCCCGCCGAGAGCGGTGGCGGAGTCGACCTGCACGGTAACCGTGCCGCCGACGACGGGCGAGAGCACGGTCGCGAAGAAGACGGTCAGGTTGTACACGTACGGCGGGAAACTTCCGCCGGTGGAGTAGTACCACTGGTCGTACGGAAGCTCGGCCCAACTCGACGTATGCGCACCGGGTGTTTGGATGTCACTGGGAGTCAGGACCGTGGGCCAGCCGAACGTCGGGCCGGCGTCATGAGGCGCGACGACCAGGACGAGCAGGTCCCCGGTAGCGGACGGGTTCACCGTCATGCTAAACCAGAACCCGGGTCCGCTCGGACCGCATTGGGGCTCCGGGGGGGAGGTAGCGAGGTTGCTACAAGCCGCCGTCTGGACGTCCCCGGCCCCCGAGAGAGTGGGCTGTGATATTGGATGGGGAGCGAGCGTAGACGCGGGGTCCGTAAGGCCGGCACGCGCGGCCGGCAGGGAACCTGCCGCGGTGTGGGCCGTGGACGCGGCCCCCAGGGAAGAGCTTGCGGAGCTCGCGGCCGGGGAACTCCCCCGAGACGTGGAGTAGAGCGCGGATCCCCCCAGAAGGGAGGTCATCGGCACGACCATCAGCGCGGAAACGGCGAGTACTGCCCCAATCGTCAACAGACTCCTTGCGTTCATGTACAAACTCTGGTCGAGGCCGGCCGACTCATCCTCACAGCCGCAATCCGCGGCCACTCCGGTGCCGGACGAAGCCCCATCCGGGTCGCCCGTATGGGGTCGTTCGATATAGATGTCGCGGAAATCTTGACGTAAAAAGTATCCGAATGGTTACCTGCTCGAGAACACCGGAAGTCTTTGACCGGACGGGCAGCCTACGACTTCGGGCGCGGAGGTCGACCCCGCAGGTGCGGGGTCAGACTCCCCGCGGATGGGTCGATGGGTTCGTCGACCATCGACGCCGGGCAGTACTCGATCACATCGAGCTGCAGTCCGCCCCTGAACTTCGCCGGTCCATCCCGTGGTTTGGTGGCTCCTCGGGGAGGTCGGAGGACCATGAACTGCTCGGTCTCGTTGCGCAGGAAGGAGTGCGATACCGGAAGAGTTCCAGTGCTCCGCCACTCCCTCCGAACGAACGCCGCGGGGGATCGGACCCCTTACGATCCAGTGTTGAGCTCGGAGCCGGGTCGGACGGGCGCGGTCACAGTCCGGGCCTCAGGGCACTGGCCCCCTCTCGTCGATCTCCGGCATCAACGTTCCTTCCGAGATCGGCCCGGTCGAACACTCGTCCGTTTAGGGTCGAATCCTCTCGAGGGAGAGGAAGTGGACCTCCGCGGAACGGGCGACGCTCGCGACCAGGAAGTCCTTCCTCACGCCCTGCGCCACGCGCACGCTCCCGGCGATCTCCGGCCACGTCGAGACGTGGGACTCGGGTACGGCCCGCACCAGGTACCGCGCGTGCGCGTGCTCCGGGCTCCGAGGATACGCCCGGAAATGGGCACCGTACTTGAACCCCGTCTTGACGACGAGTCGACGGCGGCGTAGGTCGCGGTACGCCTCGAGCCGCTCGAAGAAGCGCGGGTCGAGCCGCCGGGCCCGGCGCTCGAGTCGTCCCTCAGAGACAGCGCGGCCGGTCATCGTGTCCTTGAGCTGCAACTGGCCGGAGTGGACAAGGTAGGCGGCCTCGATCAGGCTGAGTTCGAGCCGGTCGCCGATCCGGCTCCCGTAGGCGAGCTCCCGGCCCAGCTCCTCGACCGCGTCGCGGGCGTGCACGGTCACCCGGTCCTCCGAGAGCCAACCCTCGGTCGGGATCGCGAGCGGCCGGGGAGCGAGCGCACCCGTCGGCGTGGGCTGGCGGACGCGATAGTAGGTGAGATCCGACTCCTCGTCCACGAGCCCCAGCCAGAGGGTCTTCCGGGCGCTGTGGGCGCTCCGGGCGAGCTCGAGGACGCGCGCGAGATCGAACGGGGCCCGCTCGCTCAGTGTCTCGACCCAGAAGCGTGTCGGCGTCTTGTGGAGGATCCCGCCCCGAGGGAGGACCGCGAAGGCGACGGGCGGCGGTCCCACGCGGACGATGTAACCGCGTTGGCGAAGGTCGCGGTAGACCAGGTATCGTACGGCGAACCCGGGGTCGGCTTTGACGGCCCGTCGGAACACGCTCGACCAGGCGGTGTGCGCGCCCCCGGCGGTGCGAAGGTCGATCCGGCCCATCTCGACGAGGTAGACCGATTCGTACCGGTCGAGGAGGAGCCCGCCTCCCTCGGTCACGGTCCCGAAGAACCCCTTCGCGTAGA
>JASHSP010000118.1 GCA_030038655.1 Thermoplasmata archaeon | reverse complement strand
GTGCGGGTCCGGGGTTCGATCCACGCCCGGGCGGACATCGTCGACACGCTCCGGTTCCTGCACCTGACCCGGCCGAACCACGTCACGGTCCTTCCCGAGGAACCGTCGTACCGGGGGATGCTCACGAAGGTCCAGGGGTACGTCACGTGGGGCGAGGCGGACCCCCAGACGGTCGGCCTCCTGCTCACCGAGCGCGGCGAGACGGTCGACGGGAAGCGGGTCTCGCCCGAGAGCCTCGGGGAGGAGATCCGCGCGAAGGACCTGGACGAGCTCGCGAAGACGGTCACGGAACGCGGCCTTCCGAAGGTCCCGGGGTTGAAGCCGCTGTTCCGCCTGCGGGCGCCGAACGGCGGGTGGCGGTCGACGAAGAAGTCGTTCGCGCTGGGCGGCGCGCTCGGCTACCGTGGGCGGACCGTCAACGACCTGGTCCGCCGGATGATGTAGAGGGACGATGCCGAGTCGAACGAAGAAGTTCCGGGGGCTGAGGAACCACGGGCGGGGGATGAAGGCCGGCCGCGGCGCGGGCAAGCAGGGCGGACGCGGGAACGCCGGGCTGCACAAGTACAAGTTCAAGTCGATGCTGATCTACGCCCCGGACCACTTCGGCCGGCACGGGTTCTCGCGGCCCCGTCAGGTCGTCGAGCGGCCGACCGCCGTGAACGTCGGGGAGCTGGACGCGCTGGTCCCGTTCCTCGAGGCGGCGGGGGCCCTGACCCGTGAGGGGGACACGTTCGTCGCCGACCTCACGAAGTCGGGCGTGGACCGCCTGCTGGGAGGCGGCTCGACGGGCCGCCCCTGGAAGGTCGTCGTCGGGTACGCCTCCCGGCACGCCCGCGAGAAGGTCACGGTCGTCGCGCCGGCGGGCGCTGAGCCTCCCGCCGCTCCAAAGACTATATAATCCGCCCGTCGGCTCCGCGACGATAACGCATGCCGGACGAGGAGATCCCGCGCGACGTGCGGTGGGCGGTCCCGCTCCTCGTGCTGGGGGCCCTCGCGCTCGCCGTCGTCTGGTTCTGGGACCGGCCCACGATCCTGGCGCTCGGCCTGGTCGCGATCGCGGTCGCGGTGATCCTCGGCCTCCTCTACCTCGGGCTCTCCTACAACGGCCCGCGCTCCAAGCTGTACGGTCTGAAACCGGTGACGAGCCGGATGCCCGCCGTGACGCAACCGAAGGGCCACGTGCATTTCCGCACGAAGATGGGCTGGACGATCTCCGTCCTGCTGCTCTACTTCGTCCTCGCGAACGTCTACCTGTTCGGCGTCGACCAGTCGACCGTCATCGACCTGTTCGCGAGCTACCGCGCGATCCTCGCCGGGGCGCAGGGGACGCTCATGCACCTCGGGATCGGCCCGATCGTCACCGGGTCGATCATCATGCAGCTGTTCACGGGCGCGAAGATCATCAACCTCGACCTGACGGACGACCAGGACAAGGGGACCTACCAGGGGACCCAGAAGGTCCTCGTCATCGCGATGATCTTCGTGGAGGCCGTCCCCCAGGTGTTCGGCTACCTCACGCCGTCCGCCTCGGTGGTCGCGAGCCTCGGGGCGGCGTCCCCCGGGAACGGCCTCCTCCTCGCGAACGCCATCATCATCGCGCAGCTCGTCTTCGGCAGCTACCTCGTCTTCCTGATGGACGAGGTCGTCTCGAAGTGGGGGATCGGCAGCGGGATCTCGCTGTTCATCGCCGCCGGGGTCTCGCAGCAGATCATCCAGGGAACGCTCAACTGGATCCCGCAGGGCGGGGCGGGCACGGTCATCTCCGCGGCCAACCCGCCGAGCGGCACGATCCCGAAGACCCTCTGGTTCTTCACCCACTACAGCGCCTCCCAGATGGCCGGCGGCGGCTGGGAGCAGGTGCTCCTGCGGCAGCCGAACCCCGTGGTCGCGCTCGTCGGGACCGCGGCGATCTTCTTCCTGGTCGCTTGGACCGAGTCCACCCGTATCGAGCTCCCGCTCTCGCACGCCGAGGCCCGGGGCGCGCGGGGCCGGTACCCGTTGCGGCTGATCTACGCGTCCAACATCCCGGTCATCCTGATGAGCGCCCTCCTGGCGAACGTGTCCATCGTCACGATCCTCCTCTGGTCGAACCCCGCGCTCTCGACGTTCCCCCTGCTCGGGCACAACTGGCTGATCGGGTCCTACCCGGCGAGCGCCGCGGCGGCGCAGGCGATGGGGGTGAGCCAGACGCAGCCGCTCTCCGGCGGAGCGTACTACCTCTCGACGCCGAACGGGCTCGAGTCGTGGCTGCTGCCGATCCTGAACTACGCCCAGTACGGGTCGTTCCTGTACAAGCATACGTGGTGGCAGGGGCTGGTCCACGTCCTCGTCTACTTCTCCGCGATGGTCGGCGGCTCGATCCTGTTTGCGAAGTTCTGGATCCAGACGACCAACATGGGCCCGGAGGCGGTCGCCCGCCAGATCGAGGCCACGGGAATGCAGATCCCCGGATTCCGTAGAGAACCGCGCGTGCTGCGCCGCGTGCTCGAGCGGTACATTCCCGTAATCACGGTCATCTCGGGGGCCGCGGTCGGGTCCCTCGCGGCCGGGGCGGACCTCATCGGTACGCTGGGCAACGCGAGCGGCACGGGCGTGCTCCTGACCGTCGGGATCATCATCAACCTCTACGATGCGATGGGCCGCGAGCAGCTGATGGAGATGAACCCCCTGCTCCGCCGGTTCCTGGGAGGCGAGACCTGATGGCCGGCGATCAGACCCCGCTGCGTTCGGTGCTGGACGAGGCCGGCCCCGCGGAGCCCGCCAAGCCCCTCGACTCGGCCCCCCTCGGCGGGCCGGATGACGAGGAGGACGAGGACGACGAGGGCCCGGCGCCGCTCGAGCCGAGGCCGCGGCCCCCCGCTCCGACGTTCAAGGTCTCGACGATGATCTACGTCTTCCTGGGCCTGCTCGGCCTTTGGATGATCATCGACCCGGCGCTCCGGAACCAGTTCGCCGGCGCCCTCGGCACGAGCGCGTCCAACCCGGGCCCGCTCTACGTGGCCATCGGGTTCGGCGGAGCGTTCCTGCTCGCGACCATGGCCGTGGCGGCGATGATCGAGATGCTGGTCACCTCGATCGCGTACAACTACACGACCGACTGGGTGAAGGCGGCGAAGGTCCAGAAGTGGAGCACCGCGTTCCGCAAGGTCCAGATGGAGGCGATCCGATCGGGGAAGAAGGACCGTATCGCCGCGCTGCGGCCCCACCAGGAGAAGCTCGCGCGGCTCTCCGGCGAGGTCACGATCGCCCAGTTCAAGGGGATGGCGATCACCTACTTCCTGCTCATCCTCATCTACACATGGGTCGGCCTCGTGATCGCGGGCGCCGGCGCCGCGCACCAGGTGATCTCGTTCAACGGAGCCTCGATCAACCTGGTCGGCCACGTCGGGAGCCTTCCGATCCCGTGGTGGTTCCTGGTCTTCAGCCTCTACACGATCCCGTTCTCGCTCGCCTTCCGGCGCCTCCTGAAGCATGTGTGGATCCGGCGGTACCTCGAGAAGCACCCCCTCGGCACCACCGACCCGGCGGCAGGAGCGGTCGGGGGTTCGGCGTGATCCACCGGGCGGTCGCGATCGGCGGCCCCCCGGGAAGCGGGAAATCCACGGCGGGACGGCTCGTCGCCGGCACGCTCGGGCTGGAGTACCTGGCCGCGGGCGACGTGTTCCGGGCCGAGGCGAAGAGTCGGGGGTTCACGCTCGAGGAGTTCGGTCGGTACGCGGAGGCCCACCCCGAGGTCGACCGCGACCTCGACCGGCGCCTGCAGGACCGCGCGGGGCCCGGGGTGCTGCTGGACGGTCGGATCCAGGGCATCCTCTGCCGCCGTCACGGCATCCCGGTCCACGCGATCGTGGTGACGGCCTCCGAGGCGGTGCGGGTCCGACGGGTCGCGGCGCGCGACGGGGAGAGCGAGGCGTCCGCCCGGGCCCTGGTCCTCGCCCGCGAGGCGAGCGAGCGGGCGCGCTACCGCCGGTTCTACGACATCGACCTGGACTCCGCCCCCGCGGACCTGACCGTTGACTCGACGCACCTCCCGCCGTCCGAGGTCGCCGCCGCGGTGGTCGCATGGGTCCGGGCCCACGACGAGGAGCCGGTCCGATGAGTGCGACGCCGGAGGACCCGGTCCGGAGGCGCCTCGCGGCGGGAGCGTTCGTCCTCATCGACAAGCCGCGGGGCCCGTCCTCCCACCAGGTCACGGCGTGGGCACGGGACCTTCTCGGCGCGGAGACCGCGGGGCACGCGGGGACCCTCGACCCGAACGTGTCGGGGGTGCTCTGGGTCGGCGTCGGTCCGGCGCTGAAGCTCCTGCCGCTCGTGCTCGACTTTCCGAAGCGGTACGTCGGGGCGGTCACCTTCCACGCCCGCGTTGGCGTAAAGGAGCTGGAGAGGCTGCTGGGGGAGTTCACGGGCCCGATCTACCAGACCCCGCCGGTCCGCTCGGCGGTCAAGCGCGAGCGCCGGGTCCGGACGATCCATCGCCTCAAGCTGGTCGAGTCCGAGGGGACGCACGCGCTCCTCGACATCGTGGCCGAGTCGGGCACCTACGTCCGGACGCTCGCCGTCGACCTGGGGGAGGCGCTCGGCATCGCCGCCCATCTCGAGGAGCTCCGCCGCGTGGCGACCGGGCCGTTCGACGAGCGGACCGTCGTGCCGCTCACGACGCTGGCGGACGCCGAGGCGAGCTACCGCGCCGGGGACCCGGCGCCGCTCCTCGCGGTCCTGCATCCGATCGACGAGGTCTGGAAGGAGTTCCCCACGCTCGTCCTCAAGGACGGCGCCGCGAGCGCGGTCGCTCACGGCGCGGGGCTGGCGAAGGGCGGGATCGTCTCGAGCTCGCGGCCGTTCGCCCGAGGCGCGCACCTCGCGCTCGTTTCCCGAACGGGCGAACTGGTCGCGACCGGCGTGGCCGCCTTCGGGTCGTCGGAGACCGGCCCGGTCAAGCACGGCTGGGTCGTGACGCGGACCCGGGTCTTCGCCGACCCCGAGAAGTACCCCGTCCTGTGGAACCGCGGCAAGGGGGACGGCGCGCCCCCCGCGCCACGGAAAGCGGGTTAGGGTTATCTGCCGCGCCCTCTCGGAACCGGTCGTGTCGGCCGTGGGCAGGGCCCGGTCGGATGCCGGCGTCCGGCTCTTCGGCGGGCTCGGCCGATGGGTCGTGCGCCATCCGTACTATCCGATCGTCTTCTGGGTCGTCCTGCTCGTGGTCGCCGTGCCGTTCCTCTCCCGCCTCGGCTCCGTCACGACCAACTCGGCCGACAGCGCCCCCGCGTCCTCGCCGAGCTCGCTCGCGCAGCAGCGGTTCGACACGCTCTTCCCCAACGACACGGGCGGGTCCTCGACCCTGGTGCTGCTCTACGGGTCCAACCTCACGGACCGGCACGCCCAGGAGGTCGTCCAGAACGTCACGGCGAACCTGACCGCCGACGCACGGCTCCGGTACGTCGGGTCGGTCGCGGACGTCTACACCGCCTACTCCGGCTACCTCGCGGGAGAGGTCGAGCTGGCGGCCGGATCGATCCGGGCCGCCCAGGGGGGGACCCCGTCGGCCACCGCGCTCGTGAACAACACCGCGGCGCTACTCTGGGGGATCCCGGCGACGTACCTCGCCTCGTGGGAGTCGTTCGAATCGGGCAACGCGAGCACGCCCTGGGCGGCGAACTACCCCGCGTACCACGCGACCGAGTCCGGGCTGTCGAACGCCACGGCCCGCGCCGTCCTCTCGGCGTTCTACAACGGTAACGGAACCTCGGACGCCGGGTTCAACGGCTCGGCCGACTGCGCGAACCAGTCGGTGCCCGCCGGCGTCGTGGCGTGCGCGGAGGGGGTCGAGCGGGCCAACCTTCCGCTCGCCCTGCCGTACCTCGGGCTCCCGACCGCGCCGCAATCGATCGCGCCCACGGTGCTGGCGACGATGGGGGTCGCCAACTACACCAACGGGACGGTCGTCCGGTCGGTGGCGAGCGTGGTCGTCGCGTCGGCGTCCGGCCTTCCGGCGGGGTGGGTCGACACCGTATGGACGGCGTTTCCGGGCGCCGACCCGACCGCCGCCGAGGCCACGACGTTCGCCGGCGCGCTCGTCGACGCCTCGACGCTCGGCGCGGAGCCGCTCCCGGTGCCGAGCGCGATCCGGTACGACTTCGTGAGCCCCGGCGGCACCGCGAGCCTGATCCAGGTGACGTTCCGGGTCGCGGACGACTACACGACCGGGGGCGGGGCGGACCCCGTCTACGGCGACCTGGCCACCATCGCCAACGACACGGCCGCCACCCTCGCGGCGTCCGACCCGGCCGGTGCGATATCGTACGCCCAGACGGGGCCGGCGCCGCTCGACCTCCTGACGCAGGAGGCGACGAACTCGTCGCTCGCGCTCGTACTGCCGATCACGGTCGGCCTCCTCCTCGGGATCTCGATGATCTACTTCCGGTCCCCGCTCACGCCGATGGTGACGTTCGCGGGCCTCGGGATCGCGCTCGTCCTCGGGCTGGGCGGTACGGTGCTGGTCGGCACGCTGATCACGCACGTCGATTCCTCCTCGCTCGCCCTGGAGGAAGTGTTCGTCCTGGGGGTGGGCACCGACTATTCGATCTTCCTGGTCGCCCGCTACCGTGAGGAACTCGTCGCCGGGAGGTCCTCGGACGAGGCCGTCGTCGCGTCGCTCACCTGGGCCGGCCAGTCGGTCGCGACCAGCGGATCGACGGCGATCATCGTGACCCTCGCGCTCGCGTTCTGCGGCGTGGCGCTCCTCTCCGAGTGGGGGATGGTCCTGTCGCTCGCGATCCTGATCACGATGCTCCTTTCCCTCACGTTCGTACCGGCCGCGCTGAAGCTCCTCGGCCCGAGGATCTTCTGGCCGAACTCCGGCGCGCGGTTCCGGCGACACGCCGCGGTGGTCGAAGAGAACACGCGCGCGGGCCGGACGTATTTCTACCGGGCCGCCCGCCTCACGCAGAAGCGTCCGGCGAGCGTGGTCGCCGTCATCCTGGCGGTCTCGGTGCCGCTGCTCGCGGTCGCGGTGACCGTGCCGGTCTCCTACGACTTCTACGGGCAGCTCCCGAGCGGCCACCCCGCGACCGACGGCCTGGCGGAGCTCGGGCAGCAATTCGGGCCGGGGTACGCCGTACCGTCGTTCGCCCTCGTGACATTCGCCGCGCCGCTCGTCGTCCGCAACGTCTCGAATGCGACCGAGTTCGTGGACGTCGCCCAGCTCACGTCGATCGCCGCGAACGCGTCCGGCATCCGTTCCGTGCTCTCGCCGGTCGGGCCGTACGGCGCGACGGTCCCGCAGTGGCTGGGTCTTTCCACCGCCCTGCCTGCGACCCGGGCGAACCTGCTGGGGACGCTCGCCCCGTACGTCGGGATCGACGGTCGGACGGTCCTCTTCACCCTCCAGACGAACGACACGGGTCTCTCCGAGGGCGCGGTGAGGGCGGTCCAGGGGGTGACCGCCTCGTTCGATGCCTACCAATCGAGCCATCCCGAGATCCAGGAGCTCGCGTTCGGCGGCGGAGCGCCCGTGATCCGCGACCTCGCGGCCGAGACAACGTTCGCGACCGAGGTCATGCTCGTGGCGGTGACGGTCGGGCTCGTCGGCGTCCTGCTCGCGGTCCTGCGGTCGTGGATCATCGCGCTGATGGCGGTCGGCACGATCGGGCTGTCGATCGGCTGGGCGTGGGCGGTGACGGACCTCCTGTTCCGCGACCTCCTCGGCTTTCCGCTGTTCTTCTACGTCCGCACGATCCTGGTCGTGCTGGTCCTCGGACTGGGGATCGACTACAACATCTTCCTCCTCACGCGGGTGCGCGAGGAGCGGCTCCGCGGCAAGACCGCCGGTCCCGCGGTGGCCGAGTCGCTCGGCCGGACCGGAGGGATCATCACCGCGGCCGCCGTGATCCTCGCCTGCGCGTTCGCCTCGCTGACGGTGGGCGAGTTCACGCTGATCCGGGCGATCGGCTTTGCGGTCGCGACCGCGGTCCTGCTGGACGCGATGGTCGTGCGGACGTACCTCGTGCCGGCGACCCTCCAGCTTCTCGGGGACCGGGCCTGGAACTTCTCCGGACGCCGGTCTCCGCGGGCCGGCGTCCGCCCGCCGCCCGCGGACGGGGCCGACGAGCGGCCCTGAACCGGGGCGTTACGCCGCGAGGAACCGGGCTCGGGCCCGGGCCACGTGCGGGTCGGGGGCGGACGAGTCGACGACCTCCGCGACCGTGCCGTCGCGGTCGATCAGGAACGAGACCCGGCGGGCGACGCCGCGCGGCCCGAGGACGCCGTACCGCCCCGAGACCTCCTTCTTCGAGTCCGCGATGAGCGGGAACGCGAGGCCGTACTTCCGAGCGAACGCGAGCTGCGCGGGGCAGTCGTCGACGCTGACCCCGACGATCCGCACGCCGCCCTTCGCGAACTCCGGCAGGTGCTCCTGGAACCCCTTCGACTCGACCGTACATCCGGGCGTGTCCGCCTTCGGGTAGAAGTAGAGCACGACCGGCGATCCTTTCAGCGACGAGAGGCGGAACGGAGTTCCGTCCTGGTTCGGGGCTTCGAAATCGGGCGCGGGTTCTCCGACGGCGATCATCGGACCCGCCACGGGACGGGGCGTATATGAGGCGGACCCGCCCGCTCAGGCCATCGAGACCGTCACGAGGGTCTCGGTCGACTTGATGCCCGGGATCTTGCGGATCCGGTGAACGACCACGTCGAGCGCCTGGTTGATCTGAGGCGCCTCGACCTTGACGATGAGGTCGAACGGGCCCGTCACGGCCTGCACCTCGGTGACGTTCGGGACCGCCTTGATGCGGCGGTGCACCTCGTCGAGGTGGCCCACGTCGACCTCCACCAGGAGGAACACCGTCTCCATCCCGAGCCCGCGACGGGGACGGACGCACGGTTCTTCAACCTAGCGCCCGGGGGTCGGGGCGCGGTCGGCGGGCCGGCGCGCCGCTACGGGGCGCGCGCGGGCGTCCCCTTGCGCGACCACTGGACCCAGGCGTGCACGAACGCGAACGGCTTCATCACGGCCTCGACGTACCGGAGCGGGTGGCGCACGGGCCGGCGGCGCTCGCGGAACCGGTGGCCCACCTCGTCGTTCTTCCAGATCGACATCGCCATCTGGTACAGGTAGAGGTAGCGCTTCCGGGCCCAGCGCACGTAGCTCGTCTCGTTGCTCTTGTCGTGGTACACCCAGGCGTCCGGCAGGAAGGCGCCGTTCAGTCCGGCGCGGATGACGCGCGTCTCGAGGTCGTGGTCCTCGGCCGTCACGAGCGGGTCGAACCCGAACTCTTTCAGCACGCTCGTCCGCCAGGCGCTGTTCTGGAGGGGGAGGTAGGTGATGCTCTGGCGCACGAGGTCGTCGTAGATCGACGCCTCGAGGAGCTCGTAGTAGTGCTCGATCGGGTTCTCGGCCTTCCGGAGCGGTCGCGTCGGGCCCCCCGTGAACGCGACCGCCCCGCTCTCGACCGGGGCGACGAGGCGGGCGAGCCAGTCGGGCGGCGCGACCTCGTCGGAATCGAGGAACGCCGTGGTCTCCTCGGCCAGCATCCGGATCGACTCCGCCCGCGCGTCGACCGGCCCGCCGGGGATCCGCACAAGCTCGACGTGCAGCGCGGGGTAGCGGGACGTCGCGGCCGAGGCGAGCGCTTCCGGGGTCGCGGGGGACCCGGCGATCAGCACTCGGTCGGGCCGCCGGGTCTGCTTGTCGAGCGAATCCAGGGCGGCCAGCAGGCGCGGGTCGTCCTTGACCGCGATCTCCACGCAGACCGTCCCCAACCGCTCCCCCCTCGTCCGACGGCGGGCCACGGGCTCTACCCGTGCACTCCCCGCGTACGGACCATCTCGGCGATCGTGAGGTCGATCGCCTGCGCGCTGGTCCGGCGCGGCGTCCATCCGAGCCGCGTCGCCTTGTCGATCGAGAGGAGCTGCTGGGGGACGTCCCCCGCCCAGCCCTTCTCCCCACCGGTGTACTCGATGCGGGCCCCGCCTCCGTGCGCGGCCACGACCTTTTCGGCGATCTCCCGGACGGAGATCCGATCGTGCGTGCCGAGGTTGTAGAGGTTGACCGCGTCGGCGGCGCGGTCGGCCACCGCCAGCATCCCGTCCACGCACTCCTCCGTCCGGAGGTAGCTCTTCGCCTGACGACCATCCCCCAGCACTTCGAGGCGGCGCGGGTCGACCCGAAGCTTCTCGAAGAAATCGTGCAGGATCCCGTGGGTCATCGCCGGCCCGATGATGTTGGCGAACCGGAAGACATAGGCCTTGAGACCGTAGGTGTGCGCGTACCCGCTCAGGAGCCCCTCCGCGGCCAGCTTGGCCGCCCCGTAGAGCGACTGGGGAAGGAGCGGACCATACTCCTCGGGCGTGGGAAACCGGTCGGGGCGGCCGTAGACAGTGCTGGACGACGAGAACAGGATCCGGGGCACCCCCGCGCGCCGGACCTGTTCGAGCACGTGGAACGTCGCAACCGTCCCCGCCTCGAAATCGACCCGGGGGTCGGCCGTGCCGAGGCGTATGTCGGGATTGGCGGCGATATGCCAGACCTCGGCCGCCCCGCGGAGCTGCTCGCCGTACCGTTCCGGTTCGCGGAGGTCCGCGACCGTCAGCGTCAGCCGCGGGGAGGAGGCGGGGTCGGGCAGGTACCCCCGTCGACCGCTCGATAGGTTGTCGATGACCCGTACCTCGTCCCCGCGCTCCAGCAGCGCGCGCACCAGGACGGATCCGATCGCGCCGGCGCCGCCGGTCACGACGACCGGGCGCCCCGTGGGTCCGGACGGCATCGCGGGGGACTCTCCCCCTCGGGCCTATATATCGCGTGGGTGCCCGGCGATCCCCCGCCGGCCCGCCCCCGCCGCGGTCGGACCCAACGAGGACCCCGCGCCTCACGCACCGGTGAGGTTCTCCGTCCCGGCCCCCGTGGGGCCGTCGCGCCGGTACGGGGTCGCGAGCTCAGTATCCCCAGCCGGCGATCCGGTGTTCGACGGAGCCGTGGTACGCCCGGGAGGAGATCCGGGCCCGGGCCAGGTCGATCGCGGCGCGAGCCAGCTCGATGACGGCGGCGGGCTCCGCGCTGTCTCCCGCGAGGCGCGTCGGGACCCCGACGGCCTCGGCGGAGACCCGATAGGAGGACGGGTCGCCGACCTCGCCCGCGACCGCCTTAACGTTGCCCCGGTACGCCGCCACCTCGAGCCGGTCCAGCAGATGCCGGCGGGCCTCGTCCACACCGCGTTCCTCGCCCGCGGGCATGCCGTCGGTCATGCAGTAGACCGCGGTCCCCTCGCTGGCGGAAGCCGGGTCGAGCAGGTCGCGGGAGCCCGCGTCGCCGAACGACGTTCGGCCCAAGCGCGCGGCGATCGTGCGCGGCACGTCCACGAGGCTCGCCCACTCGTCGGACCGGGCGCCGGTGACGGCCGAGCCCGGCGACCGGATCCAGAGCGGGATCCGGGCGATCGGTTCGTCGACCCGGAACCGATGGTACAACAGGTCCTGCTCGAGGAACGCCTGGCCGTGATCGCTCGTCAGGACGAACAGCGTGTTGTCCCAGTCCCTCCGGGACGCGAACCGCTCCACGATCTGCTGGACCCGCCGGTCGAGGGTGCGAAGCGAGCGGACGTACCCTGCTCGGACCGACGCGACCTCGCGGGGCGACGGGGTCCAGGCGCCGCGGATCCACGAGATCGAGTCCTGTCCGGACCGCGCGTAGGAGAGCCATCGCCCGACCGACACCGGGTCACCGCCGTCGGCGAGGTAGGGTTCGTGGGCCTCGACCAGGTTGACGAACGCGAACACCGGCTGGTCCGGGCGCTGGCGGGCGAGCCAGCCGTCGAGCTCGGGCTCGATCCACGGGCAGACCGCGTGCATGTCCTTCGCGTAGGTGCCGAGCAGCTTCCCGCCGGTCCGGTTCATGGCGTCCCAGACCGCCGGCAGCCGGGGCAGCGAGCTCATGGCCAGGTCCCGCAGCGGGGACGGCCGTGCGCCCGGGGACGACGCGGGGAGCGGCGTGAGCGGATGGCCCCCCAGGTCCGGGCATCCGGCCTTCTGGATGGAGGCGAACCGCAGGAAGAACTCGCGGGCGCCGCCCCAGAGGGTCTCCTGGAAGCCGCGGGCCAAGCCGGTCGACGGCTGCACGTACGAGTTCGCGGAGAAGAACCCCGTGGCGTACCCTTCCCGCTGGAGGAACTCCGCGATCGTCTCGGGCTCGCGCGTCAGGATCGGGCCCAGCCGGCAGTGGGCGCCGTGATCCCACGGATAGAGGCCCGTGAACAGGCTCGCGTGGCCCGGGATCGTCCAGCTCGCAGTGCTCGCCGTCCTCGGAAACGAGGCGACCTGGCTCCGGAGGGAGTGCAGGAACGGCAGGGCATCGGGTCGCGCCACCTCCGCCTCGAAGAGGTCCGACCGGACGCAGTCGAGTACGATGAGGAGCACGTCGGGGCGGGAGGAGCGCGCTTCGGCCATCGAGGTGGATTCCGGGCCTCGGGTCGCGGGGAGCCGGACGCGCGTTCTGGACCCCGCGGGGTAATTACCGTTGCCGATGCGGCGGCGGTCCGGTCCGCCGGGCCCTCGGCGCGGTGGCCGGCCGGGGCCCCCGGTGCACGACGTTCCCCAAAGCGCTAAGTGGGAGCGTTCGCCGGTCGCCGGCATGCCGCTCGCCCTCGAGGACTCCCTCTCGGGCGGATGGCGGACGATACGCCCCGGACCCCAGGGCGTCGTGGCGCTCTACGTCTGCGGCCCGACGGTGTACGACTCGGCCCACGTGGGGCACGCGCGAACGTACCTCTACTTCGACGTGGCCCGGCGGTTCCTGGAGGGGGAGCGTCTGCGCGTGCGCCACGTGATGAACGTCACCGACGTGGAGGACAAGATCGACCTGCGCGCGCGCGCGCTCGGGGTCAGCTCGATCGCCCTGGCCCGCCGCGAGGAGCGGGCGTTCTTCCGGGACCTGGAGGGCCTCGGGATCCTCGCTCCGCAGTGCCGGCCCCGGGCGAGCGACTACGTCCCCGAGATGGTCCGGGTCGCCCGGGCGCTCGAACGGACCGGCCGGGTCCGACGGACGGGCGACGAGTGGGTCTACGAGCCCCCCGTACGTCCCGAGGGAGAGAACTTCCCTACCGGCCGGGAGCTCGCCCGGCACGCCGTGCCCGAACGAGGACACCCGTTCCCGTCGAAGGTCGGCGGGGAGCGCGCCTTCCTGGTCTGGAAGCGCCAGGCGGGTTCCGGTCCGACGTGGCCCAGCCCGTGGGGTCGCGGCGTCCCGGGCTGGCACCTGGAGTGCTACTCGATGGCCCGCCGCCTGCTCGGCATCCCGGTTGACCTCCACGGTGGGGCGCGGGACCTGATCTACCCGCACCATTACGCCGGGAACGAGATCGCCCTGGCGCTGGGCGGCGTGCGGTTCTCCCGAACGTTCCTGCACACGGGGTTCGTCCTCCAAGAGGGCGCCAAGATGTCGAAGTCGACCGGCAACCTCGTCCCGATCCGCGCGGCGCTCGCGGCCGTCGGTCCGGGGGCGCTACGGTGGTTCCTCCTGCGGCCCCGCTACACGGACCGGCTCGGCTGGCGCGAGAAGGAACTCGCGCGCTCGGGCGAGGAGTACCGGGAGGTCCGACGGGCGATCCGCCGCTGGCTGTCGCCCGGGGCCGGGGGACCGTGGGGGTCGTCGAGGGCCCGGGACCTCTCCGAAGGGGCGCGGCGGGACCTCGCCCAGGGGCTGCGGACGGACCGGGTCGTGCAGCGGCTGACGCGGTTCGCGGCGGAGCTGAGGCGGAACGCGGCCGGTCGGGTTGCGCGGGGCGAGCGGATCGCCGCCCGTCGGTGGGTCCACGCGATCGAGCTGCGGACCGGGATCCCGCTGCTCTAGGGCCGTTCCCGGCTGACGATTACGCTCAACCCGTTGCCGCCGCCCATGCACAGCGTGGCGAGCCCGAGCTTGCCGTTCGACCGCAGGAGCTCGTGGACGAGCGACACGACGATCCTCGCCCCGCTCGCGCCGATCGGGTGGCCCAAGGCGATGGCTCCGCCGTGGACGTTGAACTGGTCCTCCGTGAAGCCGAAGGCACGCTGGACCGCGAGCGACGCCGAGGCGTAGGCCTCGTTGTGCTCGACGCGATCGAAATCGGACGGCTGGAACCCGGTCCTCTCGAGATGCCGACGGACGGTCGGGATCGGCGCCTCCATGACGTCGCGCGGGTGGACGCCGCCCTCGCCCGTGGAATGGACCCAGGCCAGCGGCGCCGCGCGGCGCCGCCGGACCTCCTCCTCGCTCGCGAGGACGAGCGCGGCGGCGCCGTCCGACAACTTCGAGGAGTTGCCGGCGGTCAACACCCCGTCCGGGGCGAACGCGGGCTTGAGGCGGGCGAGCTTCTCGAGGGTCGTGTCCGCGCGGGGGGCCTCGTCGTGGTCGAGCCCGGTTCCGCCCGGCGTGAGCTCCGCCGGCACGGGGACCAGCTCCCGGGCGAACGTGCCGTCGGCGACCGCGGCGGAGGCCCGCCGGTGGCTCCGCAGTCCGAACGCGTCGACCGCCGCCCGGTCCAGCCCGAGCTTCCGGGCGACCCGCTCGCCGGTGAGCCCCATGATCTCGTGCTCCTCGTAGGCATCGATCAGCGAGTCGCGCTGCATGGCGTCGTCCAGCACGTGCGGTCCGGGGTTGCTGCCCCAGCGCATCGACCCCTCGACGAGGTAGGGGGCGTTCGACATGCTCTCCATGCCGCCGACGAGGACGCGGTCGTGCTCGCCGGCGCGGATCGCATTGACCCCGAGCAGGAGGGACTTCATGCCCGAGCCGCAAACCATGTTGACGGTCGCCGCCCCGACCGAGTCCGGGACCGAGGCGCCGCGCAGGACCTGGCGCGCCGGGTTCTGGCCGACCCCGGCCTGGATGGCCTCGCCGAACAGGACCTCTTCGATCTCGTTTGCCCTCACCCCGCTGCGGTCGATCGCCGCGCGGGCGGCCACGACCCCGAGGCCGGGGGCGCGGACGGAGCGGAGCGAGCCGCCGTACCGGCCGATCGGCGTCCGGGCCGCGGCGAGGATCGCGACCGGCGCCGCGGGGTGCGTCATCGCGCTTCGGAACGGTGGGGCGGGTTAAGAGGTCGCGGGGCGGCGATCGCGTCGGCTCCCGGCGGAGCCCGGGGTCAGTCCTCTTCAACCCGGGGTGCGAGCAGGTAGCGGCCGTCGCCGCGTCCGCCGCCCACCGCGAACTCGATCTTGAGGGGGTACTCGTTCCCGACGTGCAGGGTCGTTTCCTCGGAGGCGATCGACTTCACCATCGCGGAGAAGAAATCGAGCGGGTACATGCTCTTCACCGCCTCCTTGACGTCGAGCCGGGTGAGCGAGTCCTTCGGGATCCGGAGATCGAGCCGGTCCGTGTCGCCCTCGGAGTGCATCGTGAACGCGTCGGGCTCGAGCGTGAGCGTCACGTGGTCGGTGAAGCTCTCGCTGCCCCGGATCCCCTGCCGCATGTCCTCCGTCTTGAGGGTCACGCTGGCGGGAGGGCTCACGTTCGGCACCTTCGGGTCGGTGATGCTCGCGGGGTCGACCACGGCCATCTGGCGCGTGATCCGGCCGACCGAGGCGACCAGCCGATTCTTCCCGTCGAACTGGAGGTCGATGACGTCGCCGGGCTTCGAGAGCCGGAGGACCTCCTTGAGCTTCTCCACGTCCACGCCGATCTCGGTGAGCTCGCCGGTGAACTCCTCGAAGACCCCCTTCTGCAGCTTCAGCACGAGCATCGCGACGTGCGACGGGTCCACCGCCTTCGCTTCCAACCCGTCCTTGGAGACCGTGAGCTTGACCTCGCTCACGAGGGTGGAGACCACCTCCACGACCTCCCGGAGCGTCTCCATCTTGAGCCGGAGCTTGAACATCGAGGAACCTCGGAGCGCGACACACTGGTCCCCTCTAAAAAGGTTGCCCGAATCCTCGGAAGAACGAAAGCCGTTTTCCTCCCGCGGGGTTCGCTCCGCCGGTGACGGAGCTCGCATACCTGGCCACGATCTCCGACGCCTACGTGCGCTCGTTCCGCGCGCGGGTCGTGGCGCTCCCCCCGGGCGCCGTGGTCCTCGACCGGACCTTTTTTTACCCGACGGGCGGCGGCCAGCCGAGCGACCGCGGCACGATCGCGTTCGAGGGGGACGGGTCGGTCGAGGTCGTCGACGTCTCGAAGGCGGGGCCGTCGGTCGTCCACCGCGTCAAAGGTCCGGCCGCCACGCTCGCGCGGCTCGCCCTGGGGGCGGAGGTCGAGGGCGCGATCGACTGGCCGCGGCGACACCTCCACATGCGGCTCCACAGCGCCCAGCACCTCCTGAGCGCACGCGTCTTCGCGCGGACGGGCCTGAGAACGCGCAAGGCGAACCTGTCCGGAAACCGCGCGACGCTGGACCTCGACGGGGCGCTCGCCCCCGGCGTGCTCGAACCCCTGGCCGGCGACATGGCGCGGGCCGCCGAGGACCCCCTGGAGGTCCGCATACGGTACGTCCCGCGCGCCGAGTGGGACCGGAACCCGGCGTCCGAGCGTTCGGGCCTGGTTCCGCTGCCCGCGCAGGTCGACCCGGTCCGGGTGGTGGAGATCGAGGGCGCCGACGTCTGCCCCTGCGGAGGAACGCACGTGCGCTCGACCGCCGAATTCGGCCCCGTAACGCTCGCCCCGCCGCTGCCGTTGCCGGACGGCGCCTCGCGCCTTGCCCTCACCCTGGAGGCGAGCGCTCCGCCCGGGTGACCCCGTAGAAGTGGACGTCGTGCCACCGGCCGTGGTGGAACAGCGCCGAGCGCATCGTCCCCTCCCGGCGAAACCCCAGTCGCTCGAGGAGCTTGCTCGACGGCACGTTCTCCACGTCGCACGTCGCCCCGATCCGCTCGACCGTTTCGGTGCGGAGCAGATGGTCCACGAGGAGCCCGACGGATTCGCGGCCCAGGCCGTGCCCGCGGACTTCGCGGGACCCGAGCAGATACCAGACGTCCACGTACTCGAGCACCGGGTGGGCCCGGTAATGCCCGACCAGCCCTACGACATCCCGTTCGGTCCTCCGCTCGATCGCAAACCGCGGGGCCAGGGAGCCCGGGTCTCCCTCGGCCGCGGCGACCGACCGAAGGAAGGAGTCGTACGTTTCGGTGGTGTACCGGTCGAACGGTGCGACGAGGTCCGGGTCGTTGTACCAATCGAACAGCATCGGGCAGTCTGCGGGAAGGATGGGGCGGAGCCGGACGGTCGGGCCCTCGAGGACGACCATCGAGCGCTCAGGCGGTCGACTTAGCTCGGCGGTTTCCTCCGCCCGACTCGGTCCCCCGGCGAGGCGACGACGGCTCCCCCTCCGACGTCGGGGGGTCGCCGTCTTCGTGGCGGTACTCCAGCGCCTTGCGGTGGCCGGCGGCCGTGAGCGAATAGACGTGCTTCGGCTCCGAGAACCCCACCACGTACTGCGTGCGGAGGTAGATCATGCGGGCCATCTCCAGCGCCCGCAGCGACGCCTTCAACGCCGACGGGTCGTGGTCGGCGAACCGCCGCAGGATGCCGAACTCGGTCGTCCACTGGGACGCCTCGAAACGGACCTGCTGGCCGCGGTGCTCCAACAGATGGAGGAGCAGTGTCCGCTCGAGGCGATCGACGTTCCCGTTGACCATGGGACCGCGCCCGGCTCACGCGATGGTCGTGATCTCGTAGCTGACGTCGAGACCCTTCAGACGTTCGTGCATCTTGGTGGTGAACTTGACCACATCTTCGATCGTTGTCGGTTCCTTCCATTTGTAGACGAAATCGTGCAACCCCATCGACTCCTCGAACCCGAGGGTCCGCATGGCCTCGAGGACCTTGAGTGGACCCGCTCCTTCCGAATGAAACGACATACGGACGTACGTTCGCATTCCATCACGTCCGTGAGTGGCGGCGGAGCGAGTTTAGGGGGTCCCTCGCATATATAGGCTTGGCCGCCGCCGACGCTTCGGCCGAGCCGGTGCGAGGGGGCAGAGGGCCGGACGCAGGACAGAACGTCGGCGCTCGGAGTGGTTTCCGGCGTGGACGGCGCCGCGCGACGTCGCGTCTGGTGGAAAGCCTTAAACCTCACCTCGATTGCGCGCCCCCAATGGCGGAGCATCCGGCGGCCTCGAGCGCCCCGTCGAAGTCCGGCGACCTCGTCCTGCTGGACTACGATCTGTGGGCGGAGACCGGCGGGAAATGGGACCTCATCGACACGACCCGCGCGAAGGTGGCCGAAGGGGCCGCGTTCGAATTGCCCGCGGGGTTCGAGTTCGGCCCCCGACCGCACCTTCTCGGCGGCGACGATTTTCCGGGCGCCTTGGAGAGCGCGATCCAGAGCGCGCCGGTCGGCAAGGAGGTCGAGCGGGAGTTCTCGCCGGCGGAGGCGTTCGGCGAACGCGACCCGAGGCTCATCGAGCTGTTCTCCATGCACGAGATCGAGCGGCTCCCCGAGATGCGGCGCGACGACGCCGAGCTCAACCTCGGCACGATCCTGACGATCCGTGGTCGGCGCGGGCGCGTCGTGACCTACACCGCCGCGCGGGTCCGCGTGGACTTCAACCCCCCGTTCGCCGGCCGGAAGGTCAGGGCCAAGTTCACCGTCGTGGAGCCGATCGCGGAGCCCACCGCTAAGGCGCGCGCCCTCATCGAGCTGACCTACGGACGCGGAAAGGATTTCGAGGTCCACTTCCACGAGAAGGTGCTCACGATCACGGTGCCCGACCGGTCGAAGTTCGACCTCGCGTGGCACTCCGCGGCCAAGGCCCGGCTGATCGAACGGCTCCGGTCTCAGCTCCACCCGACCGCGATCAAGTACGTCGAGGAGTACACCACGCCCCCCGAGACGAAGCCGTCCGAGGCGAAGAAGGCCAAGGCCGCCGCGGCGCCCCCCGAGAAGGGAACCGCCGAAGCCGGGGCGAAGCCCGCCGAGGAGGCCGACAAGGGCGCGGCCAAGCATCCCGCTCCCAAGCGCGCGGAGCACGCCGCGACGAAGGCCGATTGACGCGCCGCCGAGCGGCCACGCCGGTTCCAACCATGGTCTCTTGAAGGGCCCGTCGCTCGAGGGTCCGGTGTCCGAGTCCCCGGTCAACGCGCCGGTGCCGATGCGGTTTGTCGTAGTGGCGTTCGTCGTGGCGGTCGTGATCGGGATCGCCGTGGCCTACTTCGGCATCCACGGCCAGCTCGGCGGCGGGATCCCCTGACCGCGGCCGTACGTATCGAAACCCGATAAACGACCCGTTCCGTGCTCGGCCGTGTCCGACGGAACTTGGGCCGAGGGGGATCGGCGCGCGATGCTCGGATGGTGGGTCGGGTTCGCGATCATCGCGGTGGTCCTGATCATCGGGGCCGCGCTCTGGTTCGCATACCACCACTGAGTCACGACGCCGCGCCACCGGAGGGGCGCGCGTCCGGCCACCGGTACAGGTACACCTTCGTCTCCGGGTCGTAGGCGGCGGAGTTCCAGCCCACGATCTCGTGGCAGTGGCTCACGACGCGAGCCCCGTCCGACAACTCGGCCTCGAGCTTGGGGCGAAGCCGCGCCATCGCCCCCGGCCACAGGAAGGCGGTGACGACCGTGGCCTCCCGAAAGTCGAGACGGAACAGGCTGCCCCAGAGGATCGTGATCCGGTCCGAGAACGGGCCCAGCCTTCGACGGAGCCGCAGCACCAGCACGCGGATCGGCTCAACCTCGACGCCCACGACCCGGGCCCGGTAGATCCGGGCCGCCCGGAACACGATCGCCCCGGTACCGGCGCCGAGGTCGAAGAGACGGTCCTGCGGACCGAGCTCCGCGAACCGGAGCATCGTCTCGACCGCGGCGCGCGGCGTCGGCTGGTAGCCCGCGCCGAAAGCGAACGAGGCGAAGACGAAGTACGCGAGGGCGACGGCGATCGCGAGGAGCACCCCCGCGATCGCGAGGTTCGTATCGAGCATCGCCCCCCTACGGGCCGCGCAACGACCGGAGGAGCCGCTCCGCCGCGGACCGCGGGTCGAGAGTCCGGGCCACGACGCGGTCGAGCAGCTCGCGCAGCTCCGGGTCCCGGTCGAGCCGGTCGGCCAGCTCCGCGGCGAGCTCGTCCCGCACGCGGCCCACGATCTCCTCCTTGAGCCGCAGTCGCTCGGCGGTGCGGCGGACCCCGGAGCTGTCGAGGAACCGCTGATGCGCCTCGACCGCCGCCCAGAGCCGGTCGATGCCGGAGGGCGTCACGGTCGAGGTCGCGACGATCGGTGGCCGCCAGCCGTCGTGCCCCGCCCCCAACGCCACGAGCTCGGCGAGGTCCCGCTGCGCGATCTCGGCGCCGGGCAGGTCGGACTTGTTGACGCAGAACACGTCGGCGATCTCGAACAGCCCCGCCTTGAGCGTCTGGACCTCGTCGCCCAGGTGGGGGACGAGCACCACCACGCGGGTGCTCGCGATCTGGCGGATCGCCAGGTCGACCTGCCCGCTCCCGACGGTCTCCACGAGCACCACGTCGAACCCCGCCGCGTCGAGGAGACGGGCGGCTTCGCGCGTGGCCGCCGCCACTCCTCCCACCGCGCCGCGGCTCGCCATCGAGCGGAAGAAGACCCGCTCGTCCCCCGGGGCACGCTCGAGCCGAATCCGGTCCCCGAGGACGGACCCTCCCGAGAACGGGCTCGACGGGTCGACCGCGACGACCCCGACAGAACGGCCCTGGCCCCGAAGGTAGCCGACCAGCGCGCTCACGAGGCTCGACTTGCCGACCCCGAGCGGGCCGGCGAGCCCGACGACCGGAACCTTGCCTGTCCGCGGGTAGATCGCCCGGAGAATTGGGTCGGCGGAGGAGTCGCCGTTCTCGACCGCGCTGATCGCCCGGGCCAGCGCGCGTGCGTCGCCCCGCACGATCGCACGTGCGGCCGGAGGGAGCGGGGCCGGGCGGGTCATGCCGAAGGACGAGCGAGCTTCTCCGCGGTTCGCACGATCTCCTCAAGGGAGGCGCCCGGCCCGAAGATCGCGCGCACGCCCATCCGTTTCAGGCGGCGTGCGTCCTCGTCCGGGATGATGCCGCCCGCGAACACCTGGATCGAAGGGTGGCTCTCCTTCTTGAGCAGCCGAAGGACCTTCGGGAAGAGCGCCATGTGAGCGCCCGAGAGGATCGACAGACCGACCAGGTCGACGTCCTCCTCGACGGCGGCGCGGACGATCTCCTCGGGAGTTTGTCGGAGACCGGCGTAGATCACTTCCATCCCGGCGTCCCGGAGGGCTCGGGCCACGACCTTGGCCCCCCGGTCGTGGCCGTCGAGGCCGGGCTTGGCGATCAACACCCGGATCGGGGTGGTCCGTCGCTTCGCCGCCAACGTTTCCCTCGAGCGCGCGACCCGGGCCACGGACAAAAGCTTTCGCCGGCCGCGCCCGCCGGAACGGGCGGCACCTCGGGGAGGGCGGCTCGGTCGGGGGCGTTCGGGGCGAGGCGCCGTGCGTTCGCCCCGGTATCGCGCCTCAGACGAGGCCGAGGATGTCGAGGATCAGGTTCCCGGCGAGAAGTGCGGCCACGGCTCCGATGGCCATCAGGACCAGGAACGGCAGCTGCGGGGAAACCCAGACCCGGAGGACCCCCCGCTCGGTCAACCGACGGGCCGTCTCGCGCCGGAGCCGTTCGTCCTCGGCGGAGGTCTCCGGCTCTTCCGAGTCGGTCGAGTCCTCGACGGCCGGGTCCCGGACCCATACGTACTTCGTGGGTAGCTCGGCGACCGGCATCGAGTAGCCGTTGAAACCCCGCGGGAAGGAGAACTCGCCCCGTCGAAGGTTTCGGATCGCGAGATAGAACGGAACGACCAGCGAACAGAGCGCCGCGTCGGTGAGCAGGTTGATCGAGAACGGGACCACCGCGAGCGCCGGCGCGACCGCCGGCACCGCGAGCAGCGGGTGCGCGAACACGGGCACGAGGAGGCCGGCGACCATCAGAGCCTTCGCGTCGGCGCCGCCGTAGAGCGCGCCGACCTCGAACAGCGCCCGCGCCAGGAGCACCGTGGCCAGCGCTGCGATCACCGCCTCGGGAACGCCCGTCGGACCGAGCCCGTACCGGGCGCCCGCGACCGCGACGATCACGACGACCGCCGCATACGCGCCCAACTCGACCCGGTCCGCCTGGTCGCGCCAGGCGATCGGAAGGAGGTCGTCCCACGCCACCAGGTGCTCGAGCGTCAGCAGCCCAACCAGGACCCAAAGGAGCAGGGGCACGACTCCCTCGCCGCCCACGTACACGGCGCCGAGAAGCAGCCCGACGACCCCCAGGAGCTGCCAGAGCCGGTCCGTGACCTCGCGCGTTCGCACGTCGGCCGCGGCGGCATACGCATACCCCCCCAGCAGGATCGCCGGCCCGACGACCGACGGAACCGCCCAGCCGGTCACGATCGACGCCTCACCGCGACGGTCGACGAAGGTCGACGTTGATAAGGGCAGGGACGCGCAGGAATCGCCGCCGCGGCGGCTCGGTCGGACCCCGACGTGGTCGCGCCGGCCACGCCCTCGCCCCCGCGGGGCCGCGCGGCGCGGCCGGCCTCTCGAAAACGCTTTTAAACCCACCTACCTCGCGCGCCTTCGCACCACGGGGAGCGGATGGCCGAATTCAAGCTCGTGATCTCCGAAAGGGAGAAGTCGATCGCGCGGACCGTCGGCGACCCGCAGTCCGCCGGCTTCCTGGGGAAGAGGATCGGCGAGTCGGTCGGCGGGGAACTCCTGGGGGCGGGCGGCTACACGTTCCGCATCACCGGCGGGACCGACAAGAGCGGGTTCCCGTTGCGCCCGGACCTGCCGGGCGCGCGGCAGACCCGCCTCTACGTGGGCGACGGGTTCGGCTTCCACGCCCCCCGCGAGGGGATGCGCCGGCGACGCACGTTCCGCGGCAACACGATCAGCGAGGAGACGGTCCAGATCAATCTCGTCGTCGACCAGAAGGGACCGAAGCCCCTCGCGGAGCTGTTCGCCGCGACATGAAGGTACCGCGCCAACCCGAAGTGAACATCGGACTGGTGGGGCACGTCGACCACGGGAAGACGACCCTCACCCAAGCCCTGACGGGGGAATGGACCGACCGCCACTCCGAGGAACTGAAGCGCGGGATCTCGATCAAGCTCGGGTACGCCGACGCGGCGTTCTACGAGTGCCCGAAGTGTCCGAAGCCCACGGGCTACTCGGTGGAGCCGGTCTGCCCCACCTGCGGTGGGAAGGCCAAGTTCTTGCGCGCGATCTCGTTCGTGGACGCGCCCGGCCACGAGACCCTGATGGCGACCATGCTCTCCGGGGCGGCGATCATGGACGGCGCGCTCCTGCTGATCGCGGCGAACGAGCACACGCCGCAGCCGCAGACCCGCGAACACCTCTACGCGCTCGACATCATCGGGGTCCGGAACGTCGTGGTCGTCCAGAACAAGATCGACCTCCTCTCCGCCGAGGACGCCGAGAAGAGCTATCGTGAGATCCAGGAGTTCCTCAAGGACACGCCGCTCGCGAAGGCCCCGGTCGTCCCGATCAGCGCGAACCACAAGGCGGGGATCGATTCGCTCATCGGGGCGATCGAGGAAACGATCCCGACGCCCGTCCGCGACCCGAAGAAGCCGCCGCTGATGTACGTGGCGCGCTCCTTCGACGTGAACCGTCCGGGGACGCGACCGAAGGACCTCAAGGGCGGGGTGCTCGGCGGCTCGCTCCTCCAGGGACGGCTCGAGATGGGCGAGGAGATCGAGATCCGCCCCGGCGTCGCGGGCGCGGGGAACGGACGCGCGGAGGCACTGACGACGAAGGTCACGTCGATCGTTTCGGGCGGCGAGGCGCGGGACGAGCTGCACCCCGGCGGCCTCGGGGCGGTGGGAACGACCCTCGACCCGTCGCTCGCGAAGGGGGACGGGCTCACCGGCCGGCTCATCGGGACGGCAGGAACGCTCCCGCCCGTCAGCCAGAAGATCCGTTTGCGCGCGACGCTCCTCGACCGCGTCCTGGGCGCCCAGCGGGAGATCAAGGTCGAGAAGATCCGGACCAGCGAGCTGCTCGCGGTGACCGTCGGCACGACGATCGCCCCCGGCAAGGTCACCAGCGCGCGGGGGGACGAGGTCGAGCTGTCGCTCGCCCGTCCGGTGACGGTCTTTCCGGGGAGCCGCGTCGCGATCTCGCGGAAGCTGAACGCCTGGCGGCTGATCGGATACGGGATCGTCGAGGCCGGCGGCAAATGAGGCCGGACCTGCTCGACATCCTCCGATGCCCGGTCTGTCGGGGCGAGCTCGCCCTGACCGTGGGGAAGAAGGACGGAGAGGAGATCCTCACCGGAACGCTCGCCTGCGCGCACTGCGCCGTGAACTACCCCATCGACGACGGCATCCCCGACCTGCTGCCTCCGGACGAGCGCGACTGACCGGACGGTCCCGTCCCGGCCCGTGCGGGGTCCCGGTCACGCGGCGTAGTAGTACGCGAACACGCCGAGAAACGCGACCGCCGCCACGACCATCGACGGGAGAAGCCAACGGATCGCCCCGCGCGACCGGGCCTGGACCGAGCTTCCGACGGTGACGACCGGGATCGCCACGGCCAGCCAGTAGCCGCTGATGATCGCCTCGAAGAGCGCGTAGGACGTCCGATTGCCGTCGGGGTCGTGGGCCGCGAGCGCCACGACCAGGGCGACCGACACGACCAGGAAACCGAGGCTGACCCCGGCGGCCTCGAGGTATCCCTCCAGCCCCCGCTTTCGGTTGGGGTAGTAGGTCCGAAGGACGAACAGCATCGCGACGAACAGCACCAAGGTGGCGACCAGAACGTAGAACCCGGGCGTCGCCAGGGAGAGCGCGGTCGGACCGGGGCCGGGAGCCGCGAGCACGCCCCGGGTCCTACGGTCGGCCGAGGACGGCGCGCGCGGGACCGCCGTCGCCGTCGCGGATCCGCAACGGCAGGCAGTCGAGGCGATACTCGCCCGGGCTGACCTCCGCCAAGAGGAGGCCTTCCAGGATGAGCACTCCGTGACCGAGAAGGTCCCGGTGCACGGGGAATCGCCCCGAGGGGTCCCACTCGACCGAGAGCGAGTCGATGCCGACGAGACGTACCCCGCGCTCCCGCAGGGCGACGGCTCCGCCCAACGCGAGGCCGACGAAGTCCTCGAAGAACTCGAGCCGGGCGCCCCAACGACGCGAGTTGCCGGTCCGGAGGAGGACGCGGGTCGTGCCCGGCGGGACGGAGGCGACCTCCGGCGGGCCGACGACGGACCGATCGTCCGGTACCGTCAGAACGAGGCACCGTCCGTTGAGGACATCGAGGTCGAGCCGGTCGACGCCCGGGGTGCCGGCCGCGAAGTGGCTCGGGGGATCGACGTGGGTGCCGGCGTGCGAGCCCAGGGCGAGGGCCGAGAGGTTGTAGGGGTCCCCCCGGTCGACGCGCCGCTCCGGCCGGCTGCGGAAGAGCGGGTCGCCCGGGAACGCCGGCATCCCCTCGAACAGCGGCATCGATACATCGATCCGGTCCATCGTTGCCCCTCGCGTCGCTCTCGACGGGGAACGGGGACGCCGTACGGTTTAAGGGTTGGTTCGCTCTCGATGGCTCGCTCGCTCCCCGTGCGTTTTGACCTCAAGGGTTAAGGGGAGCGGACCGGAACGTCGGCTCCATGACCCCTCCGCCTCGCTCGTCGGGCGACGACGAGGAGCTCGACGACCTCGACCTCGGCGACGACGAGCCGAAGCCATCACCACCGTCACGTCGCGCCCGCCGTCGAGTCGAACCCGGCGTCCGGTCCGGACCCGTGCGCGGCTGGGATCCGGACGACGAGGACGTGGACGACCTCGACCTGCCGGGCGACGACCGCGGGGACGGCAAGTGGCCGGTGTACTGGCGGGCTCGGGACTCGCTGTTCTTCGAACCGCTCGTGGCGCTCGCGATCGTGGCGGTGCTGCTGGTCTCCCTGTTCGCCTACACGGGGAACTGGCCGCCCGTCTATGCGATCGAGTCGAACAGCATGCAACACGGGTCCGGCGACCACGTCGGATTCCTCAACGCCGGCGACATCGTCCTCGCGCAGAAGGTCTCGCTGGGCTCCATCGTGCCGTACGTCATCGGGGTTCAGACCGGATTCTCGACCTACGGCGAACCGGGGGATGTGCTCCTCTACTATCCGTACGGCCAGACGTCGCAGACCCCGATCATCCATCGCGCGATCTTCTTCCTCCAGTGGAACCCGTCGAACAGCACGTTCAACGCGACCGACCTCGGAGGCCTCCTCTGCTCCGACTCGTCCTCCTCGGTGTCGTACTACATTTCCGGTACCGCGAGCAACTGCAACCTCGTCGGCCTGACCGGGGCGGAGGGGATCCATCTCTACCACGTCGGTCAATCGTCCGTCACTCTTGTCGTCGACCTCGACTCGCCGGGGCTGGGTACCCACTCCGGGTTCCTCACGCTCGGAGACAACAACTCGGGGTCGTACGACCAGTCGGTCGCGGTCAACGGCACCGGCGCCAAGATCAGCTCCCTCGTCAAGCCGGCCTGGATCATCGGGATCGCCCGCGGGATGATCCCGTGGTTCGGAGCGATCAAGCTGTTGTTCGAGGGGGACGCCGGCCTCGTGCCGTCCCAGTCGTGGGAGTTCCTGGGGTTGACGATCGCCGCCGTACTGTTCCTGGCGCTCGGGGTCCACTACCTGCTGCGCCGCGAGGGCGTGGAGAGCCGACTGCGCAAGCGCGAGGAGGCGGAGCGGCGGTCGGCCGAACCCGAAGAGGAGGAAGCGGGGCGGGAGGCGCCTCGTCCCTCGCGGTTCGCGACCGCCATGAGGCCGTGGAAGCCGGATAACGAGCCGGCGCGCGCGGCCCCTCCCCCGACGCCCCCGCGCCGGCGTCCGACGTACGACGAGTCGCGGCGATCGCATTTCGTGAGCCACCGGGAACGGCCCCGCCCCCACGCTCGCCGGCCGGCCCCCCGGGACCCGGACGAGGACGACGAGGACCTCTAGGCCGCGCGCGACGGTCCGGACCCGTCGCCCGCCCGTCAACCTTTAACCGCCGGCCCCGTCCGGAACGAGGGGTCCGCCGACGTGCACGTCATCGGAGGTACGGCGTCGACCGCCTTGGCCGAGAGGATCTCCCGCGAGCTCGGCAACGCACCGTTCGGGATCCCGTTCGTGAAGCGGTTCCCGGACGGCGAGATGTACATCCGGATCGGCGGCCGCCTCGAGGGGGACGACGTCGTGGTCGTGCAATCGACCCCGAGCGACCCGGCCCTCCTCGAGCTCCTCCTGCTCGAGGACGCTGTCCACGAGGCCGGCGCCCGGCGCACGTTCGTCGTGGTGCCGTACTTCGGCTACGCCCGGCAGGACCGCCGGTTCTTCCCCGGCGAGCCCGTCAGCGCTCGGTCGCTGTCGCGCCACGTCGAGCTGGACGCGGACGCGGTCATCACGGTCGACCTCCACTCCCCGACGACTCTCGGCCACTTCACGAAACCGGCGTTCGAGGCGAGCGGGATCCCCGCGCTCGCCCGCCTGCTCCGCGAGCGCCCGATCGATCTCCTCGTCTCCCCCGACAAGGGGGGTATCGAACGCGTGCGGCGCATGGCCCAGCTGCTCGACCGACCGTGGTTCGCCCTCGAGAAGAGACGGATCGACAGCGACAAGGTCGAGCTCAGCCTGCCGCCCGACGTCCCCGCGTTCGCGGGCAAGCACGTCGCGCTGATCGACGACGTGATCACGACGGGCGGGACGATCGTGGAGGCGGCGAAGTTGTTGAAGCGACACGGCGTCGGCGCGACGAGCGTGGCGTGCACGCACGGCCTCTTCCTGCGCGACGCGTTCGAGCGGATCAAGGCGGTCACCGACGAGGTCTACTCCACCGACACGCTCGAGAACCCCGCCGAGAAGGCGTCCGTCGCGCCCGACATCGCCCAGATCCTCCTCCGCGAACTCGCGTCCAAGTAGGAGCTGGCCCGTGGAGCCTCCGCGCGCGGCCACCCGGGCCTCCCGCGAGGAGCTCGAGGAGCTCCTCCAGGCGATCCGCCGGGAGCTGCTCGCCCGCGCCGAGCTTCCGAGCGGCGAGTGGGTCGAGGACTCCGCCTCCGACCTGCGCGCCGGCGCGAAGGCGGGCCTCTACCTTCCGGGCGGAGGGGGACTCGCCTTCTACTCGCGCCGCGGCGGCGCCGCCTACGGGCACGTTCACGCCACCGAAGGTGCCGGGGCCGACGAGCGCGCCGGGACCCTGGCGGAAGCGCTCCTGGACGGGTTGCCCTCCGAGATCGATGCGATCGACCTCGGGTTCACGGGTCTCGCCCCTGCGGAGGAACAAACCGTCGCCGCGCGGCTCGCGCGACGGGCCGGGTCGACCGTCATCGAACGCCGGGCGATGGAGCGCGAGCTGTCCACCGCCGACGGGGAACGTCTCTCCGAGACCGCGGGAGCGGCCCGGCTCGTGCCGATCCGGTCGGTCACGCTGGAGGCCCTGGTCGACCTGGACTGGCGCGCCTTCCACGGAACGGTCGACGGGCTGGTGATCGGATCGGGCATCGACGAGTACCGGCGCGTGCTCGTCTCGATGCTCGAGGGGCGAGTGGGACGGTTCCTGGACGAGGCCTCGGTCGCGCTGGTCGAGACGGAGCCGCCCCGACTCGTGGGGGCGATCCTCACGACCGAGCAGACGCCCCGTCGGGCGGTCTTCGTCGACCTGCTGGTCGACCCCGATCGCCGGCGAAAGGGGCTCGGCCGCTACCTTCTGAAGTGGGGCATCCGCGCCCTCTGGGCCTACGGGTACGAGCGGGTCCGCCTCTGGGTCACGGTCGCCAACCGCCCCGCGCTGGCCCTCTACGAATCGGCCGGATTCCGCACCGTGGCGTCGGCGATCATCTACCGCTGGGACCGCCCCCCGTCGCCGTCGCAACCGCACTCCGTCCGGTAGGGACAGTCGGAGACCATCCACCCGGCGCACGCGGCGAGCTCTCGTGGCGAACCGCGGGCGATCGCGTCCGCGAGCGCCCGCGACCTCTCCTTCGCCAGGATCGAAAACGTCGCGGTCGGGCGGAACCGGTAGTCGAGCACGTGCACGCGGTCCCGGTCGTCCTCGGCCCGCTCGTATCCCAGGATCACGTGGCCCTCCGAGGTGCCGGTCGCCGCGCACCGAAGGCCAAGCTCGAGCGCGTACTGCGGGAAGCGCGCGACCGCCTCGGCGGACCGGATCCGCGCCCCCGCGCGGGAGGTGCGAAGCAGGAACGGGACCCCCCGGAGCCCGACGACCTCCTCCTCCGGACCGTCGGGGTCGGACGGAAGCTGCCGCACGTCTCCGACCGGTCCGCTCTCCACGGCCTCGGCGAGGCGGTCGTACAGGTCGCGGGAGGGGGAGACCGCCGGGGGCGTCTCGGTGTCGGGCACTCGGCCCCGCGTCCGCTCGAAGAACGCCCGGCGGGGGTAGACGAGGTCTCGGAACCGAGCGGCGGCGGGCGGCGTCCCGGCGGAGCCCGCGACGCGGAGCAGGCGCTGCCACCGGTCCGAGAGCTCCGGTCGCTCGACCAGCGACCGGGCCTCGTCGAGCAGGAGGTCGGACCCCCCGGGTTCCCCGCCGTCGCAGCCGCAGACGCCGGACGCCTGGAACTCGCAGCCGCGCCCAAACCACCGGCACCGCGGAAGCCCGGCGCCGTCGCCGGCTTCGAGCGCCGACCGAAGGGCCGCCTCCCGCGCGCGCAGCTCGGACGCGACCCGATCGAGGTCCCCGAATGTCACGTCGGTCGCGCGCACCGCCGTCGCCTGCCCCTCGGCCAGCAGGATGTGCACCAGGCGACCGGTCGGCCGGCCCGTGAGGGCGCAGTACATCGCGAGCTGCTCGACGTGCTCGGGGCGGTCGGCCTTGAGGTCGACCGGCAGGGGTCCCGCCCCGGTCTTGATCTCGACCGGCACGTCGCTCAGGAGGTCGATGCGGCACGAGATCCCCTCCCGTCGCAGGCGAACCTCCATCGACCCCTCGCCGCCGAGAACCTGTCCGACGGCCCGGTGCCACGCCCGGCCCGCCGACATCGTCGCCGCCCGCTCGGGCGGCACGGGAGGCGGCGGGGCGCGCCGTCGCCAGAACGCCCGCCGGAGGGCTACCAGATCGGTGACGCTGATGCTTCGCCGGGTGCCGGCGCGTCGGAACCGCTCGACCAGCTCCCGGCGGAGAATCGTATTGTCGCGGACCTCCACCGACCGCGGCCAGTCGTTCTCGGTCAGTCCCGCTCCCCCGGTCGGCACGAGCGCCCAGTCCGCCCGGGGAAGATGAGAGCGCCGGGTGTCGAAAGGGTCTATACCCCGGCCCCGGCTCTCGGGAACGTGAGGGATCCCGCCCGTCACCCGCTCGTGATCGGGAGCGGGATCGCCGGGCTGTACGTCGCGCTCCGGCTGCGGGAGCTCGGGCTGCGCCCCACGGTCCTGACGAAGGGGCGCCTCGAGGACTCCAACACGCGGTACGCCCAGGGCGGCATCGCAGCGGCGATCGGTCCGGACGACAGCCGGGCCCTCCACTTCGAGGACACCGTCCGGGCGGGCGATGGGCTGGTCGACCGCGCCGCCGCGCGGGCGTTGACGGGGGATGCCCCGGCCCGGATCGCCGACCTCGTCCGGCTCGGGGTGCCCTTCGACACCGAGGAGGGGCGGATCGCCCTGGGCCGGGAGGGCGCGCACTCGAGGGCGCGCATACTGCACGCCGGCGGCGACGCCACGGGGCTGTCGATCGAGGAGACGCTCCGCCACCGTGCGGTCGAGGCCGGTATCGAAATGTCCGAACGGAGGGTGCTCCGCGCCCTCCGCGTCGGCGGGCGAGAGGGGCTCGAGGCGACGGTCGCGAATCCGGAGGGACGCGGTGCGGAGGTCCTCGACGCCCGCCCGATCGTGCTGGCGACGGGGGGCGCCGGCGCCCTCTACCGCCAGAGCTCCAACCCCTCGGTCGCGACCGGCGAGGGGGTCGCGATCGCATTCCGCGCCGGCGCGCTCCTCAGCGACATGGAGTTCATCCAGTTCCACCCGACGGCGTTCTACCGCGAGGGCGCGCCGCGGTTCCTGATCTCCGAGGCGCTCCGCGGCGAGGGCGCGGTCTTGCGCAACGAGGCCGGGGAGCGGTTCCTGGTCGGCCAGCACCGGGACGCCGAGCTCGCCCCGCGCGACGTCGTCGCCCGCGCGATCGACCGGGAGACCCAGCGGTCCGGCCACCCGGCGGTCTACCTGGACGCCACGGAGATCCCGCGCGATCGCCTCTACGCCCGATTCCCGTCGGTCTGCCGGTTCCTGCTCACGTACGGGCTCGACCCGTCGCGTGACCGGATCCCCGTCGCCCCCGTCGCCCACTACATGATCGGCGGGGTCGCGACGGACCTTGAGGGCCGTTCCTCGATCCGGGGGCTCTATGCCGCCGGCGAGGTGGCCGCCACCGGGGTTCACGGGGCGAACCGCCTCGCGAGCAACTCGCTGCTCGAGGGCCTGGTCTTCGGCGAGCGGGTCGCGCGCCAGCTGCTCCATCCCGCACCGGGCGGCCCTCCCATGCCCGGGCGCCTCCTCGACCTCGTGCCGCCCCCGGGGTCCGGGCGTTCGGAGGAGCCCGAAGCGGTCGAGGAGGTGCGCAACCGGCTCTGGGAGGAGGTCGGCATCGTCCGCTCGGCCGATGGGCTCCGAGGCGCCCTCGCGGCGTTCGAGGCGATCGCGGAACGGGTCGAGCCCGCTCGCCCGGACGCGCTGCCGGGTCCGGTCGCGAACGCGGCGCTCACCGCCTCGCTCATCGCGCGGGCGGCGCTCGAACGGACGGAGAGCCGCGGTGCCCACTACCGCTCGGACTGGCCGCGGCCGAAGGCCGCGTGGGCGAAGCACATCGGGCTGCGGCGGGCCGCCGGCGACCGCGGCGCGCGCTAGGGCGGCCGACAACCGTTATCCTCGCCGGACCCTCGCCTCGGACGTGGCTCCCGAGCTCTCGACCGAGGAGCGCGACCTTACCGAGGCGGCGCGAAAGTTCGCGCGCAAGGAGATCGCCCCGGTCGCCGACCGCATGGACCGGGAGGACTGGTTCCCGAAGGATCTGTTCCGTCTCCTCGGCGAGCAGGGGTTCCTCGCTCCGACGATCCCGACCGAGTACGGCGGGCTTGGCCTGTCGTACCGCGCCCAGGCGGTCATCCTCGAGGAGATCGCGCGCGTGAGCCCGGCCCTCGCCCTCAGCGTCGGGGCCCACTCGAACCTCTTCGCGGACAACCTCGCTCGGAACGGAAGCGACGAGCAGCGTGCACGCTTTCTGCCGAGGATCGCGAGCGGCGCGGAGATCGGCGCGCTGGCGCTTACCGAGCCGGGGTCCGGTTCGGACGCGGTCTCGCTGCGGACGCGCGCCGAGCGGAAGGGGGATCACTACGAGCTCTCGGGCACGAAGCAGTTCATCACGAACGGCCCCGTCGCCGACCTGGTGCTGGTGTACGCGAAGACCGCCCCCGAGCAAGGCAGCCGCGGGATCAGCGCGTTCCTGGTGCAGTCCGGCTCCCCCGGGTTCTCGGTCGCGAAGAGCCTCGACAAGATGGGCATGCGCGGGTCGCCGACCGGCGAGCTCGCGTTCCAGGGGGTCCACGTGCCGCTCAGCCATCGCCTCGGCGCCGAGAACGAGGGGGTCCGGATCATGATGAGCGGGCTGAACGTCGAGCGCGCGGTCCTGTCCGCCATTCCCGTGGGGATCCTGGTCGAATGCCTCGAGCGCTCCGTCGCATACGCCCGCGAACGAGAGCAGTTCGGCCACAAGATCGGCGCCTTCCAGCTCGTGCAGGCGAAGCTGGCGAACATGTACGCGGACCTCACCGCGTCGCGGCTCCTGATGCAGCAGGCGCTCGAGGACGTGGCGGCCGACCCCGCGCGACGCACGGCGTGCGCCGCGGCCCTCACCTACGCGTCCGAGGCGTCCACCCGCCACGCCCTCGAGGCGATCCAGGTCCACGGCGGGTACGGCTACATGCGCGACCTGCCGCTCGAGCGCCTCGCGCGGGACGCGAAGTTGCTCGAGATCGGCGCCGGGACGTCGGAGATCCGACGCCAGATCGTCGCGCGCGATCTCCTCGGCCCGGATTTCGACGTCGGGGCTACGTCCGGTGCCCCCCGCTGACCCCGGGGCGGGACGGGGGAACGCTCAGCGGGGCCGCGGCTTCCGCAGCCCCAGACCTTCCTCGATGTAGAGGGCCGCCTGGGTCGATGTCGATCGGCGATCGCCTTCCGCCGCGTCCCGCAGCTTTCGCAGGATCGCGGGTTCGAGGTAGACGGCCAGTCCGACTCGTCGCTTCGCCTTGCTCTTCGGTGGTCGAGCCATGATTTCTTCCTCTCCGATGTCCCGTCGAGGGACGCGATGCCCCGGTACCCGGCACCGGGGGGCATCTCTGCCATCAAGGAAAGGGTCGCACCCGATTTAAGAACTATACGGTCGAGTTTGCCACCCGCCGCGCATCGTGCTTCGGTTCGACGCGCGGACGGTGGCCGACGGGAGGCCACGGACCGCCGGCGCAAGCCGCGCCGCCGCGCCAACTTATATAGCCACCCGGGACCCATCGCCGCTCGATGGCCGGTCGTCCCCCGACAACTGCTGCCCCGACCCCCGCGCTCCGCGTGGAGGTCCTGAAGGAGCTCCAGGCGATGATCGACGACCGGGAGGTCCGGGACCGCATCGACCGGGGTCCGCTCGCGGAGGCCAAGGGCCGCGAGCACTGGATCCTCCACCTCCTCCTCCGGGCGCAGGAGTTCGGCCAGGGTCAGCTGACCACCCTGATCGGTTCCGCGTACTCGAACCTCACCGCGCGGCTCCAGACGATCGAGGACCGCGTCCAGCACGTGGAGGGGTCCGTGGAGGGGCTGGACCAGGAGGTCAAGACCCGCCTGGACGGGCTCGGCACGTCGCTCGCCGAGCAGGTGTCGAAAGAGGTCGACGCGGCGTTCGAGCGGCTCGACCAGAAGCTCAACGCGGCGCTCGCCGAGAACCTGGACACGAAGTGGAAACCCGTGGGCGACTCGGTGGAAACGTTCGCGCGGTCGTCGCACCAGCTCACGAAGGACCTCTCCGACACCTACCGGGTCGCGACGCAGACCCGGCTCCTGCTGAACGAGAACTCCCGTCGGATGATCGACCTCGGCCGGGACATCGTGGCGCTCGAGGAGAGCCTGAAGCTCGCGCTCACGAAGGTGCTCGAGGAGGGGCTCCAGTCGCTCGACGACCGGATCGCGTCGCTCGAGAGCCGGATGGGGCCGGCCGAGGGTACGGCCGAGAACCACGCCGCGAGCGAACCGCCCGGCTCCGGGTAGACCGCCCGACGGCCCGATGCGGCTCTCTCCCCGGCATCCCCGGTACCGCAGCCTCGTGGTCCGGGCGCGCCTCGCGAGGGCCCACCGAGGGGGCGTGGTCGTCCCCGAGGGGCTGATCGCGCAAGGACGGGGCGAGGCGTTCGATTACTTCCTGGGGGAGCGCACGACCCCGAGCGCTCGCCGCGCGGAACGCACGGCGGCCCGGTGGCTGCTGGCGGCGCGCGCTCCCGTCGTGAGCGTGAACGGGAACGTCGTCGCGCTCGCCGCGGAGGACGTCGCGCGGCTGGCGCGCTCGGTCCCCCGCCTCCGCGTGGAGGTCAACCTGTTCCACCGCACCCCCGAGCGCGTGCGTCGCATCGCCCGCGCGTTGCGGCGGGCGGGGGTGCCGGAGGTGCTCGGCGTTCGACCGACCCGACGGGTTCCCGGGCTCCCCTCGGACCGCGCCCGCGTCGACGCCCGGGGGATCTTCACCGCCGACGTCTGCCTCGTCCCGCTCGAGGACGGGGACCGCGCCGCGGCGCTCCGCGCCCTCGGGAAACGGGTCGTCTCCATCGACCTGAACCCGCTCTCGCGCACCAGCCGGGTCGCCGACCTCCCGATCGTGGACGACCTGTCGCGAGCGCTCCGCGCGATCGCGACCGAGGCGCAGCGGCTTCGCCGCGTCGGGGCGACCCCGCGGTTCGTACCGTTCGACGCTCCCGAAGCGCTCCGGGCCGCCCTCGGGAGGATGCGCCGCGAGCTCAGCCGGGCGGCGGCTCGGTCGCCGCCTTCGCGAGCGCGACGGAGAGCCGGCGCGCGACCTTCTCGAGCAGGTCACGGTCGCTCGCGTTGAACGCGCCCACTTCGTTGCCGTCGATATCGATCTCGCCCGCGACGCGCTCGCCATCCCGGATCGGCACGACGATCTCCGACCGGGTCTCGAGGAAGCAGGCCAGGTACTCGGGCGCGGCGCGCACGTCGTCCACGATCACCGTTCGGTCCTCCCGCGCGGCCCGCCCGCAGATGCCGGCGCCGACGGGGATCCGGGTGTGCTCGGTCGCCGCGGGGCCGTTCCACGACTCGAGCACGAGGGTTTCGCCGTCCAGTCGATAGACCCCCACCCACCGGTAGTGCGGGAACGATTCTCGCAGAAACCGGCAGACCTCGTCCAACGCTCCGCGGCCGGTCAGACGCGACAGGATCGCCTCCAACTGGAGTAACGTCGCACCCACGGCCCGGGGTGGGACCGTCATGGCCGGAACGGCCTCCGCTCTCGACCGGGACCGGAGAGGGAGGCGGCGCCGAGGGGGAGAATCTCCGCCGGGCCGGAACGGCCGGCCCCGACGTTTGAACTCCCGAGGCGTATTCCGCCACGAGCTTTCCAGGCTCGCGCCGTACCGGACTGAGCCACCTCGGCACGCCCGTCCCCGCCGGGGGCCCGGCGACCGATAAGCTTAGCGGAAGGACGCGGCGCGCTCAATCGCGCAGCGGATACCAGCGACAGTTCGGGCATCCGAGACCGCGCTCCTCGCCCGGGATCGACGCGCCGCAGTCGGGGCACGAGCTCGGGGGCGCCACGGAGAGGGAGAGGCAGTCGAAGCACGCTCCCCGCCGGCGGTCGTCGGGAAGAACGACCACTTCCCGGCCGCAGAAGAGACAGCGCGCGAAACGCTCGTCGGAGGCCGCGAAACTCCGCTGGTCCGCGAAAGAAAGCATCGGGGTGGGGCCACCATGAGCCCGGTACATAAGCGCTCGCGCGACGGGCCGCGCGAACGCGCCCCGGAGGTTACTACGCATCCTTCCAGCGTGCCTTGAAGGCGGCCACGAGGAAGAGCGCCGCGGTGACCGCACCGAGCACGCCCCAGTCGAGCACGGAGGCGCCGCACGCGCTGGGCGCGATGCCGACCGAGCACTGAACGAGCGCTGCCGCGTAGGTCGTGGGCGAGAACCGGGCGACGATCTGCGCCCAGCGCGGCAGGTAGGCGAGCGGGTAGTAGACCGGAGGCAGGACGGTGAGGATGAGCGAGATCAGCGGGCTGAACATGAACGTCTCGCGCACGTCCTCGAAATAGGTCGCGAGCGTGAACGCGAGGGCCGTGGCGAACCCCCAGACGAGGATCAGGACGCCGCCCACGACCAGGGCGCTGTCGAGCGAGGCGTACCCCTTCGCGACGAACAGGAAGACGAAAACGGCGATCGCGGGGAGCGAGTAGACGAGCTCGCTGAACGCCATCCCGACCACGTAGACGGGCGCCTCGACCGGCGAGGCGACGACGACGTCCTGGAACTTCATGTCGTGCCGGTAATGGGTGAGGTCCGACTGGAGCCCGGTCCCCGCCGTCAGCATCGTGAGCACGAGGCCCCCGGTGATACCGAACGCGAGGAGGGCCCCGTGCGAGATGACGTAGATGAAGAACAGGAACGAGAGCGGGGACGCGAGGAGGTTGACGAGGTAGAGCGGTTGCGTCCGGATCGGGATCACCCCGTTCACGAGCACGAGGGTGAACAGCGAGCGGAGACGGTGCCGCTGGCTCATGCGCCCGCCTCCTCGCCCTCGGCGCTCTCCGTCGACGGCGACGTCTCCTCCTCGATCGAGCGGCCGACGACGTCCAGGAAGATGTCCTCCAAGCTCACGGGACCGATCGTGAGATGCGCCCCGACCTCCAGCGCCCGCCGGGCGAGCTCCCGCGCCTCGGACTCGCCCGTGAAGACGAGGTACCCGCCCTCGATGTCCGAGACCTTCCCGTACGGCTCGAGGTCGGCCCGGCCGAGCCGCCCCTGCACCGTGACGCGGTAGGGGTACCGCACGCGTCCCCGCAGGTCGGCCGGCGACCCCTCGAGCATCAGGCGCCCCCGCTCGACCAGCGCGAGCCGCCGGGAGAGCGCCTCGGCCTCGTCGAGATAGTGGGTCGTCAGCAGGATCGTCCGGTTCTCCCGGCTGGCGCGCCGGATCGCCTCCCAGACCTCGCGTCGCGCGAGCGGGTCGAGCCCGGTCGTCGGCTCGTCCAGGAAGAGAACGTCCGCGTCGGACGCGAGGACCATCGCGCAGATCGTGCGGCGCCGCAGGCCCCCCGAGAGCCGGCTGACGAGCCGGCGCCGGTACTCCGTGAGCGAGAGTTCCTCGAGGACGTCGTGGGTCCGCCGCCGGGCGTCGGTCGGGGGCAGCCCCCGCATCTTGAGGTACGTGTAGATGACCTCCTCCACCCGGAGAAAGTAGAGCGGTCGGGACTCCTGGGGTACGCACGCGATGCGGGCCCGGATCGCGCGTTCCTCGCCCTCGACGTCATACCCCAGCACCCGGAGCTCCCCTGAGGTCGGGTTGAGCTGGGTGGCCGCGATCCGGACGAACGTCGTCTTCCCGGCGCCGTTGCGACCGATCAGCCCGTAGACCCCGCCCGAGGGGACCTCGAGGGAGAGGTCCGCGAGGGCCGGCAGGGCGGAGCGGGAGCCGGGGTAGACCTTCCCGAGCCCCTTCGCAACGATCGCCGCCGACATGAAAATCGAACGGGGAGAAGGTCGGCGCTCTTAATGCGTCCGGCCCGGGCCGGCCGGCGCGCCCTCAGCTGAGTACTTCGGCGAGCCGTCCCTCGGAGCGGGCGCGCAGGATCTCCTTCGCGATCCGGCGCCCCGTCGAGAGGCCGGGCTCGACCAGGTCAGAGTACGGGCTGCCGCCGATGAACAGGTTCGTCCCCGCCACGATCCGCGTGGAGATCTCGAAGACCTTGAACTCGAGCTCCTCGGTCATGATCCCCTCGACGCAGAACGGGCCGACCATGCCGCCGAACAGCTCGATCGACCGCTCCACGATGCGGGCCGCGACGTCGAACGCCTTCTCCAGCAGCGACTCGCGCAGGATGACCGGCACGTTCCCCGTGACGACGAACGTGGGCCGGATCCCCGCCTTCAGCAGCTCCTCCTGGGCGCCCATCTTGTAGAGCTCGTCGATGTTCGCTTCGTCCCGGCGATCCATGCCGAGCAGCTCCAACGAGCCGTGACCGACCCGGTAACCGCGGTCGGAGAGGGGCGAGTAGAAGAAGTGCATGTAGTAGCGCGTGCCGAGGACGTACTCCTGGATCACGTACGGTCCGGTCGGCTTGAAATCGGCGAGCGACTCGCGGTTCTTGGCGAGGAAGAACCCCTTGCCGCCCTTCGCCCCGTAGTACTTCACGATCGCCGGCCCGTCGACCTCCGAGGCGTCGTCGTACCGTTTCGGCATCGGGACGCCGGCGGAGTCGAGCCACTCGCGTTCCTTGCGCCGGTCGGACTCCCACCCCAGGACGGCGCGATTGCCGAAGACCGGAACGTCCAGCGCCCCGAACGCCTCCGACCCCAGGTACTCCACGAACGACCCGTGGGGCACGAGGATCGCGCCCGCGTCGCGGAGAGTCCGGGCGGCCCCGCTGAGGTCCTTCACCCGGGGCACCGAGACGAACCGGTCCGGGCGCCCGCGGGGGAACGCGTCGTAGAATCGCGGGGGTTTCCCCACCGAGATCCCGAGCGTCGGGAGCCCCTCCGCCCGTGCCCCGTGGAAGATCTGGAGGGACGAGTGCGAGCACAGGGTGGTGACGGACGGGAGCCGGTCGTGGAGGCAGGCGAGACGCGCCTCGGAAGCGAGGGGAATCCCCATAGAGGGGAGTACCGGGACCGTATCATAGCGTTTGCGCGAATCCGACGTCGACGAGACCTCCGACGTGGCCGACGGAGGCCGGCGGGGCCGTTCAGCGGGGGTCGCCGCTCCCGGTGTCGAGCTCCCAGTACCACCGCACCCGCCGCGACCCGGTCTCCGCAACCTTGCGGCGGATCTCCGCCGGCACCTCGGTGTCCCTCAGGAGGCGGCGAACATCGTCCGAGGATTCCTGCCCGAGCCGCCCGGAGACACCCGCGGCCTTGAGGAGCGGCCGGACGGAGTCGAGGGAATACTGCCAGGCCTCCTCCCGGCGCCGGATCGCCACGGCCCGAGTACCGGGGACCCGGTGGAGTCCCAGCGACTCCGCCGCATGATGCAGCTCCTCCGCGGCCCGGGCGAGCTCGCTGTTGAGCCGGCGCTCGTCCGCCCGCAACGACTCGAACCGGTCCACCAGAGCGGCCAGCCGTGCTTCCTCGGGCGGTGGAACCGTCCGGAACTCGGGGCAGATCGACCGGAAATCGCACCGGGTGCAGTGGCGGCCGGGGGTGGGTTCGAACGCCTGCTCGCGGATGCCGTCCGCGACCGCGCCGAGGCGCGTGTGCAGCGGGTCGAGCGCGGTCCGGGTCCGGGCGGCGGTGCGGTGCGGTACGAGGGAGCGCAGATGGAGCAGCGTCAGCCGCTCGACCGGTTCGGCGTAGTTGCTCTCGACCAGGACCTGGTAGATGCTGAGCTGGTCGGAGTCCCGCGCGTCCTCGGCGGAGAGCTCCCGCGACGTCTTGTAGTCGACGATCTCCAGGCCCCCGGTCGGGGTTCGGTCGATCCGATCGATGTAACCGTGGAGGGGAATCCCGTCCCACCGGGCCTCCAGGTGCTCCTCGACGGCCACGGGGACGACCGGGTGCCGGGCGAACTGGTCATGGAACCGGACGAGCAGGTCGCGGCCCAGAGCCCGGTACCGTCCTTCCTCGTCGGGCCCCGAGTACCCTTCGCCCGACCAGGCGCGGTCGTACGCGGCCAGGAGCTCCTCGGTCGTCAGGGCGCGCGGCGGCGTGGCCGCCAACGACCCCGCGGACCAGTCGTCCAGGGTCTTCTGCCCGTCGCCGGATCCCGGCCGCCGCGGCGCCGGCACGACGAACGGGCGGACGATCTCCTCGAGGACCGAGTGGATCACCCGTCCGAACGTGAAGTACCCGCGCGGGAGCTCCGGACGGTGCTCTACGTAGAGGTATTTCCAGCGCAGGGGACACTCGAGGTACGTCCGGTACGACGAGTAACTGAGCGCGGACGGGGCCGGCACGTTCGGCGAGCCCGCCCCGGGTTCATCTCCCTTCCGGGCGACGGGTCCCGGCGGCGGAGGGTCGGCTCAGTGGCCGGCGGCGGCCGCGTCGGCCGCCAGCTTCTCCCCCGTGTCCGCGGGGAGCGTTCCCCGGGCCTGGGGGTTGGCGAGGTTCTTCGGGAGCCCGAGGAGGTCGAGGAGCTCCTTGTAGTGGTTGCGGATCGTCACCGGCGTGACGTTCGCGACCGCAGCGATCCGGTCCTGACTCCGCGGCTCCCCCATTAGGTTCGACGCGATGTAGATGATGGTCGCGAGGATGCCGTTCGGCAGCACCCCGCTGGTAGAGTAGACCTGCTCCACCTGCTCGAGCAGCTCGAGCACCTTCTGCCGGACCTCCTTGGAGAGATTCAGGTCCTGCGTGAACCGGACCAGGTAGTCGCGCGGCTCGACCGGCTTGAGTCCGAGCTTCAGCTCGCGGGCGAGGAGCGTGTACGCGCGACCCACCTCGATCTTGGTCGCCTTCGAGTGGGCGATGATCTCCTTCATCGTCCGCGGAACGTGGCACTGCCGGCACGCCGCGTAGACGCTGGCGGCGACGAGCGCCACGATCTTCTTGCCGCGGGTCGCTTTGTGCTCCAGGGCCCGGCGGTAGATGTACGTCGCCGACTCCTTCACTTCCCGCGACAGCCCGAGCACGCCGGCGAGCCGGTTCAGCTCGCCCAGGGCGACCACGAGGTTGCGCTGGTGGGTGCGGGCCGCACGGAGTCGGTGGTTGAGCTTCCGCAGATGGTAGAACTTGAGGGAGGTGTTGCGGGACAGCGAGTTCCCCTGGAAGTCGCGGGTCGGAACCCCGATCTCGCTGAACAGCCCCTTGTCCGGCATGAGCGGCGAGATGACCGGACCCCAACCGCGAGCCTCGCGCCCGGTATCCTCCTTCGACCCCCGCTGGCCGCGGTCGCTGACGAGAGCGCTCTGGTCGACCACGAGCCCGCAGTCGGCGCACACGATCTCGCCCCGGATCTCGTCCCGGATGAGGTGCGAAGACCCGCAGTTCGGACACAGGTCCGACGTGGGGGCCGCCGGCGCGGGCTTGGCCCCCGACAAGGAGGTAGCCTTGGGAGCCGGCTTCGAGGGAGTGCGGGAGCGGACGCTCGCGGGGGCCGCGACATTGGGCTTCATAGCTTCTGCGCTTCCGTAACCGGGGGGCGTATTTATACCTTCATCCCAACCTTGTCGCGCTTGTAGTATACAGTTGCTACACCAAGCGCCGGCGTAGCACGGCTTTGGGATTTTAGTCGGCGAATCAGGCGCCTTGTGATTCTATTCGTTCCCCTGTGATTTTAATCGGGAATCGACCGGAAGGAGAACTCGAGGTGGGCATAATACCCCAAGCAGAAGGGAACGAAATCGAGCGCCGATTAGCGATGAAGCGGGACTTCTCACAAGCCCTTCATGGGATGCTCTAGGACGGGGTACTAAAGCGGCCGCAGGGTGCCGATTCGATGACGGGTTTATCATCATTGTATTCCAAGCCTAAATACGCCGAAGCGAATTCCGAAGAGGAGAACGCGGTCCAATGGCTGCTACGGACGAGAATCCGCCCCACGTCCTCCGCGGCAGACTACTCCCAAGGAAGCCACGACCTGACACGGACATAGACCGACGGACAGCTGAGAATGCCTTCATTGCCTCGATTGAGGATGGCGCCCTGGCTGCCGGTGGTCTGGTCGCCACTATCGCTGGCGTCCTGAACAGTTCAGACGCCGCGATCTTTGGGATAGTGGTCGCTGCAGTAGGAAAGTCTGCCCCATCGATTTGCCGCGAGCTTCGGGACATGCTCATCCGATGGCCCCAGCGCCATGAACCAAAGCCCGAAGCCAATGACAAGACCCCGGATTCTCCGCCCGATGCATTCCTTGCGGACGCACAGAAGATGGAGCACTCTCAGGATCCGGTGGCCTACGGCACCGGGCTCACTCACTTCCTAGACGGATTGGCTGATGGCCAAATGTTGCTTCTATCGGCAGCTGCTGGATTGCTTCTAACATTCAACTTGCTTCGCGGCGCAAACTACCCAATCTGGGTCATGCTCGCGCTCGTTGGCGCAGCTTTTGTCGCGAAGAGCGTAATTGACCTCGCCGAAGATGGGTACATTTCGGTGCATTCCACTGATGAAGCGTTCAAAAGCGATGACGACTCCAGTTTTTCCTCTCGCGGGACGGAGAGCATGCTCTTCCTAGTCTTCGGCGCGTCAGCTCTGCTCGTCGGGGTTTGGGATCCATCGAACCCCGCCAGGTTCTACGCACTGGGTCTCGCAGCACTTGGCAAGGCGCTTCCGTCCTTGGCACCGTCAAAGTCGAGTGGAGGTGGTGACTCCTCGTTAGGGTCAGCGCCAAGCTATGACCTGTACGAGATTCGGCCGTAGATGTGATATGCAGGGCGAAAGACCGCCCTGGTGGCCTCTCGCCCCTGTGCGGCTGTGTAGGAGAAAACCCCGCTGTGGGAAAATCACCTGGCGGGCGGGTTTGGTGTAAGAGAATCTCATGACGCTCATACCCAAGGACGTCAAACGTATGGTGACCGAGCAGCGACTCGCGTATATCGCCACAATCTCGCCGGATGGTTGGCCGCGCGTTTCGCCCAAGGGGTCGGTTAGGGTCTGGGGCGATGATCACTTGGTTTGGGTGGATATAGACTCAGCGAACACGATTCGGAACCTCGAGTCCAACCCCAGGACCGAGGTAAATGTGGTCGATCCATACACTCGCAAGGGGTACCGGTTCAGCGGTACCGGCACGGTGCTCCGTTCAGGGCCAGACTACTCGAAGGCTATGGAGATGTACCGTGCCGAGGGAGCAGATACTGGCAGGATTCGGGCCGTGGCTTTCGTCAAGGTGGAGCGCATCGCTCCCCTGGTGTCACCGGCTTACGCCTTGGGTCTCACCGAGAGAGAGGTAGGCCGGCTTTGGGAGGAGTACTACACCAAGAGCTTTCAGAAGACCGTCAAGGACCTCATTCCCCCCCAAGAGTTCTAGCGAGGCAGGCGGGTCCAAAGCCGCGCTGTAGGAGATTCAAGAGGACTGTAGGAGAAAGGCCACCGCTACGAGGCTTAACCTACAAGGCCGTCGAGAGGCGGCAGGTCCCGACTTTGAACGCGCACGCCTGTCCGACTCCTAAGTCCCGACTACTGAACAGAATCTCCGTCACGAAAAGTCGGTATAGTAGTGTGCCTTACATGGCCGAGTGGCGACCGTCCCTCGACTCTCGATAGCTGGGGCCACGCTTGCGATCGTGGCTACGACGACCCTGGGGGGGATCTACTGGGGTTGGAGAGGAGCGGGGGTCACTGGGCTGGCCCTCGTGGCAGTGACTGGTGCAGCTCTTCTCGGTTACGATGCCTTCGGTTCGCGTGCGACCCCGAGGACTGGGGGAAGTGGGTCGAGCTCGCTGATGCAGGATCTGCTCGCGGGGTTCATCGTCTTTGCTTCTCTCGGGACTATCATCTATCTAGCGATCTGGGTTTCCGTTCCGGCTGCACAGGCGTTTGCCGCGGTAGTCGCCGGAGTTCTCGGCGGGGTCATCGGCTACTACTTCGGAGCCAAGTCCACCTCAGATGTCCGTGACGCAATGACTGGGGCGACGCAGGCTGCTGTCGCGGAGAGCGCTGCGTCGAGCGTGAAGCTGGCGGCTTCCGCCCAAGCGCGCGAAGCCCAGGTTCGACCAGCGCTCGTTGACGCTGGACAACGGCTTAAGAAGGCGAGCAGCGCATTCTCATTCCGCGGGAAAGTTCTCCAAGCGACAGAGAGCGATGCTGAACTGAAAGCGAAGCTAGAAGCCCTCTTAGAGCCTGGAGACCTAGAGGTCTAGGGGCAGATCGCATGGTGGTCTCAATAGAACGCCCGAAGAAGCTCGCGCAAGAGAGCCTCGATTTGGCGTCGTCTACGTTGACCGCCTCCATACACATTTCGAATGTCGTTGACGATACATGGCAGAAGCATGCTGAACGCATGCCAGCAATTCAGTTCCCAGTCCGTCCGTCAGGGATAACCCCAACACCTGTGGACCCCCTTCAGTTTTTGGTTAATGCTGGCCAACCCGCCCCAGAGGCGAAGAAGCAATCTCAAACGTCTCCCAGTAGAGAGAACTCGTCCTAATCGCCAGCTAGCCGAGTCGAAAGGTGCCCGTATCGGGGCCTCGGCATGCTTGTCTACTAACTCGGTTCTGCACCCGGTCGCTCGACTGTGCCTATTGAGATTGCGCGAGCCTCTGTGGCACCGGCCCCCATAGTGGGGGACCACGGCCCCGTGAACCCATTCTCCTGGGGAGTCGAAACTATTCATGGGATGAATCAATCGTTCACAAGAACCCCAATCGTTCACGGAGCCGCAACCCCCTGCTGTGACTTTAGTCGAGAGGCGGCTTCGGGATTCTAATGATGGAGCGGTCCACCTTGTGATTATCTTCACTTCACTGTGACTCTATCGTCCGGACCAAGGCAGGGAGGCAGGATGCGACACCACGGCCGACTTTGAGACAGAAATGAGGGGTCTGACCAAAATCCCGAAGCCGCGGAGCACGGCCCGCGGCCATCGTCCCCTCGACAGCAGGACGGTCGTTTTATCGAGCCCTCGTGATACACCCGGCTCGGGAGACCCGCGATGGCGCACCACATCGTCTACGTGCTTCTCGAGTCGGTGGTGATTTCGAGCACGCTCACCGCGCTCTGGGTCCTGTGGGGCGTTTGGATGCTGAACCGCTCCTTCGAACGGCAGTGGAAGCTCGACATCCAGCACTACATCGACGACGAGAGGCGACGTTTTGGGTGGTTGCCCGCGAAGGCGTCGACGACCGGCGAGGAGGAGCCGCAGTGCTCTTACCGCTGGCCCGAGACGGGCGAACGGTGCGTCACAGCCAAGGCCGACCACCACCCGGGGCTGGAACATGCCTACCAACCGGCCGGTAGGGACTGAGTCCTCGGGGCCCCCGGTCCGGCTCCGGAGGGAGCTCGCCCACCCCCCGGTCGCGACGGCGCGCCGTGGGGCGGGGGCGACCGCTACGCGGCCGTGGCGGTAAAAACACACCCTCGAGCGGCGTGCTTCGTTGGGTCGGGCTTCGAGACCTCCCAGCGGCCGCCGACCCGCGTTTCGAGCACGGCGCGGAAGAGCTGGGGGCAGATCACCCGGCCGATCTCCGGCGAGTCCGTGGTGCAGGCGAAGCACCCCGTGACCCGCATCGTCAGCGGGTGCTCCTTCACGACCCCGAGGTGCCCCATCGTGTGGGTCTCGTAGTAGCGGGAGAGGGAGCGGGCGACCTCCTCTACGGTCTCTCCCTCCACTTCCTCGGCGATCTCCCGCCCCAGCTGGCGGGCGATCGTCTCGATCATCTCGGGAAGCGCCAGCTCGAACTCGCGCACTCCGGACGCTCGCATCCCGAGCTTCGTGATCTCCTTGAGGCGCTGGAACGGAATCGCCTCGCGCCCTCCGACCACCGGGAGCACCGCCGCCGGCGGGTTCTCGAGCTCGACGAATCGGCTCTCCGCGCGGACCCCCCCCGTCCAGAGGCGACGATGGTAGTCCCGGGCCCGCCGGACGAACGTCGGGGAGGTCGACCACAGGGCGACCTCGTCGCCCCCGGACGGCGAGAGCCCGTCCTCCCCGGATACGGAGACCACCGCGCCGACGCGGTCGATGACGATCGCCCGGCTCGAGATCGGACCGCCGGTGTGACGGAGTTCGGAGAAGGCCGCGAAGTGCTTCGCCTGCGGCAGGTTGGACGGATAGACCTCCGTCACGACCCGCACCTTGACGCCGCGCGCGACAGCCTCCCGGAACGCGCGGTCGATCCCGCCCTCGATCATCGAGAGCAGGATCGGACCGTTCGCGCTGACGAGAATCTGCTCCTTGGCGGTCCCGATGCGCTTCCGGAGCACGCTCCGGATCGCCTCGCGGCCGTCGAGCACGGCGAACTTGCGGGGGTCGCGTTCGTCGAGATCGGTCCGCTGCTCCTCCCAGTCCGCGAGGATGCGCGGACGCCCTTGCTCGAGCTGGCGCAGCCGCTCGGACGCGCGGTGGATCCAGCGATCGACCAGCTCGGCGGGCGGGAGCGCCGCGAACCGGTGCGGCCGGGCGCCGGTCGCGCTGAGGAGCCCCTCGGCCACGAGCTGTTTGATGATCCGGTACGCCTCCACTCGGTTGACGGCGGAGAGGCGGGCGAGCTCGCTCGCGGTCTGGGGGCCGGCCCGGCAGGCGGCCAGGTAGAGGCGGGCGCCCTTCTCGGGCACGTCGTGCTCCGTGAGCAGTTCGAGAAGGCCCGAGCCGGTCCGGCTCATGGCGAAGAGAGGCGGGCGGCCGATAAGACGGTGCCGGGACGCCGCGCCCGACCTACAGGGCGGCCTGGAAGTCTTCGATCGTCAGGGCGTACTCGGGCTCCGCACCGCCGGTCCGGGCGCGCAGGACCTCGCGGGCGAGCAGCCAGTACACCGTCGCAAGCGCCACCCGTCCCTTGTTGTTCGCGGGGATCACGAGGTCGACGTCCCGCGTCTCGTTGTTGACGTCGCACAGACCGACCACGGGGATCCCGATCGAGACCGCCTCGCTCAGGGCTTGCTGGTCCGTGGCGGGGTCGGTGACGACCAGCACTTTCGGCTCGAAGTACTCGGGGAGGTTGGGGTTCGTCAGGCATCCGGGGACGAACCGCTCGGCGAAGGAGACCGCGCCGACGGTCTTCGCGAAAATCCGCACCGGCTTCTGCCCGTACTGGCGCTGGGAGACCGCGAGGATGCGCTCCGCGGGAAGCCGCGCGAGGAACTTCGCGGCGAACCGGATCCGGCGGTCGGTCTCGCGGACGTCCAGGACGTGGAGTCCGTCGAATCGGATCTTGTAGACGAACCGGCGCATCGACGCCGACTTCTGCTGGGTGCCGATGTGGACGCCGGAAGTGAGGTAGGTGTCCTCCGGGATGAGGAGCTCGCCCGGGCGGATGTCCTGCCCGTCGGAGGCGCTCACCGGCTCTTCGGCCATCGGCTCGTCGTCGGGCATCAGGTGGCGCGGCCGAGCCGCAGGAGTTCATTTAGCTTTGCCACGCGCTCGCCGCCGAGAACTCCGCACTTGATGCCCCGCGCCGCGGTACCGACCGCGAGATGGGCCAGCCACCCTTCCGGGAGGTCCCCGGACCGGTGCGAGGCGACCGTGGCCAGGCCGTTCTGCCGCGCGAGGTCGACGGTCGCGAACGTGTCGGTGAGGGTGCCGACCTGGTTGACCTTGATGAGGACGGCGTTGCTCGACCGGAGCCCCACCCCGCGGCGGAGGCGCTCCACGCGCGTGCAGTAGATGTCGTCGCCGACCACGACCGCGCGGTCGCCGACCGCCCGCGTCAGCGTCGCGAACGCATCGAACGCTTCCTGGTCCAGGGGGTCCTCGACGTACCGGATCCCGTACCGGTCGACGAGCTCGGCCACGAACGCGACCTGGCCCTCGGCGTCCAGGACCCGGTCCTTGTAGCGGTACGTTCCCTCCCGGTAGAATTCGCTGGCCGCGAGGTCGAGCCCGGGATGGACCTCGGCCCCCAGCTCGTCCCGCGCCCGCGCGCACGCGTCGTGGAGGAGGTCGAGCGCCTCGACGTTGCCGATCGGCGCGACCCAGCCCCCCTCGTCGCCCCGCCCCAGGGCGTGGGTAGGGTACCGGCGGTGCAGCTCCTCGCCGAGCAGCGTGTGGACGCGAACGGCGGCGCGCACCGACTCCTCGGGCCGGACCGACTCGGCGAAGGCGATGAACTCCTGCACGTCCGGTCCCCCGATCGCGTGGCGACCCCCGTTCAGGCAGTTGCCGACGATGGCGGGAAACGAGGGCCGGTCGACCCCCGGGCGCGCCAGGACCTTCCAGAGCGGGAGACCCGCCTCGGCGGCGTGGGCGATCGCGCCCGCCACGGAGACGGCGGTCGCCGTGTTCCCCCCGATCTGCGAGAAGTCCGGGGATCCGTCGGCCGCGTGGAGGGCCGCGTCGACGGCGCCGCGGTCGGCGGCGTCGACCCCCACGAGACGAGGGGCCACCTTCTCCGGGAACCGTTGCAGGGCCGCGGCCGCACCGCCCGGCGGGAACGCCCGGGCCTCGTGGACCCCGGTGCTCGCCCCGCTCGGCGCCCCGGCCCGGCCCTGTGCCCCGGACTCGAGGCGGAGCGTCGCCTCCACGGTCGGCTGCCCACGCCCGTCGATGATCGCCTCGAGGTCGGCCGATACGATGCGGCTCACGGCGCCTCCACGAACTCGACCAGAACCCCGCCGAAGGCGCTGGGGTGGGCGAACCCGACCCGGCGCCCTCGGGCGCCGGGGCGTCCGACCCGGTCGACGACGCGACCGCCCCGTTCGATGACCCCCGAGAGGGCGGCGTCCACGTTCGGGACCCGGAACGCGAGGTGGTGCGTTCCTTCGCCGCGGGAGGCGACGAATCGGCCGACGGGCGAGTCGGGCGAAGTCGGTTCGAGGAGCTCGATGTGGGTCTCCCCGGCCCGGAGGAAGGCGACCCGGACGCCCTGCGCACTGACGACCTCGGGCGGGGACTCGGGCTCTCCGAGGAGCGGGCGCCATCGGTCGAGCGAGCTCGCGAGGTCGCCGACGGCGATGCCGACGTGGTCCACCCGCACGGTCCGGACCCCCCTAGAACGCCCGAGAGGGGGGCTGCTCGCCGAACGCCTCGCGCCAGACGTCCGCGATTTCCCCCAGCGTACAACCGGCGACGACCGCCGCGAGGACGTCCGGAATCACGTTGCCGCCGGAATCGGTCGACCGGCACAGGCGATCGATCGCGCCGCGGGCGAGCGACGGGTCCCGCGCCGCACGCCAGCGGACGAGCCGGTCGATCTGGGCGGCCTCGTCCCCGGGGGAGACCCGCTGGCCCGCCACGCCCGAACCGGACTCCGGGAACAACGAGAACGCCCGGTTGCCCTCGAGGTACTGGTTGACGCCCACGACCGTCTCCGCGCCGTCCTCGCGCGCCCGGGCGACGCGGTACGCTTCCCGCGCGATCTCCCCCGCGAAGAAACCCCGGTCGATCGCCGCGATCGCGCCGCCCATCGAGTCGATCCGGGCGAGATATTCGCTCGCGGCCTCCTCGATGCGGTCGGTCGCCTCCTCGATGGCGTACGCCCCCCCGAGCGGGTCGATCGTGTTCGCCACCCCGGATTCCTCCGCGAGCGTCTGCTGGGTCCGGAGCGCGAGCCGGGCCGCCGACTCCGTCGGGAGCCCGAGGGCTTCGTCCAGCGCGTTCGTGTGGAGCGACTGGGTCCCTCCGAGCGTCGCGGCGAGCGCTTCGACCGTGGTACGGACGACGTTCAGCTCGGGCTGCTGGGCGGTGAGGCTGGAGCCGGCCGTCTGCGTGTGGAACCGCAGCTGGCGCGCCCGGGCGCTCCGGACGCCGAACGTCTCGCCGACGATCCGGGACCAGAGCCGGCGCGCCGCACGGTATTTCGCGACCTCCTCGAGAAAGTGGATGTCGGACGAGAAGAAGAACGACAGCCGGGGCAGGAACGCCTCGAGGTCCAGGCCGCGTTGCTGCACCGCGCGCACGTAGGCGATCGCGTTCGCGAGCGTGAACGCGACCTCCTGGGGGGCGGTCGCGCCGGCCTCGCGCATGTGGTAGCCCGAGACGCTGATGTAGTTCCACTGGGGCATCTCCCGCGTCGAGAACTCGATGAGGTCGACCGTGAGCCGCAGGGACGCCGCCGGCGGGTAGATGTAGGTTCCTCGCGCCACGTACTCCTTCAGCACGTCGTTCTGGACCGTGCCCGAGAGGCGCGCCCGGGGGACCCCGCTCTCCTCGGCGACCGCGACCAGGAGCGGAACGAGGATCGGCGCGGTGGCGTTGATCGTCATCGAGACCGTCGCCGCGTCCAGCGGTATCCCGCCGAACAGCGTCCGCATGTCCCCGAGGCTGGCGATCGGGACCCCGCATCGGCCGACCTCGCCGCGCGCCCGCGGGTGGTCCGAGTCGTAGCCGTTCTGCGTGGGAAGGTCGAACGCCACCGACAGGCCCGTCTGGCCGCCCCCGAGGAGGAACCGGAACCGCCGGTTCGTCGCCTCCGCGCTCCCGAACCCCGAGTACTGCCGGAACGTCCAGATCCGGCCCCGGTACATCGTCGGCTGGATCCCCCGGGTGAACGGCGCCTCGCCGGGAAACCCGACGCGGGCGAGGAACGCCTCGTCCGGCGCGGCGGGCGGTGTCGCAAGCAGCGGCAGGCGGCCCCCTTCGACGCGGTCCCCGATGGCGGCCCGGGCGTCGCGCTCCCACCGGGTCCGCCGAGGAGGCGACCGCGACGCCCGTCGGGAGCGCGCCATCGTCGTCCGACCGGGAGTCGCTATTAATCGGTGTCGCGGCGCGCGGTCAACGGCCACAGCGCCGTGAGGTCCAGCTCGGCCCACGCGCTCGGAACCGGCACCCCGATCTGCGCGAGGATCCTCGGGTGGACCTCGCCCATCTCGGCGACCACCTCTCCCGCCACGCGAGCCCGCGCGGCCCGGCCCGGGATCGTCCCCGGCAGCTCGGCCGGCTCACGGACCGACCCGACGTCCAGACTCCCGAGCAGGTACTCGACCAGCGCGGCCGCGTCCGCGAACCCGGCCCGTTCGCTCGCGATCATCAACCCGGCGTGATGGCGCGTCTCGGCGCCGGACTCGGCGTTCGGCTGGCGCACCACGACGGGGGCCACCTCCCCGAACCGCTGCGGATAGCTGCGCCGCGTGTTGTGGGCCAGGACGTCCAGGTGCGACAGGAGGAGGCGGTCGCGCAGGTGCGCGAACTCGCCCGAGACGGGGTTCCTCAGCCGGATCGTGGCGCTCCCGTCGACGCGCGCGACGCTCGCGTCCGAGACGAGGAGCGGCGTGTGCGGCTGCGCGAACTCCAGCCCGAGGAGGAGGGTGGCGATCCGCTGGCGGAACACCGTCTGGGCGCGGCGCCGGCCCCGGGTGGGCGTGGCGGGCACGATCCCGTCCTCGGACCGCACGCCGCGGGCCAGCACGACCTCTTCCGCGAGGTCGACGGCCGCCAGGAGGTCGGGCCGCCACGGGGGGATCGCGACCCGGTAGCCTCCCCGCGCCCGACGGGCGGTCAGGCGGGCCCGAGCGAACGCCGCCGCGACCTCCGGGGGGGCCAGCGGAGCGCCGGTGATCCGCTCGAGACCCTCGGCGGAGAGATCGATCTCGACCGGTTCGAGGATCGCGCTGCCGTCGTCGAGCGACCCGTCGGCGCGCTCGACCGGCACCGGCGCGAGCGACCACCCGCGCGCCACGAACACGACGAGCAGGAGACCGAGCCCCTCGCGCACGGCGCGCGGCCGGGTGCCGGTCGCCTCGAGAAGGAGTTCCCGGTCCTTGGGCCGTGCTTCGCCGGCGCTCCGGCTGTTGAGGATCGGCGGAACGCTCAGGATCTCCCCCGCCGCGTCGCGGAGGGTGAGGCAACGTCCCTCCGCCGCCCCCAGGGCACCGTACCGCTGGGCCATCGAGTCGCCGGCGAGGAACTCGGCGCCCGTCACCGGGTCGGTACCGCGCAGCGGAACGAACCGGATCGAGTCGACCGGCTCGAGCGCGTATCGGACCGGCGGCTGGATCCGTCGGGTCGGATAGATGCCCAGGCTCATCGCCCGGCGGTCGCGTCCGACCGTGGCGTGCAGGATCTCCTGGAATCGCACCGCCTCCGCCAACGTTCCCTCGTCGAGGGGTCGGCCGGGCGGAGCCCGCACGCGGACTCCGGCGACGTACGGGCGCAGCGGGTCGACGGAACTATCGACCCGGAACGACCACGGCGAAGCGACCGCCCGGGCCCGGCGGGCCCTCGGGAGACCGGTCGCGGACCCCAGCGCCCCCTGGAGGTAGAGGGCCAGGCCGCCCTCGGACAGCAGGTCGAGCCGGTCGGGGGTCACCGAGATCTCCAGTTCGTCCCCGACGCGCCGGTCGACCTCGGCCTTCGAGGCGAACAGCAGCTCCTCCCACGTCGCGTCGGTGACCCCATCGGGCAGGAGCTCGAGGACGCGGCGCCCGGAGAGCGTCGAGCGCGGCACGGTCAGGTCCTCCGACCGAGGAGCGCGTCCAGGTCGTCCGCGAAGAGGTCCCGGATGTCGTTCCGCCCGAGCGAGACCATCGCGAGGCGCGTGATTCCGACACCCCACGCGAGAACGGGGACATCGATCCCCAACGGGCGGAGGACCTCGGGGCGGAACAGGCCGCCGGGAAACACCTCCATCCATCCGAGGCGCGGGTGGCGTACGTACCCCTCGATCGACGGTTCGGTGAACGGGAAGAAGCTCGGCCGGATCTTGAGGTCCCGAATTCCGATCGCCTCCGCCAGCGAGCGGAACAGGCCGACCAGGTGCCGGACCGTCATCCCCTCCGCCCCGACGATCCCCTCGGCCTGGTGGAACTCGAGGTGGTGCTGGGCGTCGACCTCCTCGCGGCGGAAGTTCCGGTCGATCGAGTACATCCGGAACGGTGGGACCGGGTGTCGGGCGAGGAACCGGGCGGACACCGCCGTCGTCTGCGAGCGGAGGACCGGCCGCGCGGCGATCGCCGGGTCGTACGGCGCGGACCAGCCCGGCCCGACGGGCGTCGTCTCCCCGGGAAGCGGTCGGCCCTCGTGGACCGCCGCCACGCGGGCGAGCAGGTCGCCCGGCGGCGGGTGCCCGACCACTCCTTCGACCGCGAGGGCGTCGTGGATCGACCGGGCCGGATGGTCCTGCGGCATGAACAGGACGTCGTTGTTCCAGAACTCGGTCTCGAGCAGCGGCCCCTCGGCCTCCTCGAAACCGAGGCCGACGAGGACCTCCGCGAACTCCTCGAGCCACGCGACGTAAGCGTTCGGCCGAGCTCCTCCGACCAGGGGGACCGGTGCCCGGACGTCGTACGGCCGGAACACCCGTTCCCGCCAGCCGCCGCTCGTCAGGAGCGCGGGGGTGAGCGCGCCGAGAGACTCCTCGCCCTCCTCGACGAGCGCGAGGCGGCGCCCCTCGTCCGAGGGGGCCCATCGCTTGATCGACCGGTGGTCGGTCCGGGCCAGCCCCCGCCGCTCGAGTCCCTCCACGATCGTGGCGTCGAGGTCGCGCTCCCCGTTCGCGATCTGGCGGAGGACCCGCTCTTCCGGCAGGGGTCCGGCCGCCGGCGGGACCTCCGACTTGAAACGCAGCGGGATCCCGTCCGCGAGCAGACCGCGCCGCCGGAGGATCCCGATCGCGGCGGACCGCTCGTCGTCGAGCAGTCCCAGCGAGCTCACCATCTCCATCGTGAGCGGCCCGCGGGCCCGGATCGCGTCGAGGAGCCGATGCTCGGGGAGGCCCGCGGAGAGCGTCTCCTTGCCGCGCGGTGTGAGGCTCACGATCTTCTCGTGCTCCTCCTCGACGAGCACAAGGTGCTTCGAGCGGAGCCGCTGAAGACTGCCGCGCACCGCGTCCAGACCGAGACCGAGCCGGTTCGCGAGCTCGTCCTCCTCTACGGGAAGGTCGGGGATCTCGCGGATCGCCGCGAGTATGGATCGCTCCGGCCCCGAGAGGGCGACCGGGGTCCCCCCCTCGGGGGATTCCCCCGATGCGCCGGTCACGACGCCGCGAGGGAGGCCCCGGATTAAGGGTTTTGGGTGTTTTCCGGCGGCGGTCGGCGGTGCGCCGGCGGCGTCGTGGGCCCGGCCGCGGGCGATGGGGTCAACGACGCCCCCGACGGGACCGGGCCCGCCGTCGGTGCCGACGGGGGGCCGGCCCCGGCGGAGGCGGCCCGTATCGTCCTTCGCTCACCGTGCGACGGGGAAGGCAGCTTCGCGAGCGGGGGTAGGGCGCCGGTGCGGCCTGTCGAGGCTGGGGCCCCCGGAGCCGGCGGGGGCCCTCCGGCGGACGGCCCCCGGGTGACGGGGAAATCGGGGCGGTACGAGGAGCGCAGCGGCCGAGCGGGCCGGCCCGGCATGGGTCGGGAGGGCAGCGGGGTCACGCGAGGAACCTCCACGACCCCTGCCGCGCGAGGGGCATAGGGGATCTCGTTCGCCGGCACCGGTATCGGGGCGGGCCGGCTCGCCGGAGCGCCGGACGGGACGGCGGACCGTACCCCTTCCGCACCCGTCGGGGCGGGCGGCGGCGGGGGTGGCGGACGGGTCGGAGCCGCGGGCACGTTTGCGGGTGGGGCGCCGGGAGGCGCGGGTGGAGCGGGCGCGGCCGGCACGACAACCGGCGTGCCCGGCCCACCGGTCGGACCGCGGGTCCCGGCTCGGGCCGGTCGGGAGGGCCCCGGCGGAGGCAGGCGAGGGGACCGTCGTCCGAGCAACGCCCCCGAGACCACCGCGACCGCCATGATGGAGACGTAGCTGACGTACGACCACGGGGCCTGCTCGATCGCCTCGAGCGCCGGGAAGAGTCCGAGGAGATTGACCGCGATCGTCGTCTGGTTGGTCCCGTACAACCGGTCGGTCGTGACGATGACCGTGACGTTCGCGTGGGACCCGAGGTAGCAGAACGGCACCGACAGCTGCGCCTGGACCCAGCCGGTGGCGTTCGTCTCCGGCGCGGCCGAGGAGAAGGTGCCGGTGCAGGGTCCGATCGTCGTGTCGGCGACCGCCTCGATCCGGACCGTCGTGTCGGCGATCGGGATGCCGGTCGTACGGTTGGTCAGCTGCGTGTCCACGGAAACGGAGCCGCCGGGGGCCACCGTGGTCGGCGCGACCGCGAGCGACAGGTTGACGTACGACCCGACCAGGTCCTCGTAGAGAAGGATCGCCCGGGGGGACCCCCAGCCGGTCACGGCGCTCCACCCTCCGGTCGCCGTGGCGACACAGTTCCCTCCGCCGTCGATGGGAACGAGCCCGATCCCGATCTGGCCCGACGGCTGGCTCGCTCCGACGTGGTAGATCTGGGGGAGGATCCAGCCGAGCGGCTTGCCGTACTGCTGGTCCATCTCGGCCACGAGGCCGGCCCAGAACGGCGTCGCGAAGCTCGTTCCCGCCGCCTGCATATCCGCGCCGTCGAAGTAGAGGAAGTCGTCTCCGGCGCTCGCGGCGACATCCGGTACGCCCCGATGGCTGCCGTTCGACTCGATCGGTCCGGCGGCGCTGCCGACCTCCTGCCAGCTCGGCGCCGAGAACTGGGCCGAGTAGCCGCCGCCGCTTCCGTTCCAGGCGGTCTCGTTGAACCCCGTCACCTGGCCCAGGGGCGACCGGGACAACGTCACGTCGGTCCCGCCGACCGCCAGGACCTCCGGTGACGAGGAGGGGTACTCCACGGAGGTTCCGCCCGAGCAGCTGGGGTCGGCGTCGCCGCCGAAATCTCCGGAGGCGGCGAGCACGGTGATCCCCCGGCTGGCCGCCTCGCCGAGGAGGGGCGTCCACGCCGATCGCAGCGACTGGTCGCCGGCCTCCCCGACCCCGAACGACATCGAGATCACGCTCACGTTCGACAGCGAGAGGGCCGTCTCGAAGGCGTCCGTCAGGTCCGCGGTCGAGGGCGAGTACGAGGGAGCCGAGCCGTTGGGCGCGTAGACGGCGTCCAGGGTGGCCCCCGGGGCGGCCGAGCCCGACCACTCGATGTCGAGCGTCATCTCCTCGACGTCGGAGCGGTCCGCGGACCCCGGCGCGGAGTCGTCCGGATACGGCGCCCCGTCCACCGGGTACGGAACGACATGGGCCGCCGGGAAGCCCGCCCCGTAGTCGTCCTCGAAGAACGTCTGGATGTCGCTCGGAGAATACCCCTGACCCCACAGGATGAGCGCGATCGACTGGTTGGTCGGGTAGACGGGGGACCCCGTGAGGTTGTAGAATGCCGAGAGGCCGTAGTACTCCCGGGCTATCCCCGGGTAGACCGTGTTGCCGGACCCCTGCGACGGTTTGACCGAGTCCGCTCCGGCGCTCGGCACCGGGGCGAGGGATATCGAGAACGTCTCGAACCCGGTCGAAAGCCCGACCACCCCGGCCACGTCGGCCTCGATCGACGCGGGAAGGGAGGGTGCGGTGGAGGGGAGCATCACCGGCCGTCCGTCGTAGGCGCCGGCGACCAGCGACGTGCCGAACGCCCGGTCGACCGCCGTGGCGTTGCCCTCCAGCGAGATCGTCAGGCGGTCCGGCCACTCGTGGGTGACGACCAGCCCCTCGCTTCGGAAGTACTGCGCCGCGCCGGCGTACGCTGACGGGGACGGGCCGTACTCCGCGGCGTACGCGGACGCGGTGAGCAATCCGGCCCGCGTCCCGGCCCCGGTCGCCGCGGGCTCAAAGACCACGTCGACGGGGAGGAGGCCGGAAGGGGTGCGGGACCCCGTGAGCTGGGAGGATAGCCCGGCCTGGTAGCCGGCGCGGGCCGCAAAGTCGGGCGGCGAGGGTACGGCCGCGGCCGGGGCGGAGCCCGTACCGTGCGGTGGTGCGCCGGCGGCGGTGCCCAGAAGGCCGACGAGCACCCCGCCGAGCGTCAGGACGGCGAGAGTGCGGAGCAGCGGAGGCCGCTTCGAGCGCCGCACGCCCGGTACGGGCCGCTGGCGGCACAAATACCTTCGGCCCGCCGGCCGACGCGCCGGTTAGGACCTAATCGGTGTCGTGTACCCGGCCGGGAGCTTGAACGTCTCCGGCCCGCCGAACGGGTCGGGCCGAGCACCGGTCGGTTCCCCGCGCTTGGCCGAGAGGTAGGCGTCGATGGCGTTCGCGGCCTCGGTGGCGGCGCCCATCGCGTAGACCACCGACCGGCCCCCCGCGGCGAAGACGCCGGGAACGGCCGTCTCGAACCCGGATCCCTTCCCCTCGGGCCAGCCCTGCGACGTGATCTTGAGGTCGAGGTCGGGGCCGAACCCCGTGAGGTCCGCCTTCTGGCCGACCGCGACGATCACCGTGTCGCACCGGACGACGGCCTCGGATCCGGGGACGGGCACGGGCGTCCGCCGGCCGCCCGCGTCGGGCGGGCCAAGCTCCATCGTCTGGACCTCGAGGCCCTCCACGATGCCGTTCCCCACGATCCGGAGCGGGGCGCGCTGGAACAGGAACCGGATCCCCTCCTTCTCGGCCCCGTGGACCTCCTCCGGGTCGGCCGGCATCTCTTCCCGGCCGCGACGGTAGACGAGGGTCACGCGACCGCCCTTCGACTCCCGGAGCGCGGTCCGGACGGAGTCCATCGCGACGTCCCCACCGCCCACGACCACGATCTCCTGGCCGACCCTCGGCGGGCGACCGGTGTTCGTCTCCTTGAGGAACTGGAGCGCCGGGAGCACTCCCGGAAGGTTCTCGCCGGGGACCCCGAGCGTTCGGTGGGTCGGGGTCCCGACCGTGAGCAGGACGGCCTGGTAGCCGTCGTTGCGCAGCCGTTCGAGGCTGATGTCCTGGCCGACCTTGGTGGCGTCGACGAACGTGACGTCCAGGTCCTGGAAGCGCGCGCGGTCGGTCTGCACGTCGTCGTCCGTCATGCGGTACGCGGGGATCGTCTGCATCAGGCCGCCCACGCGGGGCTCCTGCTCGAAGACGGTGACCGCGTAGCCGCGCACGCCGAGCTCCCACGCGGCCATCATCCCGGCCGGCCCGCCGCCCACGACCGCGACCCGCTGGCCCTTCGGCTTCGAGGGTACGTACACGAGGTCGCTCTTGCCGAAGTCGAGCGCGGCACGCTTCAGGTGCCGGATCGCGATCGGGACCCCCTTCTTCGTGATCACGCACGACTCCTCGCAGTAGTGGTAGCAGACCTTGCAGAGGCAGGTGGAGAGCGGGTTCTCGCGCAGCGTGACTCGGGCGGCCCCGTCAAAATCGTCCGCGGCGATGAGGCGGATGTACTCGCGGCAGTCCTGGGTTATCGGGCAGGCCTCGACGCACCACGGCCGCCGGCACTGGATGCACCGCTTCGCCTCGAGGATCGCCTCCTCCTTCGAGTACGCGTGGAGAACCTCGCGGAAGTCCGTCGTTCGTTCGGCCACCGGCTCTTCGGGGATTGGCACGCGCACCGGGTTGAGCTTCGGGGGCGTCGGTTTCGGGGGGGCCGGCGCCTTTGCGGGCGCGGTCGTCTCCGGCGACATGAGCAGCACGATTCGAGCCCGTCCGGTTCTTAAGAGGTTTATCGTCCGCGCCGACCGCCGCGGGCCGCACGGGGCCGGGACGCCTCCCCCGCGCCCGAGATATAGGGGCGCCGGTGTCGCCGGACGGCCGCCCGCGAGGAGATCGGGATGGTTCTGGATTCGCTCGGGAAATCGCTGCGCGGCGTCCTCCAGAAGATCGCCCGCGGCTCGGTCGTGGACGAGGCGCTGCTCTCCGAGGTCGTCCGGGACATCCAGCGGGCCCTACTCCAGGCGGACGTCAACGTCCAGCTGACGATCGACCTGACCCAGCGGGTCCGCCGGCGGGCGACCGAGGAGAAGCCGCCGGCCGGAGCGAGCCTCCGCGACTTCCTCGTCCGGATCATCTACGAGGAGATCCGGGGGATCCTCGGCAAGGACCGCCCGTTCGACGCCAAGCCGAAGAGGATCCTGCTGGCCGGCCTGTTCGGCCAGGGCAAGACGACGACCGCGGCGAAGCTGGCCCGGTACCTCCAGAAGAAGGGGGTCCGCGTCGCCCTCGTCGCGGCGGACGTGCACCGCCCTGCCGCGATCGACCAGCTGGAACAGCTCTCGAAGAAGATCGGTGCCGACTTCTACGCCGACCGGACCCAGCGGAAGGCCGAGGAGATCGTTCGGGCCGCGCTCGCCTCCCTGCCGGCCCACGTTGCGGTGATCGTGGATACCGCCGGCCGCAGCGGGATCGACGCCGAGCTGATCGAGGAACTGAAGCGCGTCAAGGCGGTCCTCCAGCCCGACGAGGTGCTCCTCGTACTGGACGCCGCGATGGGCCAGGCGGCGGGGCGGAGCGCCGAGGCGTTCCACAAGGCGGTCGGGCTCAACGGCGTCATCCTCACGAAGCTCGACGGCTCCGCCAAGGGCGGCGGCGCGCTCTCGGCCGTCGCCGTGAGCGGGGCGCCGATCGTCTTCCTCGGGACGGGCGAGCACCTGGAGGAGCTCGAACGATTTGAGCCGACCCGGTTCGTTTCCCGGCTGCTCGGGATGGGGGACATACAGACCCTCCTCGAGCGGTTCGAGGAGCTCTCGAACAAGGAGGCGGCCGAGGAGGCCGCGAAGCACCTCATGTCCGGGCGGTTCACCCTGCGCGACATGCGCTCGCAGCTCGATTCGCTCGGCCAGATGGGCCCGTTCTCGAAGGTCATGTCGATGTTCCCGCTCTTCGGCGCCGCGAAGCTGGACGACAAGCAGCTGGAGGACTCGCAGCGACGCCTCCTTCGGTTCCGGTCGATCCTCGACTCGCTGACCCCCGCCGAACTGTCCGACGCGGGGATCATCAAGTCCGAGCGGATCCACCGGATCGCACGCGGGAGCGGCCAGCCGGCCCACGAGGTCCGCGCCCTCCTGAAACAGTACGAGCTGACGCGCAAGTCCGCCCATGGCCTCGTCTCGAACCGCCGGCTCCGGCGGCAGCTCGAGCACCAGCTCGGGACCTCCGGAGGCACCCCGGAATGAGCACCCGGACCCGATGAACCTCCTCGCGGCGCCCGAGGCGATCGTGGGGGGTGCCCTCCTCTTCTTCGTCCCGGGGTACGCCGTGACCCGGGCCACCTTCCCACGGCTCCGTATCCGAGGACCCGAGGGGCTGCGCGGGGCGCTCGAGACGGTGACCCTGTCGTTCACGCTGAGCGTCGTCCTGACGGTCCTCGTCGGCTTCGGCCTCCTCCGGTTCTCCCCGGGGGGCTTCTCGGCCGCGTGGTCCGATCCGCTCCTCGAGGCGTGCCTGGCTGCGATCGCGGCGGTCGCTTTCGTCGTGGGCCTCGTCGAGGGGTCGTATGCCTCCGTACCACCTACACCCGCACCCCTGGAGCCCGGGACGGAGGGGGTCTGGGAGCTCACGCGCGAGCTGGACCGGCTGGGCCGCGAGGAACGTCGCCTCCGGCGCGACCTCGCGCGGTCGAGGACGGACCCGACCGCTACCGGGGAGCTCGAGCGACGGCTGGAGGAGGTCCGGACGGAGGTCCGTGCGCTCGAGGCGCGGCGGGAGGCCGAGTACGACCTCTAACCGCGGCCGCGGCAACCCCGCGACCCACAAGATGGTCCTGATCGTCCGGGGCGAGCTCCGACTGACCGCGGGCAAGTCGGCGGTCCAGGCGGCGCACGCCGCGGTGCTGCTCGTACGCCAGGCCGAAAGCCACGGCCAGCGCGAGCTCGAGACCTGGCTCGCGGAAGGTCAGATGAAGGTCGCGCTCGAGGTCCCCACCCTGGCCGAGATGGAGGCCGTGCAACGACAGGCGCGGTCGGCCGGTATCCCGACCGTCTGGGTCGAGGACGCCGGGTTCACCGAGGTCCCCCCGGGGACCCGGACCTGCCTCGGACTGGGTCCGGCGCCCAGCTCGCGGCTCGACCCGATCACGGGACGACTGCCGCTCCTGTAGGGGGGAACGGGTTCGCGCCCCCGCGGGAATCGCCCGCGGGGGCGTGTTGGGCTCTCTAGTTCGTCGGGGGCGGCGGGGCCTCCTCGTCGGCCGGTGAGGACTCACCGGTCGAGGAATCCGGCTGCTTCCCTCCCTCCATCCACGACTCCGGCGGGGACGCGGGAGGCTTGCGGCGCGCGGCGAGCAGGAATCCCACGATCGCGAGCAGCGCGAGGACTCCGATCAACGCGTAGGCGAGCGTGCTCAGGTACGTCCAGGCCGGGGACGCCGCGGCGGGGGCCGGGGGCGTCTTGATCGGACTGGTCACGACGAGGAGCGTCACGTTCGCGCCGCTCACGACCACCTTGACGGGGCTCGTCGGGGAGACGTACCCTGTCGGGAACGTGAGCTGCACCGCGTAGGTGCCGTTCGGCTCGTACAGCGTGAGGTTCACGCTCGAGACCGCGGCCGTGTACGCCGACGCGGTCGGGCCGATCGTGGCCGACCAGCTCGTGCCGGCGGGCAGCCCCGACTCGGTGAACGTCAGCGCGTAGTTCGGGGCGACGAGCCAGGTGTAGTTCAGGACCGTGAACGCCGGCGCGGCGACCACGGTCACGTTCCCGGGCGCCGGCGTCAGGAAGCCCACGACCAGGCTGGCCGAGTAGGGGTACTTCGCGTGGTCGGGCAGCGTGAACGTCTCGGTGGGGTTCCCCGACGTCACGGCACCGTACCCGGGGACCAGGACCGACCAGCTGGTGTTCGAGGGGAGGCCCGTCTCGTTGAAGGAGACCTTCGAGGAGGCGGTCGTGAAGGCGGTGTAGACCACGGACTGGCTCGCGTCCGCCCCCGTCACCACCACGGACCCGTTCGACGGCGCCACGCTGTAGCCGGTCTCGAAGGAGACGCTGTAGTTGTACGATCCGTTGGCGAACGTCGCCGGGAACGCGATCGACGTGCCGGTCCCGCTCAGGGTCGTGAGGCCCACGGTCGCCGACCAGCTGGTGCCGGCCGGCAGGCCGGACTCCTTCACCGTGACCGAGAAGTCCGCGCTGAACGACGAGTTGTACCGGACTTGGAACCAGACCGAGTCGCCGCCGCCGCCGATGACCGGGTTCTCGTTGATCGACGCCTTGTCGATCCACGGCGCGAACCCCGTGAGCTCGTTCGACTGGCCGTTGTAGACGTACATCGCGAGCCGGTTCAGGATCTGCTCCTCGAGGTTGTACTGCAGGATTCGGGTTGGTCCCGCCGCGAGGGATCCGGTGTAGATCATCCAGTAGTTCGCCACGGAGTACGCGACGCCCTGGCAGTCGTCCGCGAACGCTGCGGTTCCGGAGAGGTCCGATTGGTTCGCCTCGTTCGCCCAGTAGGTCAGGTTCGCGTAGTTGTCGGTGTAGTTCCCGGTCGGTCCGATGCCGAAGTGGCCGCAGCTCGTGTTGTTCTGCTCGGACGGCGTGAAGACCTGCTCGCTGAACGCGTCCGGCGCCGTGTAGTCGCCGTTCGCCTCGCCCATCGGCGCCATGTAGTCCGTCGGGTCGGGGTAGTCCGGCGCCCATCCGAAGCCGACCGCGGCCGCGATCGGCGCCTCGTCCGGTCCCGACAGGCTCAGCAGGAACTGCGTGAACGTCTCCGACAGCGGCACGAGGACGAGCCGGCCCTGCGAGATCGTCGAGACCTTCCCCGCCCAGTCGTTGAGGAGGGTGAGGTCGATC